>CAZHCH010000071.1:0-15757 GCA_964530985.1 uncultured Pirellulaceae bacterium | reverse complement strand
CACCGCAACTTAACAGGCAATTGCACAATGACTCAATCCGCTGAGGATCCAGCCAAGTCCAATTTCCAAGCTCCCTCCGTTTCACGAGTCAGTTACGCAGCGTGGGGGTTTGGACTGATGCTGTTCAAATACGCTGTCGAGTACTTGTTGGTCATTAATGCTGGCGGAAGTGGATTCCCTGTTTGGGCGTTCGTCATTCCTTTTCACACCACCAAGACACAAGCCATCGTCGGAGCCGAACCGTGGGTTGGTTGGTTCATTTTGGCTTGGTCATTGCCGTTTGTGTTCGTCGCAATCTACCTAACCATCGGTCGCTGTTTGGATGCTGGTGTGTCGGTATGGAATTGCTTGTGGATGCTCTGCCCCGGTGTCAATCTCGGGCTGATGTTATTGATGTGTGTCTTACCTCCCAAGCCTTCAAACGATCATGATCAAACCAGCGACAATGCAGCCAGCCAAAAAAAGCGAAATCTGGAACAAGATACACCGCTGTGGCTTGCCACGATTTTGATGAGCTTACTGCTGACGACTGGAATGTTATTAGTAAGCATCTATTTTTTAGGCGACTACGGGACGTCAATTTTCTTTAGCGCTCCGATTTTGTTAGGCACGATCTGCGGCTTCGCGCAGACACGACACGGAAAAGAAAAAAGTCTCGGAGCGGCTATTGGCATCGCCGCATCTGCAGCACTGATTGGCTGTTGTTCGTTGATCGTTCTTGGTCTGGAGGGCTTGGTTTGTATCGTCATGGCTATGCCAATCATGCTACCAGCGGCTATTGTCGGTGGAATAATTGGCTACTGCATTGCAAGATGCACTATGTCAAACCCGTCATGGCTGTCGGCCGCGATGGTGCTTCCGAGCGTCGCAATGATCGGTCACTTTATAGACAAGCCAATTCAGTACGAAGTCGTTTCTGTGGTCGACGTCGATGCGAGCCCCATTGAAGTCTGGGACACCGTAGTCGCGTTTCCAGATATTGTTTCGGATCCAGATTGGTTGTCACAAATGGGTGTCGCCTATCCAATTCGGGCTCGGATTGAAGGAACCGGCGTGGATGCAGTGCGTTATTGTGAGTTTTCAACAGGTGATTTTGTCGAACCCATAACGGTTTGGGATTGCCCGAACCGGCTCGCGTTTGACGTCGAAGACCAACCTTGCCCGTTGACTGAGCTGAGTCCGTGGCAAGAGATCCATCCCCCGCACTTAGATGGCTTCATGAGAAGCCAACGTGGTGAGTTCCGTTTGATCGAATTGCCCGACGGTGGTACTCGGCTGGAAGGGCACACTTGGTACTCGGTCGATATGTATCCGCAATTATATTGGAAGATCTGGACCGACAAAATCATTCACTCGATCCACGGACGTGTATTGGACCACATAAAAAACACGGTGGAAACGAAACGTTATGAGGCCAGTGGCGAAACCGCTGAGCGCTGATCACATTTGTTTGGCAAACCGTCGCCAAATTTCGTTCAACGATTCTGCAGCACCAAGGGTCACTCGATAATCGACCAAAGAAGAAATCACCGTTTCGCTTGGGTTGATCTCGATGGTTGGATTTCCCTGTTGCTTCGCCTGCCGAATGGGCTCTTGAATATATGGAAAAACGCTGGTTGTCCCGATACTGAAAACCACGTCAAAGCCTTCGACGACCTGTCGAGTTAGCTGGTCAATATGATCGCCTTGCAAAAGTTCGCCGAACAAGACTACGTCTGGCCGAACCATCGCGTTACAGTCGGGGCAAACCGGCGGAATTGTAAGATCTTTGAAGTCTTCAACTCGTGTTTTAAATTCGCAAGCCGTGCAGCGAAACGAATTCATGTTCCCGTGAACTTCGATTAAATTCTTTGTACCGGCACTGCGGTGGAAGCTATCCACATTCTGAGTCAGCGTCCAGACTCGATCAAAGTGCGCTTCGATCTCCGCGATAACTTCGTGAGCTCGATTGTGCTTTGCATCTTGAGCCGCCAAACCGATTTGCGCCAAGTACTTCCAAGTCAGTGCCGGATCGCGAGCAAACATTCCGGCCGATAACACTTCCTCGATCGCAAACCCTTCAGCGGTTGTGTCAACATTGTACAAACCTCCGATACCTCGGTAAGTCGGCACGCCCGAATCGGCCGAGACACCAGCTCCAGTGATGAACAGAATGGACTGACAATCCGCTAGGACCTGAACGATGGCGTCGATGGCCGCGTTGTTTGATTCGGCAATGGGCGATTCAGACATAGAGATCGTTTCTGTTTGTAAATTTCCGCCGGATCTTTACTGTTGAATCGCAGAAGTATGATTTACCGAGCGAATCAATGGCGGGATGGGACGAGGCTGAACTCGCTCCTTTTCGGCCAATTGCGCCAGCAACAACCGACGCACCTCGAAAATACTACCCGATTGTTGGTGCAGTTTGGAATGCTCTGCTGCGACAAATACTTGCGAATTCGCTTTTGGGCTGGTGGCACTGCTAAGCGATACCACACCATCGCCTGAATCTGAGCTTTCCGCCGTTGGTCTACCAAAGACGCTCTTCTTTTCGAGCTGACCAACAATATTGTGAGTGCTTAGGTGATCTGGAATTTTCGTTTCTGCGATCGCTTCAAAAATTGGATTGGTCGCTGCCAATGAATCAATACTGTTGCTACGGGTAAACAAATAGGAATTTTTTAAAATGTCGCTGTTTTGCACTGCCAGCTTTTCAAAGTCATTGGTGGTCAAAGCAGGCAATGTGATCAATCGCTGGCTAATCCACTGCGTCGCTCGATTGGAAAAGTCACTTCCTTTGAATGGTGTTGCGAGTGTGATCAGCGTTTTGATCGACGGATTCGATTGGAAATAAAACATCTCTTTCAATGCAGCCACGGTTTCAGGATTACCTTTGAGATCGCCAATCGGTCGATCACTGATAATTTCCCAATACCGATCACCACTATCTATCGTCTGTAGCAGTGAAACCAACCCACCCATACTGTGCCCAACCAACACCATTTCATCCAACACTGGATTGGCCTGCTGCGGATCGACTTCACGACGAATCTCCCGTAAGTCTTTGCGAAACTGATTGGCAGAAACCCAAAACGGCTGAGCTGTAGAGTAGCTGTAAAACCAGAATTGATAATTTTCGTGGATCTCTCGATTGGCTCGCAGATCGTTGATCATGTGAGCCCAGGTCGTCGGTCCATCCCACAGTCCATGCACCATCACCACCGGTATCTTTTTTGGATCGTAGGGTTCGATCATGAACATGCCGTATGACTCTGGAGCAAACTCAGCGTTCAGCAAGGAGCCTGTGGCCAATAAACCCTTGTTTACGAGAGGATCTTTTAGACCGTAAGCCAATGGCGTGGTGAGGTCACTCTCCAACGGCAGTGTAACGTTTCCAGTGACGGCAGTCGTCTTCTCCAGTGGATCGTAGAGTGACAATACGGCTGTTTGTATTGCAGGCTGACTCGCATCAACATCAGTATCGCCGTGTGCAGGAGCGGCTTTGCGATCTGGCTGCAAATGCAAAAACGCGGTCAATGGAATGGTCAGCTCAGGCGGATAGTATTTTTCAAACACAACGTCTTGTTGTCGAGCACCTTTCCTAACCGCTATCAGTGGCACCCCGAGCCCGTACGTTCGGTGTTCGCTTTCAAAACCACTAGTGCGAT
This sequence comes from uncultured Pirellulaceae bacterium, assembly GCA_964530985.1. Taxonomy (GTDB): domain Bacteria; phylum Planctomycetota; class Planctomycetia; order Pirellulales; family Pirellulaceae; genus Mariniblastus. The sequence continues at coordinate 12,107 of CAZHCH010000071.1, read as the reverse complement.
AATCACTAACCAATTCGAAACGCTCAAACAACTGATTCGTCCAGCGTCCGTCAATCTTCACGGTCAACTGAATTCCTTGATCAACTGTACCAATAACAGCCTGAAAATCATTACCAAACTGTTCGTCAGTGATAATCGTCCTCAACAGCGCTTCAAGCGAGCGATTGTAAATATCGCAAATGCTACGAAACTGTGGGTCGTATGCGTTTCGGGCGATATTGAGGTTACTGTCGAACAGAAACTTATAAGCGTGAATGATTGCGGTGGCATACATCCGCGTCGCTCGTTCTGGATCACCCGTACTGGACGACCAGCGAGCTTGTTTTTCTGCCAGCTCAGCCAATGCGTGAACTTCTTCTAACGACGGCCGGTCTTGGGTCAGTTGGTGCAACCAGCGAATGACTTGGTCAGGCGACTTCAAATTCGCCTGTTCTAAATCATAACGACGCAACAGCAACGCAGTTCGTTGGCTTGGCGGTTCTACTTCTTGCCACCACTTACTCCAAGGCTGCGTAACGGGACGGTGGTCCACTTTCTCGACCTCAACAAGATTTCTCGCTCCACCTAAATTTGCGACCGCGCTTACACCCCATAGTGTTCGAGTCTGAGCTGCGATGCATCCAGAAAGTGACAGCACCCCTAAGATCATTACGGCGGTAACCGCAGATGCAATCGAAGACGTCCAATCATATTGTTGATCGTTGCAATTCATTACACCGCGAATGATAGTGTAGTGACGATCCAGCGAAAAGTTGAAAGTTGAGATATAAAAGTGCCAGCAAACCCGCTCTTAAACGATGGTTCACCCATACTCTACTTCAGTAGAAATTCATTGTGAATCATCTGAACTAATAAACAACACACTGCGTACACTCCGCTACCAGCATGTTTAAATATTCATAGACCAACTGTGGATTTACGACAGGCGTGCAAATGCCCATGGTTCCCGATCGCAATTGTTTGTCTAGCAAACATTTGAAATCAAACCAAAAGCGGCCTTGCCTCTAAGTCTGCCTTTTTGTACTTACAAGGCAGAAATCGCTAAAGTTTCAGGTCAAAGGATGGACCGAAAATTGCTTAAAAGCCAAAAAACCAAACAAAAATCAAGTCTGCCAGTGTCACGACTCTTACAACGTCGCGTTGCGAGGGCGCTTGCACTGATAGGTGTCGGATTGCTATTGGGTTGTCAAGCAACTCAATTTGCACAGGCCCCTGCGTTGCCAACTCCGCCGCAGTCGTTGGACATTTCTCAGATACAGTTAAATGACTCAACGGCCCAATCAGCCAATTCGCTAGATGCAGAACCCCATCGATCTCCGCGCGAAATAGTACGCTATCAAAGCTCCGATTTCGATAATCGCGTCCGTAGTTTGAATGATATTTCATACGAATCAGACGCCAAAAAGCATGCTGAAATTCAAGCTCGACAACCTCACACCCAACAGTCTGATCGTGTAGCGGAAGTCATCATCAACGGTAGTAATTTGTTGAGCGAACACGATTTGCTGCGAAACATGAAGACTCATCCTGGTCAATTCTTTGACCCTGACAAACTTCAGCAAGACGTCAACTTACTATGGCGTACCAAAGGAATTAGCCGCATCAAGGGACCCTTTTTGGAAAACACCCCCAACGGTGTTGTTGTTACCCTAGAAATCGTCGAATCATCGTCGATCAGCGAAGTCCAATTCGTGGGCAACCGTGGTATCTCCGACGCAGCCTTAAGTCGGCACACCGAATTGGAGAACGGTCAACCACTAGATGTACATCAAATCCGGTTGGCAAAAACCAAAATCGAAGAATTCTACAAAGAAAAAGGATTTCCACGAACACAAGTTGAAATCATGGAAGGCAGTGATGCGGGCGACAACCGAGTTGTTTTCTTGATTCACGAAGACGAAAAACAGCGCATCTGGAAAGTCGAATTCGAAGGCAACACAATCGCACCTGACGGACGTTTGAAAGCCTTGATCCAGTCCAAACCAGGAATCCTAAAAGTCTTCGGCGGGCTCGTCAAACGCAACGAAGTCGAACAAGACATCACTCGACTGACCAGTTACTACCGTAGTCTCGGTTTTTTCAATGCCCGTATTGGCCGCGAAATCAGTGAGAGCAACGATGGTCGTTGGCTGAATCTGCGTTTCATTATCAACGAAGGACCGCGGTATCGAGTGCGACAAGTCTCGTTCATCGGCAATCAAGTTTACCAACCACAACAGCTGGAATCCTTGCTAGAACTACGGCCAAACGAAACAGGATCGCCTGAATTCACTGTTGCTGAAATGAACGCCGACGTCGAGGTGCTGCGAGAACTATACGGCGGCCAGGGTTTTATCTTCGCTAACATCGTCGCCGAACCAAGGTTTTTAGAGGAACCCGGTTTAATGGATATCATCTACAAAATCGAAGAAGGAAATCAATACTACGCGGGCGAAATCCGAGTCCACTACGAAGGCGGCAACGGCATCACTCGACGCGAGGTTGTTCTGAATCCGTTATCCGTTCGTACCGGTGACCTGCTTAGCACCCAAGAAATTCGCAACAGCGAACGTCGACTTGGTGCGGCAAACATTTTTGCCACGGGTGCTGCATCACCGCGAATTGAATTGTCGCCAGCAGACCCAAATGATCCTGCTTGGGTAGCAAGTCGAGCTAATGGCAGTGGTCGTCGTCCTGCTCCCAGTTCGGGTAGTAACTCAAGACCACCCAGCGGCGGTAGTGGATCGAGACCACCCAGCGGCGGCAGTGGATTGAGATAACCATGCCAACCAAATTAACGCCTGGACTGCCAATTTTCCTGCGAATCACCAAGATGCTTTCGAATAAAACAATCGCTCAATCGTTCACTAAAGCCAGCTTGTCACTGTTGATAGCTGTCGTCGTGATCGTTCAAACTGGTTGCCAATCCGTGGTGCAACAAGTGGAAACACTGGGGCTGCACCCAGAAAGCTCAATTGATTTTGCTGCTACAAACCCGCCGCAATCAAAAATCGATAGCGGTAAATCGATTGAGCAACGATACAACGAATTGGCAGGCCTACAACCAAGCGAAAACACCAACCTACTGACCAACGACGGCGTGGCAGTTCGAGCTCAATCACCGGCCAATAACTCATTTGGTAGTGGATTTGGTTTTCCACCAGGTAGTCAATCACTCTTTGGCTCGCAGCAACAAGCAACCGCTTCAAACGCAACCCAATCACCCGCCACAGCTGACCAAATCAACGTACAAAAAATTCGCGATGCCGAGCATCGACTTGGTGCGGCGGCGAACATTTTTGCTCCAGGCTCACGCGTTGTGCTGACACCATCTGATCCGGATGACCCGAATCAGATAGCAGATGGACAAGTTGGTAGCGGCAGCCGGAGCGCCGATCAAAATCAATTTCCACCGACCTCACCAACAAGCAGCGCTACCAGCCAAGTTGCGGCTCGACTACAAGCCAAAGTCAACGATACCAACCGGGCCGGTTTTGGCAGCGAGGGCCACGGTGTTGCAACGGCAGATCACCAAGAAGCAAACCAAGACAACGACAAAATTAAAAAAGTCGCCTTTCAGTATCCGGAGTTGGCAACACCCGATCGCTTGACGATTCCAGGCAATGGGCTGGCCTCTCCAAATATTGGATCGCCAAACGAACTGAATCCGCTAATCCAACCCTTCGAACGTGGCGGAAACGCTCCGATTCCATTCCCAGCCAACTATGCAGATTTGGACGTTTACGTTTCAGAAACAGAAACTGGCCGAATCAACTTCGGTGGTGCCTTCAACTCCGACAACGGAATCGTTGGTCAATTCAGAATCGATGAACGAAACTTCGACATCACTCGCTTTCCAACCAGCTTTCGCGACATATTGGATGGCACCGCCTTCCGCGGTGGCGGCCAGCAATTTTCATTAGAACTCGCACCTGGACAAGACCTTCAACGTTACTCTGTCAACCTCACTGAGCCCTACTTACTGGGTACTGACTACAGCTTGAGCGTCAGCGGATACTTATTCGATCGAAGTTTCTTTGACTGGGACGAACAACGAATCGGCGGACGTGTTTCATTGGGCCGAAGATTAACACCCGACCTATCGATCAGTTTGGGATTTCGGGGCGAACGAGTCGAGCTGGACAATGCCCGAGCCACCACATCTCCGACCCTAAATGCGATCTTGAATGAAAAAAATAGTTTGTTCCTATTCAACGTTGGTTTGATTCGAGACACTCGCGATTCTCAACTTGCGGCAACCGAAGGAACTTATTTTTCAGCGACATTGACACAAGCATTCGGCGACTTTGATTACACTCGCGGTGATTTTGATTTCCGAACCTACAAGTTGTTAAAAGAACGAGCTGACGGAACCGGACGACACACAGTTAGTTTTGGCACGAAGCTTGGATTCAGTGGTTCAAGTACACCGATTTTTGAAAACTATTTTGCCGGTGGATTTTCCACGTTTCGTGGCTTCGATTTCCGTGGGGTGGGTCCTGCTGAGGGCACCGTCCGAGTTGGTGGACCTTTCCAGTGGTTGAACACCGTCGAATACCAGTTTCCGATCATGGCCGATGACTCCGTCAAAGGTGTTTTGTTCTGTGACTTCGGAACGGTTGAGGAGAGCATCACACTTAATAGCGACAACTTCCGCGTCGCACCTGGCTTTGGATTCCGAGTTGACATACCTGGACTGGGAATCGGAGCACCACTGGCATTCGACTTTGCGTTCCCAGTAGCGACCGCTGCCGGTGACGACGAAAAAGTATTCAGTTTCTTCCTCGGCGTTTCGCGGTAGAAGCAGCTAACATGGATAACTACGAAGTTGAGCAGGATTTAGAAAGCAAGCGGTTTTTTCAACTTCCATACAAACTCGGAGCGATGTCAACGAGAGTTCAAGATGGATGGTCCGATATGGTCACCATCAAATAAATAAAATTCGGGGGGGACCGAATTGAATCCTGCGGCAAACGCCGTTTATTGGAACCTATTTCGACGTGTTGTCGTTGGGCGATCAGCCAACACACCGTTTCGAATTGGGTCGGTTACCAATCAAAACCAACCAACCTCGAAAAACCCCACTGCATGCTCGGCTTGCTCAAACTCATCGGCTCCACTGGCTCTATTGGGAAATCAATTCGATTTGCTGGGTGCGCAAAATTCATTGCAATCACGGTTTTAACTTGCTGCGCAGGACAAACAGCCTCAACCGCTCACGGCCAACAGTCCGTCTACCCCTACCCTGCAGCTCAGCCAGCCACTGGTAATACTCCAGGCCTGTTGACCGGTTTCCAACAACAATCTGCGTTTCAGTTCCCCGGACAAAATCAAAACTTGGTTGCCCCCAACGTCCTCGCCCCTAACGCGACGCAAGGGTTATCTGGCCCAGCAACGTTCGCAACGCCCAACTTCGCTAATCCAGTTCAGCCGCAACTGTTTCCGGCCCAACCAAGCGTTGCTCCACAAACTGGCTTTCCTCAAGGCGCACTACCACTCAATATTGATGTTTTCGTACCTACTGGCCCCACCGGAAAACTAATCGCCGGTGGCACCGTTGGTTCCGACAACGGACTTGTTGGTGAAATAATCTTAGACGAACGAGACTTCAACCTCTTTGCATTTCCCAGATCGCTGAATGATCTATTCACCAACCCTCGTGTGTTTCGTGGGTTGGGACAATCGTTCCGTGCAGAGATCGTCCCCGGTACCGATTTAGAGCGTTACTTAATAAGTATCGGCGATCCCTACTTTTTGAACTCAAACGTTAGCGTCAACTTAAGCGGATACTATTTCGACCGGCAGTACTTTGACTGGGATGAACAGCGAGCGGGCGCGAAACTGCGACTGGGGCGGGCGTTGAGCAACTTTCTGTCGATACGCGGCGGACTGCAACTTGAAAACGTAAACATCGACAACCCGCGAGTCGGCACCTCGTCTCAATTGAATGCGGATCTTGGCAACAGTAACTTGTTTACGTTCGATGTCGGATTAGTTTATGACACTCGGCAATCACCCTACCTATTAGATTCAGGGGCGTACTTTGCGGCGACGTTTCGGCAAGCCTTCGGCGACTTTGATTTTTCTCGCGCTGAATTTGACTATCGAGTGCAACGTCTGATCTACAAACGAACGGCAACGACAGGCCATCATACGATCAGCTACCGCACAAAATTGGGATTCAGCGGTGGTTCCACACCTGTGTTTGAGAACTTCTTTGCAGGCGGAACATCATCGCTACGCGGATTTGACTTCCGTGGAGTCTCACCGATCGACGGAAATGTTCGCGTCGGCGGTGAATTCCAATGGTTAAACTCGTTGGAATATCAGTTCCCCATCACCAACGACGACATGATCATGGGCGTAGCGTTCGTCGACTTTGGAACCGTAGAAGAAAACATCACCATAAGTTCGGGCAACTTCCGAATCGCACCGGGCGTGGGCATCAGAGCAAACATACCTTTCGCTGGCATCAGCGCACCAGTTGCGATCGACTTTGCGTTCCCCGTCGATGAAGCTGCTGGTGACGACAAACGCACCATCAGTTTCAACTTCGGTTGGATTCGATAAATTCGGCTTTCAGTAAAGCTTGTTCAAGGCACCTTAAGCAAACGATAGGTTTTGCTAGCACACGCTACCCAACAAGCTTAATAGGTCGAAAAACCTCGTATTTCCCCGTATCAGACTCGCCTTGTGCGATAACGAGAAACCTTTCTATACTTCGCCCGAGTGGTGTTTTGGAAATAACTCAAAAGAAATCCAATGAACTTTCGAACCATTTCTTTCCAAGCACGTATTACCGTCCAGTCAAATGCACACGCTGAAGATTTTACAACTTTCAGCCAAACGCCTGGGCGGAACTGCGGATCGGTAAAACTAAACCTGTTTCACCTACCACCGACCAACTCCTTTAACAGAGCCTCGCCATCGCAGGCGTTAATTTGAGACTACCAACTCAAAGTAATGACAACTTAAACAATACAAACCCAACAAGCCGTTGGCATCCTGCCAACGACATGACACTAACCGAACACTTTTTTTTCAAAGGCAATCGAGTCCACGTCGATAAACTGAATAACTTTCAGTGCTTGCGGAGTCAGATCCTGTTATGGATGGCACGTTTCGACAAGGATGCAGCCCTTGAGAGATTTCTGAAGCCTCTACGGCGGACGAAATTTTTAGAATTGTGCAAAACCAAAACTTAGCGTTTGGAATGAGCTACACTACTTTGTGTGCATAACTTTCAAGCCAACCCTACCAGGGAGACTTCGATGCAAATCCGACCCACATCAAACATTCAAAACACTCAAGCCGTTAACTTGCAACCCAAGTCAGCGCCTGCTGAATCTGTCAGCAATAACGGAACTGCGTTGCCAGTTGACCAGCTCGACATCTCTCCTCAGGCTCAAATGATGGGCACTGCAGCAACCGGTGGCGAAGTCCGTACCGATCGGGTGGCAGAACTTCGTGCTCAGATCGCCAATGGCAACTACGACACAGCTGAAAAGCTAGACGCTGCTGTTGGTCGCCTGCTAAACGTGTTTGCATAGTAAACACATTGCCATCAACGATTCTCACGGACCATTTCTCGGACAGCTAAGAGCTGTGTAGACACCGGGAGACGCGAACCAATCGAGCATTGCTTGAAATTCAATCGACAAAGCCAGTATGGAAATTCCATACTGGCTTATTTTTATGCAACCGGCAATCTTCTTAAGTAGCTGATGCCACCAAACTTCGGGATTTGAACCGCCCCACCGGCTACCGCTTGGCCTGCCGGCATCACTCGTTAATTTTGAATTCGCCAGCTCGTTGCACCACCGTATTGCAAACCGGACAGGTTCGCACATCTTCTGGGCCATTCCAAAATTCATCCATCACCTTGTGCAAGTCTTCGTCGATGTGCTGTAAACGGAACTCAGCTTCATGCACGAGGTGCTGATCGTCATTACAGTACCAACGGAGCTTATCGACTGCTCCCTTGGGCCGTGGAAACTCGACGATCAAACCGATCGTGTCAGCTGGTCGCTGAGGACGGTGCGGAACATCACGCGGCAACAACCACATCTCACCCTCTCGAATAATCACGTCATGAGGATCACTGCCGTCCAACGGCCTAATTCGCACAGCGATGTCTCCTTTTAGCTGATAGAATAATTCCTCGGTCACATTGACGTGATAATCATTACGAGTATTGGGCCCCATTGATACAAACACGATCACATCATCAGCTTCTTTATAAAACTGACGATTCATCACAGGGGCTTTGAATTCGTCTCGATGTTCGTCGATCCATGTCATTAAATTAAATGGTGGCGTCGGCATCTGGCAATTCCCGGAATGAGTATGAATGACGGGTGACGATCTAATTCGCCAGTCGATTGGATAGCATCGCTACGTTATCAGTTCACATTCTAACGATATAGCCGATTGATTGTCAGGCCTCACTCTAGAGCGCTGGCGATCTAAAACGCAGGCATCCAAATCGCAGACTAAAAAGAACAAGTTGACGATAGTAGAATCGAGAAATAAAAACAGTTGACAGATACCCAACTATTCCGGTTAGAATAGACTAGAATCCCAACGTCGACTCGCACGACCCGCTTTTGATAAACCAATATGGCAACGATCAGCTTCACAGGCAGCAATGCCGCTCGACAGAGTTACTCGTTAAAAGAAACGCCTATCGTAATTGGCAGGCATCCCGACTGCGAAATCCAACTCGACGACGCGTCGGTGAGTCGCTATCACGCGAAGATCACGTTGGACAACGGCCATTTCTACGTACAAGACTTAAACAGTCGCAACGGCACAACTCTCAACGACGACGTCATTGCCAAGCCCACACGGATTTTCGATCAAGCTCGAATCAAAATCGGTGATTCGACGCTATCATTTGCGATGGAACAACCCAACTCTGGCGTTACGTTACGTCCGGCACAAGCTACTGCACCGAGCTCCTTCATCCCCAGCAGTAAACCGCTAAACTCGGTTTTTTTAGACGACGCGGCCACTCTCGAAAACCAAGGTATCGTGTCTCAACTGGAGGTACCCTCACACTTCCAACGAGTTCACAACCACACTACCGCTGAACAGACACTCGTTGCACTCACAAAAATCACTCACGCACTCAGCGAATCCGTAGAGCGAAATCAAGTTTTAACCAAGATCCTAGACTTCTTACTAGAACTGTTTACCAATGCGGATCGCGGATTCATCATTTTAAAAAACGAAGCTGGTGACCTAGAGCCAGTTGGCTGGAAAACCCGTCATGCCGCAGACGACGAACAGATTCGCGTCAGCAAAACGATCGTTAAGCAAGTGATTGAATCAAAACGTCCGATGCTCAGCAGTGACGCTGCGATCGACGATCGATTTGATCTTGCGCAGAGTATCGTCGATTTTGAAATCCGATCGTTAATGTGCGCGCCGATGATCAACAGTAAAGATGAAGTAATCGGTGTGATCCACTTGGATACCGTCCAGGAGTCGGTTGCTTTCAACGAAGAAGAACTAGAAACGTTAACAACGATCGCATTGCAAGCAAGCTTGGCGGTTCAAAAAAGTGATTTGTTCGAAGCAGCCAAACGATCCGAAAATCTTAAGCTCGACCTGCAAGTCGCCAACGAAATCCAACGTAAGTTTTTGCCTCAGCGTGCAATCAACAACGATCGCTACGACTTCTTTTCCTACTACCGTCCCATGCAGCAAGTGGGCGGTGACTACTTTGACTATGTAAAACTAGATGACAACCGAGTCGGCATCGTGATCGCAGATGTGGTCGGCCACGGGATCGCCGCAGCGTTGTTGATGGCCAAAGTTTCCGCTGAATCCCGCTTTGCTTTGGCCACCTGCAAATCGGCCGAAGAAGCGATTCAAACGATGAACACGAACTTGTCTGACCTGAAAATCGACCGCTTCGTCACGCTCGCACTCGCGCTGGTCAATTTCGAAGAAAACAAAATGACCGTGGTCAACGCTGGACACATGTCGCCGCTGTTGCGAAATAAAGCGGGCGAATACCGAAAGTTGGCAGAAGAAGAAACCGGAATTCCACTGGGAATTACAGACGACTTCAAATACGAGTCGGTCGAAATAGCTTTGGAAGTCGGCGATGTGGTGACAATGTACACCGATGGCGTCAATGAAGCGATGAACGCAGCGAACGAACAACTTTCAACAACACGCCTGATCGATGAGCTAATCGAAAGTCAATGCAAAACCCCTCAAACGATTTGCGAACGCATCATCAAAATTGTAGCGCGACACTCGGGCAACACACCAGCGATCGACGACATGTGTGCGGTTTGCTTTGGTCGCAGTTCTTAATATTCCTGTCTACTTGACGATCGACTGAGACGGCTTGGCAGGCGTTAGCCGCACTTGATCACAAGCACACGATGATCGGCGCCGAGCTTTGCTTCGATCGCCCTTGCGAGTTGTTCGGCAGTAAAAGGTTCGCTTGACAGTTGTGCGTTGACAACTGAGTCGGGCATTTGAATATTGGGGTCAGTTGATACGACGATTGCGCCTTCCGAATACAAGTCATGCCAACTGCCAGGTGCAACGCTTTGCAATCGCCCGCCACGTCGATCCCAAAAGAAAAATGCCGCTAACGTGTTTTCCTCGCTGACTTTGAACTGCTGTCTAACAGCGTTCACTTCTAAGGACGATTCGGTGTCGCCCATACCGAAACTGGATTCAATCCGCCCGACGTAGACAGTCAGTATGTCGCCGCGCTGAGCCCAATCGAGATAGGCGTTACCTACAAGTCCGGTAGCACCAGCAAACGACCAGTTACTCCAAACACCCTCACTGGCAAGCCAGTTCGAATCGAATTCTTGCTTTACGACAAAAGTAGATTCAAATTCGCCATCGAACCCATTGTCTTGCGCTAAGACAAAGTCATCGTCTTCATCCAAGTTCGTAAGAATAGGTGGGAACGAGTCGACCAATTCACTCTCATCCACAACAGGATTCGTCAAACCGGCCAATAAACCCTGAACCTTGTCAAAATTGTCTTGCGCCGTATTAGATTGACTGTATAGGTCGCTATAGAGTTTAACCAACTGGTCACACTGACCGCGGTGCATTGTCGGTGTTTTGGTTGGCCAGTCCTTCGACATGTCGATGATCTCGAACTTGCCTTGTGGACGCAGCGATTGGTTGGTCGGCGTTTCACCACGCCTTTCTGCTTCAGACCTGAAATAATAACTGGCCGCAGATTCTTGGAAATGAACCTCCCAGCCAGAAACCGCCTCAAAAACCTTCATGAACTCAAGTGCTTGGGGACATAGAAATTCATTGACTGACGGTGACGACTCAGTACCTGTTAGCTTCAACTGATCGTTGTGCTCACCAGCAAACAAGTTGAGCTGAATCGGGCCAAAGTCGGCGCTGATATTGGAGGTTGGTTGGAACATGCGAGAGGCAAAGTTATTGGAAAAGTGGAAGTAGAGCAGCTCGTCTCAGGTGGGCTTTACGCAGCAAACCTACCTATTAAATGAGACAATTTTGGAGATATCAATTTTTCGAAATTACTACTAACGAACTGATGTAAACGTATGTGATAATTTTTGCAAAGCTGACTAATCAGGCCGACATTTCAGGCAATTTGCGAACACATGGGCAATCTACGCCGGTTGTAACCGTTTTCGCAGTTAGGCAAGCTCCCGCCGTCTTAGAGGGCAGCTAGGTTCAACGAAGAGCCAACGTGAACCTAGCCGTTCCTTTGATCTTGAAGCGAATCACTCGCAGTACCCGCCTTCAGACGGCATCTCGGCCTAAGGGCGGCAATACCAACTCGCCAATGGACTAGTCTGATATACGGCCAGATTGGGGACAGATAACCCGTTGGTGGGGTCCGGCTAAAGATACTCCAACAAGCACCAATTAAGGCTTTTTCAGGGCTAAAACTGACCATTGGTGCCGGCAAAAGTCCTTCGAGGCTGTGAGACTCCCAAACCAATACCTAGAATGAAACGATTTACGATGGTGCGTACAGCACCATGGCCGGATCTGAATCGCTTCCACATTTTCCTAGATACAGTTTCAATTTATCTCTTGTGATAACGCAGACCTACCGATAAACTGCGAGACTCTGAAAAGTTAAGAAATTTGCTCTGGGT
>CAZHCH010000070.1:0-15826 GCA_964530985.1 uncultured Pirellulaceae bacterium | reverse complement strand
TTACTGGGGCTGGTATCAGCAATGATGGCCTGCCGACGTCGCAAGAAGTGAATTACCTTTTAAGTGCAAAGACCGTCGCCACCTATAGCTCCTTTGAAAAAGGTGGCGGCAAGTACCTCCGTAGGACGGGCGCTCTTGCCCGTCTTCATAAGGTTGATACCACGTAAAAAATACCAGCCTCGCAGCTTTCAGGCGGCAAGTAAAAGTCTCACGCAGAGTCGCAAAGGCGCAGAGATTTCAGACCGAACCGAGTGACACCCACATGAATGATTAGTCGATTAGTGAAAATTAGTGTTCCCCAAATCAAACACCCTACCGAAATTTGGCTGCGACAAAGCGACTCAAACCAAATCCGCCGAAACCTCAGCAGTCTCTCAATGGTTAAATTGCTTGCATTTTCGTTTTGACTGGTAACCGGTCACGGTTAGTTAAGCAATCCGGCGCGGTGGGGATTTACGCTCAGTTCGCTTATAATCGGCGTCACGTAAGATATTCGCCATTGCGCCAAATCCACCTTGCTGTGGCTTTCACTCTCCCCCTGTCTTCGACGAGAGATCACGTTGAACCGATTTTTTGTATCCATCGCCTGCTTGGCAACCGTTTTCACAGGTTGCAGCGAAAAGCAAATCGCCGTTCAAACGGTTCCGTCCAAGGAATCCAGCTTCAAGTCGTTTCGTAAACAACAAACGAACCAACCAACAACCAACGACTCCGCCATCAAAGTGCCCCGGCGGATGATCGTTGGAATGTTTGACCAGCCAACGGCAACTTGGTTTTTCAAAGCCAACGGCAATCAAGATATCATTGACGACCGCCAAGAACAGATTCTCGAATTACTACGTGGGGTCACGTTCGAACAAGACGAACCAAAATGGAAGCTACCCGAAGGCTGGACCGTCGGCCCCAAGAAAACATCCATGTTTGCCCCGCTGGCGACACTGATCATCGACGCCGATTCCAACACACAACTGACCATCTCTAGCCTCGGCCCCAACCAAGATTTACTCGCCAACTCAAATCGCTGGCGAGGCCAACTCGGTTTGGATCCGTTAACTCAAGACCAAATTGCCACCGAATTCGCCAAGGCCGATGGTGACGACTTCTATCTGTTTGACGCCGTTGGAACCGGCAGCGGTCAAATGAAAGGCGGCAAAGCCCCCTTTGCAAACGCCCCGTTCCTACAACGGCAAGCAATGCAGGCCAAACTAGAAGCCGCCAAAGCAAAACGATCATCCGAACAACGCCCCACCCAAAATTCAGACCTCACTTACGACGCTCCCCAAGGATGGGCTGAAAAACAAACCTCAGGTATGGTGCCAGCCACTCGCTTTACGAAAAAGACGACCGCCGATTCCGATCAGCCCGTTCTGATCACCTTCACGCAAATGTCCGCCGCGGTGAACAACTGGCCCGATAATGCCAAGCGTTGGGCCGGGCAAGTCGAACAAGCGTTGTCCAATGACGAACTGACTGCGGCTACAGAGAATTTCAAAATCGGCGACCAACCGAGCCAACTGATCCAATTACTCGACGGTAAATCAGATCGCGCGATCGTCGCGGTCATGACCATCGATGACCAGGACGCATGGTTCTTTAAACTTGTCGGCGACAAAGAAACCGTCCGTCAAGAACTGCCAACCTTTCGCAAACTTTTGAACTCGATCAAATTCAAATAAGTCAATGTCGCTGCTCCCTTTGTGACAGACGACAATCAAAACACGCCAAACATTTTTAAGATATTTCAATGGCAACCAACCAAATTGAATCCAGTTCTCCTTTGATTGACCAGCCAGCGGCCGGGTTCTCAGTCTTCGATATCGCGCAAGCAATCGTGATGCCGCTGGCTTCGTTGCGTTTAACAGTTGCCTTGCTGTTCATGGCAATATTGATGACGTGGGTGGCGACATTGGAGCAAGCCTACGATGATGTTTTCAATGTAAAAATTCGCCACTTCAGCGGCCTGCTGGTCGAAGTTCCCGTACAGGTTTTCTTTCCGCCAGCCTGGGCACCAAAATTACAGAACGTCCCTGGCCGATTATTCTTGCCCAGCGGAAGTTTGATTTTGGTATTAATGCTGGTCAACTTAACCGCAGCGCATTCGCTACGTTTCAAAATCCAAGCTTCTGGGACGCGACTGATCGCTGGCCTGTTCGCATTGCTGGCAGCTGCAGCGGTCACCGGCGTGGTGGTTGCCAATGGGCACCGCCCGGGCGTGCAAACCGCGACCCAAATTCCCTACGAACAAATGTGGTTTTTGATGCAGGTTTCGGTATTGGTGCTGTCCATCGGATCGATCTTGTGGTCGTTCTGGATGGGCCCCAAACAAAGAGTTCAACGCGGGCTGTTGTTGTACTTGGGAGCGATGGGGATTATGGCAGCTGTGGTGCTGTTGGTTTTGGACGATCGAGCCTACATCGGTGATTCGGCCATGAGGATCATGTGGCAATTGACCCAAGCCACTCTAGCGGCGGTCGCTGGCTTTGTTGCTTGTGTGTTTTTGTTTAAACGAAAAGCCGGCATGGTGTTGCTTCACATCGGCGTGATGGGGCTGATGTTGAACGAAATCTTGGTGACCACGGCGCACAAAGAACGCCGTCTAATCGTGGCCGAAGGCGAAACCAGTAGTGAAGTCGTAGATATCCGTTATCACGAAATGGCCGTCGTCGACGTTTCTGATCCAGAAGCCGACCGCATCGTCACCGTCCCTGCCGACAAACTAGCCAGCTTAAAAACGATCTCCTCGCCAGAACTACCTTTTGACATTCGCTGCGTTCGCTACCTACGCAACAGCACCGTCGGTTCGGCGAAAACAAAAACCGAAAATCTCGCCACAACCGGAATTGGCCTCGAGGTCGACCTAGTAGAAGTACCTCCGGTCGCTGGCACCGATTCCGATCAGACGCCCAACACGCCATCCGCATTTGTCGAGTTAACAAATAAAAAAACAGGAGATTCCCTCGGCATTTACGCGATGTCTTCCCGTCTCAAACCGGACTTTGCCGATCGCGTGACTATCGATGGCAAAGACTTCTATATTTTACTTCGATTCGAAACACTCCATCAGCATTATCAAATAACACTCAACGATGCGATTCGCGAGGACTATCCGGGCAGCAATACACCCAAGTACTACGGTAGCGAGGTCACGATCAACGACCAGTCGACTGGCGAGATCACGTCACAACGAATTTTCATGAACAACCCGCTACGTTACGGTGGCGAGACATTTTATCAATCGGGAATGCCAGACCCATTGCCGGGCGAATCGCAGTATTCGATTTTCCAAGTGGTTACCAATGTCGGCTGGATGATTCCTTATATCTGCTGCATGTTTACCGTAGTTGGTCTGCTGGGGCAGTTCGTGCAGAGTCTATTGGCGCACCTAAACAAACAAATTGAAGCCGCCCACCAACCGGCGCCCGCCGCGAAGTTGGCGAAAGAAGTTTCGGCCAACTCAAACGACCTTCAACCCGCGTCGTTGGCGGCACAAACAAAACCGGCGCCGCTTTCTTGGTTGCTTTGGCTGCCGGCTCTGATTGCCGTCGGCTTAATGGCAACATGGCCTGCGATGCAGTTCGGCAAGGCCTCAAAAGAAATCACTCGCAACGGAATGCGATTGGATTTGCTGGGGCAAGTGCCGGTTACGTTTGAAGGTCGTGTGCAGCCGTTGGATTCGTTCGCACGCAACACTTTGCTCCAGCTTCGACATCGCGAGTCGGCCACCGACGGAAAAGGAAAATCACAACCGGCAATCGCTTGGCTGGCTGACGCAATGTTCGACCTAGAAGCGTTCGATGATTATCGAACGTTCTACATGACCGACCCAAACGTCAAAAACGCGCTTGATTTGCCGTCGCCAACGACAGAAAATATCAAACGTAAAAAATACGTCTACACGGTCGGTGAAGTTTTGTCTTGCAACGAAAAACTACTCGAGCTAATCCCCGATCGCGACGAAGTACCAGAAGAAAAGTGGACGTCACTACAACGACAACTGGAACTGCTCCGACGCAGCACCATGATGCTAAAGAGTGCTCAGTTTGTCTTCGGTCCACCCCAACAAGAATCCTCTGTCGAATACGCTGAATTCTTGGCTGGACTTCGATCTTCCACCCAAATTCCGTTTGTGATCGCTTCCCATGATGATGAAAAGCCGTGGTCATCGATGGCTGAAGCTATGGGGCCAAGTTGGATCAACTCGATCGCTAATGGAGCGAAAACTGTTGACGCGGTGGCTGAAAAAATCTCTCGGGAATACTGGAGCGATCAGGATCTGCTCGAGCCTGCTTTGCTTCGGGCGATGGCAGAACCAAGTTTTAGACAAGCAATCCCAGTGGAATTATTTAGTACTGCTGCAGGCCGGCAAAAAGTAATTGAATCAATGCCAGAGTCGATTCAACAAACGCTAACCAGCCGCGAGAGACGACTCAGGAATTTGCAGCTCGTGTCGATGTTGACACGCATCAACGATGGCAAACGAGAAATTACAGAAAACGTTACCGTTCCCAAGAACGTTGAGCTATTAATGAAACTCAAACCAGCCTATCTGGCCGACGATGCGGCAACGTTCAACCAGACGCTGGAAACTTACTTGGCGTCGACCAATGAAACACCGCCGTTGTTTTTTTCATCATGGCGCAACCGACTGGAACGAACCTATAGTGCGGTCAGCCCATTTTATTTAGCAATATCGATATACATTTTTTCTTTATTGTTTGTAGGTATCAGTTGGGCCGGAGTTGCGTGGCAGGGCTGGCGAGTATCAACGGGGCGAATTGCAGTGGGACTGTTGCTACTGGGACTGCTCGTTCACACGATCGGAATTGCGATGCGCGTCGGCATCTCAGGCCGCCCGCCAGTGACCAATTTATATTCATCCGTATTGTTCGTTACTGCTGCCGGCATTGCAATCGCGTTATTGATGGAACTGTTTACCCGGATGAGCGTCGGAACAATGCTGGGCGCCCTAAGCGGAGCCGGTGGCTTGTTGTGGGCTTATTCAATGACCACTGTCGACGGCGATACGTTTTCTGTCATGCAAGCCGTTTTAGACACGACGTTTTGGCTAGCGACGCACGTAATCATGATCTCGCTTGGGTATGCCGCCACGTTCATGGCAGGTCTGCTCGGATTGGTCTACTTGTTTGGCTGGTTCTTCACTCCTGCTTTCAGCAGTAAAGAAAACAGCCGAATTTTTTCGAACATGCTATACGGGATCGTTTGCTTTGGTTTGCTGGCAAGTTTCTTCGGGACCGTGTTGGGCGGATTGTGGGGCGACGATTCTTGGGGCCGGTTCTGGGGGTGGGATCCCAAAGAAAACGGCGCTCTGATGATCGTGCTGTGGAACGCTTTGGTCCTTCACGCTCGCTGGGGCGGGTTGGTGAAAGAACGAGGTGTTGCGGCACTGGCAATCTTGGGCAACATCATCGTCCTTTGGTCTTGGAAAGGTGTTAACCTGTTAGGTGTTGGACTGCATGCTTATGCGGCTTCAGAAGACACGACCATCAAATGGATTTTGTTGGTGGGTTTGATTCACCTGATCATCGCAGGCATTGCTTTACTACCCCGAAAATTCCGGCTGTTCGGGCAGCCAGCATGATTGATTATCACTACGACTGATTTGATAGGCTTTAGCTCAACACCGCATTCCGAGGAAACCTCAACGTTTTACGGCCTCAAATGTGCATTGAGCCAACTCGGGAAAATCTCTACTATTCGCCCGTGTTCCTAGCCTCGGTCATCGTGCGATATGCTCAACTTCGAAATCAAAAAAAGCACCCGGAAATGCAACGAATCCGGCCGCGACTTCGAACCCGGTGAAGTGTTCTTTTCGGCGTTGATCGAAAACGAAGACGGCACCACTTCGCGCCAAGACTTCTCGGCCGACGCTTGGAACGAACCTCCCGAGCATTGTATCGGTTGGTGGAAATCGCAAGTCCCCGAAACGGACAAAGGGAAAATTTTCTGGGCGCCTCGGCAAGTAATGCTGGCCTACTTCCAGCACGTTTTAGAACAACCCGCATCGCAAGACATCGCCTTTGTCACCGCGTTACTCTTGATCCAAAAGAAACACTTGGCCCTAGTCGACGATGGGGAAACGGATTCCATGACAGTTCGAGACCGCTCCAGTAAAGACAGCTACTCGGTACCGATCATCGAAATCGAAGGCCCTCGACTAGCCGAAATTCAAGCGATGCTCAGCGAACAACTGTTCATGGATGAACCGATCGATGAGATGGAGAGTACCGATGAATAAAACAATCCGGACTTTGATCGCGGCGCTGTTGCTGACATTGCTGTTGGCCCCAACCAACTGCCAACTGTTGGGCCAGTCTACAAGACGGCAACCCATTCAGTTTTCAAATTCGACGACGAATCGAACTCGGCAACCGCAACAAACCCAAGCTACGCCTGCCAACTTCAAGCCTGCACGACAACCGGCCCCCACACAGCCAGCTCCTGCACGACAACCTTCGTCTGCACTCACGCAACTGATCAAAACGCTCAACGCTCGCGCCGCAGCGATCAAACAACTGAACGCTCCCGTCACCGTTAAAATCCCCGGTGCTCCAAAAATCAAAGGCTCCTTGCAAGTTGAATTCCCCAAACGAATGCGACTTAAAGCTGGCGTGCTGGGCGTTTCAGAAATGGGTGTCGACGCTGGCAGCAACGAACAACAGTTTTGGGTTTGGTCAAAGATGTCACTCCCCGGCAGCCCTGCCGCGTTGTACTTCGCTAACCATGACCAGTACCAAAACAGCCAAGCCCGCACCCAAATCCCGCTCGAACCCGAACAAATCATCAACGCGTTGGGCTTAGTGACGCTCGACCCCAATGGTCAACATTTCGGCCCGTTCCCCGAAGGCAAAAAATACATCCGCTTGTATACGGTTGAAAACGTCAACGGTGCTCGGCAAACGCGTGTCATGCTGATCGATGCTTCCACTGCCGCAGTCGTGCAAACGTCAGTGTACGATCAAAGCAACCAGTTAGTCGCTTACGCCAACGCACAGAAGTTTAAAAACTACGCCAAGTACAATATCACGTTGCCACAAAAAATTGAGATCCACGTCGCTCAAGCTGGTAAAGCAGACTTCGTGCTCAAAGTCGATCTTGGCACTTTCTCGGTGAATTCACTCTTCGGCGACCCCAACCAAATGTGGGCCAGACCTGAAGCCCGTAACGTCCAACATGTGGACCTCGGGACGCTCGGAAATTAAACTCTAGTGATGTGTTTGTAGCAGCGCTTGTAAATCATTTAAAATACAAGCTCGCGGCGCAAGCAAGTGCATTTCCCATAAATTTGTTCGATGCACTTGCTCGCGCGTCGAGCTTGTACTTTGGTTTTGACCACTTGGTCCAGGCAAATAAACGAACCGGCTCATTTCTAACAGACGGCAACCATCATGATCTTCGGCTGGTTCAAAAAACGACGGCGCAAAAAAATCCTCGCCCAACCGATCCCCGAATCATGGGCGTTGCACTTCAATCGAAACGTCCGACTCAGTTGGGACCTGCCGCTTGCAGAAATGGCCCGGTTACAAAAGCTCACCCAAGTCTTCGTAGCTGAAAAGCACTGGGAAGGCTGCGATGGCTTAGAAATCACCGAAGAAATAAAAGTCACGATCGCGGCGCAAGCGTGCTTGATGCTGTTAGGAGTAGAGGACTTTTACTTCGATAACGTTTCTACGATTCTGGTTTATCCCAAAACCTTTGTCCGAGCGTCTCAGGACGGCGGACTTCCATCACATCGCGCCGGCGAAGCGTGGCAAGGTGGGCCGATCGTACTGGCTTGGAACAGCGCTCTTCAAGGCGGGCGCAACGAAGATGATGGGCAAAACGTTGTCATCCACGAATTCGCTCATGCCCTCGATGGGCTCGACGGCGAAATGGGCGGTAACATTGTGTTCGACGATGACGAAACCGCCGCCAACTGGAAACAGATCGTCAAGACCGAATTCAACGAACTGTGCCGAGCAAAAGAACAAGGCACGCGAACGTTGCTCGATCACTACGGAGCGACCAACCCAGCTGAGTTCTTCGCAGTGTCGTCGGAAACATTTTTCGAACAACCGCATGAGTTACGCGAGGAACATCCCGAATTGTTCCGCATGCTAAAACGGTACTTCAAAGTCGACCCAACTCAGTGGCAGCAAACCCTCGTGCGACGACGCGAACGAAAGCGTAACCGCAAACCGCCTCGATCCTAAAATAAAAGCCCACCTAACAAGCGAAAGTATTTTTTGAAAAGGTCGCTCGATACACTTACTTGCGCGGCGATCCCTTATCGTGGACCTTCTAGCCTTCCAGCAAAGCCGCGATTTGCGCGACCGTTAACTGCAGCGAAACCGCAGCCATCTGGAAATTCGTATGCGACGAAATTTCAGGCTGGATCTCTTGAAACAGTTCGTCTGCGTTTTTTAACTTTCGCAATTTCTTCTTGGCCTGCTTCAGGTACTTGGCATGGTCGCCGTCCTTGAGCGGACCGCCCAATGCCAACATGTAGTCGTACAAACCACGTTGCACGTCGCGTAACTCTTCGTCTTCTTCATGCTCTTCGGAATGCTTTAAGAACGTGCGTACCATCCACAGGTGGCTGCAGAGTTCGTCAATGCGTTTGACGAGCTGTTCCTGATTGTCGTTAGGGTCGTTTGTCATGTTGGCATTTTAGGGCGACGCGGCGTATAGGTACAACAATCTTTGGGGCAGACATCCCAGTTCGGCGGCATGTTCCCAATTGCTTGCTTTTCAGCTCCTGTTGTGCGTTCGAGAATCAACTGACTGATCATGGACACGAATTGCGGATGCACGCCAACCGAGCCCGCTCGGACCATATTGATCGACAACTCCTTGCAAAGGTCCATCGCTTCGGTGTCCAAATCGAACATAACTTCCATGTGATCCGAAACAAAACCGACAGGCATGATCACGATGTCTTCCGTTCCACCGGCATCATGCAGCGATTGAATGTGATCGCAGATATCGGGCTCCAACCAAGGCTGCTGTGGCGGACCGCTGCGGCTTTGGTAGACCAAGTCCCATGGATTGTCGCCAATGGCTTCCATGATCAAGCGACTCGCTTCGGTCAGCTGAGTCTCGTACTTGCAGTTTTCCGCCATCGACAAAGGAATACTATGAGCCGTGAATACGACTCGGGCCGCCGACCGCCGCGATTCGGGGATTTGGTCCAACGCCTTTTGGACTCGATCTGCCGACGCTCCGATGTACAACGGGTGATTGAACGCCATGCGCAACTTGTGTACCTCCGGAGCCTCCGGGCCGACTTGTTCTTGGGCTTCGATGATATTCTCGCGGTACTGTCGGCAACCCGAGTAACAACTGAAAATCGATGTGAAGAACGCCAACGATTTTTTGATGCCGTCTTTCTTCATTTGCTCAAGCGTATCGGCAAGCATCGGATGCCAGTTTCGGTTTCCCCAATAGACTGGCAAATCTATTCCGTTGGCCGCAAGGTCTTTTTTAACGGCTTCGATCAGCGCGAGGTTCTGAGCATTGATCGGACTGGCCCCACCAAAATGCTGATAGTGTTCTGACACCTCCAGCATGCGCTCACGCGGAACGTTCTTGCCTCGCAACACGTTTTCTAAAAACGGCATCACGTCATCGGGGCCGTTGGGGCCTCCAAAGGAAACGACCAGCAGAGCATCAAAGGGCAATTCGGATTCGGGCATGGCAGCTTAGTATTTTTAAAAGTGAATTTTGAAGACAGGTTTTGTTGTCGTCGGTTACTTGGGTGACAGGGCAGGGCGGTTGGTTTGTTTCAAATTGGTCCGGTTAATTTTTCAGTCAAACCGGGCGGGAATAAGATCGCGTAAGGCAACTTCCCATCGGGGAAACGACATAACGCCGCCAAAAACTGGCCCGTCACTGCGACCTCCCCGCTATCGTCAATGATTTTAAACTGATAAACCACCCGTTTGCCATCGGTCCGAACCAGCGATACGCTAACATCGACTTGTTCGCCCAAAAACAGCGGCCGCACGATGTCGATCTCGCAGCTAATTCGTGGAAACCCCATCGTGCCTCGTTCGTCTTTCAGCACCACACTCAGGCCTCGGCTGCGAAGAAACCCGTATTCGGCTTCTTCCATCATCCGAAAGTAGCTGGAAAAATGAGCGAATCCAGTCGCGTCGGTGTCCACAAACCGCACCTCACGCGGATAGTTAAACTGCGCCAGCGGGGACAACGGGGCTTCATCAGAATTTGACAACGAATTTATCGACATAGTGAATCATGAAACCGTCAGAAAAGCACTGGCACAACAAAGCCGCTTGGGATCGACTCGCAAAAAAGCAAGATCGTCTCGCTCGGCCTGCCCGAGAGATTGATTTTGCAGATCCGCTGGCATCCGTCGATGGCCCCGGCTGGCTTGGCGGGAATATTTTTGGCAAACGAGTGCTTTGTTTGGCCGCTGGTGGTGGGCGGCAAGGCCCGATCTACGCCGCGACAGGTGCCAAAGTAACCGTGGTCGACCTGAGCCCCGTTATGCTTGAACTGGACAAGAAGGTCGCGGCCGAGCGAAACCTCAACCTCCGCACGCTCGAAACCTCGATGGACGAGCTGTCTGAATTGGGCGATGCTACCTTTGATATCGTGATCCACCCAGTCAGCACGTGCTACTTGCCCGACGTGACCAAGACCTACCAGGAAGTCGCTCGAGTCTTGACCAGCGGCGGAATCTACATCAGCCAACACAAACAACCCACCAGCATGCAAGCGGGCATTGAACCCGACCAAGGCAGCTATCGTTTAAAGCAAAGTTACTTTTTCAAACAACCACTGCCGACTCCAGCCAAACCGAATTTGGTTCGTGAGGATGGGACACAAGAGTACATCCATCGCTGGGAAGAGCTAATCGGACACATGTGCCGAGCGGGATTGTTTATCGAAGACCTAACCGAACCTCTGCACGCCAAGCCGGACGCGGTGGTTGGCAGCTTCGAACATCGCAGCCAATTTATCGCACCGTACGTTCGAATCAAAGCTCGGAAGTATGGACCAACCAAGACGAAGTCGACGTTGATTCAGCCTTAAGGTGAGTGTTTGGTTTTTCGGCTTGATGATTCGATTGGGTATTTGAGTTTCATCTAAAACCCAAACCGCGACCGGCGTTTCTTTGGAGCCCCGTCGATCACCCAATCGATCACTTCGTCCACTCGATTTTCGCGTGTCTCCATTCGCTTGGCCGAAGCGACTCGGTAAGCGTACCCTCGTTTCCTACCGGTTGTTAGTTTATCCCAAGCCTGTTTAGCGTTGGCATTGGCTGCCAATGCTCGCTGTAATTCGCTGGGTACGTCGACTGCGTTTTGGTCAGCGATTCGAAACGACACCAAAACATCGCCGCCCATTTCTAGACCGCACTTTTTCATCATCCTTTTGGGCAGCAATACATACCACTTGCCTCGGCACGGGTGCAACGCTCCATTGAATCGGTGCCCACCAACTTCGCCATCAATCCGCAGTCGCGGATGTTTATCCAGTGGCAACTGCTTTTGCAATTCCTTGGTGAGATAAGCCACTGCGTACGCGATCCGGCCAGAAGTATGCTTCTTTACCGTCGTAAAAAGTTCAAAGGGGTATTCGGCTAGATCATCCATAGTTCGCTTAGTATCGCTCAATCGCTAACGGCTCGACAGACATAAAATAGGCTCCAGCCTTCTCTGGTGCCGTTGTCACAACCGCAAAGAAAACAGAATCCTCACCGTCCTTGGCGATAATTGAAACAAGTTTCTCTATCTGGGCTGCGCCGACGAGTTTTGTATCCATGAAAGAACCGGAAATACCGCATAAAGGACATTACTACGAACTAAGGCCGTTGTGCCCGATAGAACCTTTTCTGGTCTGTGTTTAGAATAACGCTTTCAATCAACGACCGCAAATCTTGCGAAGAAGATTCAACCTTGTTCCCGACCGGAATGACAGATGTCTGAAAAGAACAACAGCACGAACCCCACCGTTGGAATCGTGATGGGCAGTAAATCCGACTGGCCCACCATGTGCCACGCAGCCGAGATCCTCGATGACTTCGGGATCGCCCGCGAAGCCCGTGTCGTTTCGGCTCATCGCACTCCGCAGTGGATGGTCGACTATGCAAACTCCGCAGAAGAACGCGGCCTAAAAATCATCATCGCCGGTGCCGGAGGTGCGGCTCATCTGCCCGGCATGATCGCCTCGATGACTCGACTGCCCGTGCTGGGCGTGCCCGTGCAGAGCAAAGCACTGAGCGGATTGGATTCGCTATTGTCCATCGTGCAGATGCCCGGCGGCGTTCCCGTCGGAACGTTAGCGATTGGGAATTCGGGTGCCAAAAACGCGGCTTTGCTGGCGGCTCGAATATTGGCCAACGAAGATTCGAACGTACGCGAAAAACTGGAAGCGTTCATTAAAAACCAAACCGATACTGTGTTGGAAGAACCGGAGCTGTAAGCCTTGAACGACCAAAGTAATTTGCCCCCTGTACTACCCGGTTCGACTATCGGAATCTTTGGCAGTGGCCAACTGGGCAAAATGATGACCACCGCCGCCAAGCAACTCGGCTACCGCGTCCACGTTTTTTCGCCCGGCACCGATACTCCTGCCGGACAGGTTGCCGATCGAGAATTCCAAGCCGCTTACGAGGACGTGGAGGCCGTCGAGCAGTTCGCGAAATCAGTCGATGTGATTACGCTCGAATTCGAAAACATCCCGGTCGCTGCACTGGCTGCGGCAAGCAAACACGTGCAGGTTTATCCGGGTGATCAAGCACTCGCGATTCCACAAAACCGCTCGCTAGAAAAGAACTTCTTGCGAGACAATGACATTCCAACTTGCCAGTTCCAAATTGTCCGGTCGTTGGAAGAACTCAAAGCCGCCTGCCAGCAGATCATGCCGGGCGTTTTAAAAACAACCTCCGGTGGCTATGACGGGAAAGGGCAGTTTGTGATTCGTGACCCAGCGGATGTGGAAACGGCATGGGCTGAACTAAAAACGGACGAAGCGATTTTGGAGGAGTTCATTGAATTCCAATACGAATTTTCGGTGATTGGGGCTCGTAGTGCCAACGGCCAGTTCGCGGCTTATCCTTCGTTTCGCAACGATCATCAAAATCAGATTTTGGACGTGTCCATTTCGCCATCGGGTTTGGAGTCGTCGCTGGATGCACAAGCCACGCAGGTCGTGCAAGGAATCATGGAGGGGCTGAACGCCGTTGGTGTGTTGTGCGTTGAGTTCTTTTATCGCGACGGGCAAATTTTGGTGAACGAGATGGCGCCGCGGCCACACAACTCGGGTCACTTAACGATCGAAGGTCACGCGACCAGCCAGTTTGAACAACATGTCCGAGCCGTCTGTGGATTGCCATTGGGGACAACGGCACAGGTTACCCCGGCGGCGATGGTGAATCTTTTGGGCGACTGCTGGTCCAATGGACAACCAGATTGGTCGGCCTGTCTTGGCTTGCCAGGCGTGGCATTGCATTTGTACGGAAAAGAAAAACCAGCACCGGCTCGCAAGATGGGACACATTACGGCCGTAGCCGAAACGATCGAAGAAGCCCGACGTCTAGCCGTCGAAGCTCGAGATTCACTATAAGCGTTTTTGCGACAACCAGAAATGTAGTGAGTCATGTCAATGAGCGCTAATTAATACGTGGTCAAATTTCGGCCTTTTTACCCACGTCCGTTGAAGGTTCTTTTTTATCAGTTCTACCCTGTGCAAATCGAAACCGACATTTTGAACTAGTTACATAGTTTCCGCATATTTCGTTTCTTTCGCGGTTGTTAAAAATCACTCCCGCTTCGGCAACGGGGCAACAACCGCGAAATACGCGAAACTAACGAAAATCACTATCGCCGTTCGGGCGTGAAATTAGCCACTCCATTTGATATAATCGGTTGTAGCACACCGCCATTTGCTAAGTTGAAAACGGTGGTTAATCGTCTCTCTGCTTACGGTTTGGTTTACTATGTCGCGTATCAGTAAAAGAATCATTCGGTTGCTTTGTGTTTACATTGCACTTGGGTTTGTTTTGTGCACACAGACAGCCCACGGATTCGCTTTGCCGCAAACAAATGCTGCCGAGCAGCCTCAAGAAATCAGCCCAATTGAAATACTTCGCGAGGCTAGTCAGATTGTTAGTCGGCAGGATAAAGAGCATTCGTTTTGGTGCGATCGTGTTCTTTTGAAAATCGCAGGTGTTCAAACAAGGGCGCATGACTTCGACGGAGCCAAGAGTACATTAAGAAACTGCGATTATCCTTACGGTCGAAACGCCGCATTCATTGAACTGGCGAAAACTCTTGCTGGAGCAGGACAGCGGGAACAGGCTTTCGAAGTACTCCGGGAGTTGGGAACTGATCACAGTTGGAATCAGGACTGCATAGACGATGTTCAGGCATTTTGGATCGATTACCTGATCACCACGGGCAAACTCGCAAGTGCGCAAAAAGCTATTGATGAAATGAAAGTTCGTAGCTCTCGACCGGAAGCACTTCGTAAACTTGCTTTGGCACACGCCAAACTCGGAGACAAAGCGACTGCGAAACGACTTTTTCTGGACGCGTCAAACTTGCTCTCGAACCAATTCAATCAAGTAAATTTTTCAGATGAATCCTCCCTCGCCATTGATATCTGCAAGATCGCACAAACACAGTGCGATGTTGTTGATAAGAAAACCAGGTCGTCAACAATCCAACAATTGTTGGAGTACTCAGAGACATCAAAAAATGGCTGGGCAAAAGTCCGCTACCTGCGCGAGGCTGCAGTCTTAGCAGCGAAGGTTGGCGACCAGAAAACCGCCAAAGCTCTCTTTACAGAGGCTGTTCAAGCGAGACAAACCATCCAACCTCCATGTCCAGCGTCGAATAGGATTGTTGCGTTGGGGCAAATCGCGAAATCCCAAACGAGTGTCGGATTCATTGGTGAAGCATTAGAAACTGTTGCCATGATAAAAGACGACGACAGTGAACGAGAACAAGCATTGTGCGGCATCGCTATCGCACAAGCGAAGGCTGGCAACATGGCTGATGGAATCGAGACGGCTCTTTCGATTGAACACTATCGCCAATACCAAAACGATGCGTTGCTTGTGATCGTGGAGCTTTTTATTGAGCAAGGTGATTTAAAATCAGCACTAACGACAGCCGAAAAAATTTTGAATCCTTCAAGACAAGCCACAGCGATCCTCAAGGTTGCCACTCAACATGCCAAAGACGGTAAAAAGGAAAAAGCCAAGGTGATCGCTGGCCAGATTCAGTTGGAAATCGATCGTCACTCGCGATTTTTCATCACTGAAATTGCTCTGGGTTCGTTCAATTTTATAAAGCCGGAAACTTGGGGAATCATGTTTGACCAAAAGCCGTACTTCACGTCACTTTCGTATTCTTTCACTGTCAACCGCGCCACAGAGCTTGCAGCCGCAGCAATGACTCTACATCAAGCTTTAAATGGTGATCAAGGTTTTGACTACGCCGTCGTGTTCAAAGACGTACACAAAGACGTAATCGAATCGCTCGCCCGCGCCCACGCTGCAAGTGGTGACGCCAACGGTGCGTATCAATGGGCGAGTCGTATCGGTTCCAATGAGAAGCTTGAACCGTATAGTGATCACGATTCAACGCTCGTTCAGCAACGGCTCCATGGGCTCATCGGAGTGGCCGAGGGTTTGCTTGCAAGAGACAAATAGCACAGCACGACGCTGATGAAGGTCGGTAAACGAGGACCGTACATCCCTTTCGTGTATTTCGTTTCTTTCGCGGTTGTTAAAAATTACTTCCGCTTCGGCAACCGCGTTTATGCCGTTCCCAGATAAAGAACTTTGCGTGAGACA
>CAZHCH010000069.1:14731-16389 GCA_964530985.1 uncultured Pirellulaceae bacterium | reverse complement strand
TTTTCAAGGAACTCAAACCAATTAATTTCGACGGCCGTCCAAGCTTTCAAATGTAACTTTGGGAAATTCTCGTGTAACAAACCGACCATGTCGCGATACCAAGCGAACTTGCGTTGGTGGTGCAATCCACCGACAACGTGCAGTTCCGTACAACCGTTGTTGGTAGCTTCTTGGCCACGAGCGATAATCTGTTCGTCGGACATCGCGTAACTTTTTTCGCTGCGCAGGTCTGAACGGAACGCACAGAAGTTGCAGCGATAAACGCATACGTTCGTCGCGTTCAGGTGGGCATTGATGTTGTAGTAAG
The DNA here is from genome assembly GCA_964530985.1 of uncultured Pirellulaceae bacterium. GTDB lineage: Bacteria > Planctomycetota > Planctomycetia > Pirellulales > Pirellulaceae > Mariniblastus. Next base: position 16,082 of record CAZHCH010000069.1, on the reverse strand, counting down.
CTGCGTTGCCGTTCTTGCGTTCGCGGACCAAGTTCGCCAATTGGCCTAGATCGTTGACAGGGATCTCCAAATCGTACATCAACAGGCCGTCGTCCAAGCTAAGACGCTCGCCGGCTTCAATTTTTTCACGGATGGCTTTTAATTTTGGGTGGACGGAAAAAATCATGTTGGAATCCGCTGACAGATGTAGTGCTTAAAAGTTGTTCGTTGGGACAGTACAGGAGAACTTAAAACTTCGAATGGTGAGTTCAAATCAAAAATAAATCAATTGTACCGGCGATGAAAAGCCCAATGCTAATCACTGCGTTGACATTGAAAAAGGCGATGTTCACCCTAGTGAGGTCTTCCGCTGAAACAATTGCGTGCTCATAGGCTAATAAACCGGCAACTAATCCAACGGTCAACCAGTAAAACCAGCTTAAGCCCAAAGTTGGCCCGCCGATGGTTTCCGCAAAAGGCAACGCAATTAGCCATAAAACCGTGATGGCGTGACAGATTGACGCCAACCGCAATGCTCCGGGGACCCCCAATCGAGCAGGAACGCTGTTGAGTTGCTGCTGCCGATCGTACTCGAAATCTTGACAGGCATAAATGATGTCGAAGCCTGCCACCCAGAATAGAATCGCCAATCCCAGCACCGTTGCGGGAATAAGGTCTATCGGATGGGCGACCACCACTAGGCCGCGAACTGCCAGCCAAGCACAGATCGGCGACAGCATCAGAGCAAGCCCCAGCCAAAAGTGAGCCAGTGAAGTAAAGCGTTTGGTGTAGCTGTAGCCAAACAGGATACCCAATACGGGCACGGAAACCGCCAGCGGCATGTAATTGGGTAAAAAGAGACAGGTGCCTCCGATGAAAACCAATGTCGATGCCACCGTGAACAAGACGACTGCCGCGACCGAAAGCTTGCCCGCAGGAAGGTGGCGGTTGGCAGTGCGCGGATTATCGGCATCGATGAACCGATCAGCCAAGCGGTTGAAAGCCATGCCTGCCGAGCGGGCGCCGATCATGCAAATCAAAATCCCCAGTAGGTCCAAACTGCGGAAGCCGACTGAGAAGCCTTCGGGTACAGGAGCGGCCCAAGCCATCGCCGCCGCAAGCAACGCGAACGGTAACGCAAATACGGTGTGACTGAAGCGAATCATCTCCAGTATTTTGCGAATGGTTTCAAGCATAGTTTGGTGCGAAGTGGTCGAAATATAAGTGGTGTGGTGACGGAGGTTGGAATATTTGAATGAAGGTAGGTACGGTTTGGTTCAAATTCACGAGGAGAGGGCGAGTTGTTGTTGGGATTAATCTAAACCCCAGCATTTAATTACAACCCCAGCGTTTAATTACAACCCCAGCGTTT
>CAZHCH010000069.1:0-14631 GCA_964530985.1 uncultured Pirellulaceae bacterium | reverse complement strand
TTTAATTACAACCCCAGCGTTTAATTACAACCCCAGCGTTTGACTAAATCAATCTCGACGCCGACGTGATCCACGATCCGGTTGACCACAAAGTCGACCAAGTCCTGAACCGTTTTGGTTGACTGATAAAAACCTGGTGACGCCGGCAAGATTGTAGCTCCTGCCTCGCAAGCGATCTTTAGATTGTTAATCTGAATCAACGACAGTGGAGTCTCTCGCGGCACCAAGATCAACGGTCTGCGTTCTTTTAAGTGGACGTCAGCGGCGCGTTGAATCAAGTTGCGACTGGCTGCGGCGGCAATGCCCGATAGTGTTCCGCCACTGCATGGGCAGATCACCATGCCGCGGGTTTTGAAGGATCCGCTGGCAATCGGCGTCATGAAGTCTTTGTAGTGATGATAGGTAACACTGCGGTCACCGGAATAACCGGGTAACAGTTGAGTGATTTTGAAATCGTCGAGGTCGATGTCTAAGTTGAGTTCGTGTTTGGCGACGACCTTTGCCGAATCGCTGATGGTTAAATGAACGTCAATATTTGCGGCCAACAAGACATCGATCAAGCGTTGCCCATAGACGATACCACTGGCGCCGGTGATTGCGACCGCTAGCGGGAGTTCGATCGAAGGATTGTTCATGTTCAGCTTTCTACTTGGTTCCGATGTACAGCGTCGCAATGCCGAAGGTCAGTGGATAAAATTTGGCCGTCTTCATGCCGGCGGACAGCATTCGTTCGGTAAGCTGTTCGTAGCATGGGAACTCGCCAACACTGTCGGGTAGGTAGTTGTACGCACTCGAATCGTTGCGGGCGAATAGTTGACCAATTCGTGGTAACACATTTTTAAAGTACCATCCGTAGAAACCTTTGATCGGTTGGTGACGTGGTTTTGAAAATTCAAGAATCGCAACCTGGCCGCCTGGTTTGCAGACTCGAAGCATCTCACGTAAACCGAGATCGGTATCGGCTACGTTTCGCAAACCGAACGCGACCGATACGACTTGAAAGTAATCGTCTTGAAACGGCAACTGCTGAGAATCAGCTTCGATGAATTGGATGTCGCGCGAGGATTTTTTGACTTTCTGAACGCCCACTTCCAGCATAGGGAAGCAGAAGTCTGAGCCTACGACTTCCACTTCGCCAGCGGTATACTTGTGAAATGCGATCGCCAAATCGCCAGTGCCCGTACAAACATCCAGAATGGGATCGTTGCGGTTGGGCGCGAGCTTGCGAACGGTACGCCAGCGCCAATAATGATCGACATTCATCGACAGCAAGTGGTTCATGCGATCGTAGTTTGGTGCGATTTCGCTAAACATCGTTCGCACACGTTCGTTTGATTTGTCGACGACCATTTGGGGCCAAAATTGAGTGGGCTAAAGTTGAAGTGGTGGTTGAAAACGTCTTTCGGCGACCCGACCTACGCAAATACAACCGAATGTGTCACGATAGGTTAACTAATCACTTCCCAGCAATCACCACCTAATTCCAATATCGTGAATCAGCCTAGTCCTCAAAACCAACTTTCTGACGCAGAACTGCCCGTGTTGGACGCGGTATTGCTGCCGAGTCTAGTTCAGCCTGAATTTTTTGAAGGCAAAACCGTGGTTGTGGTTGACGTACTACGGGCCACAACAACCATCACTTCGGCGATCCACGCCGGTTGCCGCTACGTTTTGCCGCAGGGGGCAATCGAAACCGCCAAAGATACTTTTACGAAGCTTGAATCGAATGAAGAAACGGCGGGAGTTTCGATGTTGGGTGGCGAACGTAGGGGAAAAATTGTTCCCGGTTTTCATGGGGGAAACTCGCCCGTGGAATATACGTCCGAAGTCGCCGCTGACAAAATCCTGATCCTCGCCACCACCAACGGCACCGTTGCAATGGACCACTGTGCTTTAGGCAAGCGTGTCTTGATTGGGTCGATGGTGAATCTAACGGCGGTGGCAGAGCAGGTAGTTGCCGATTCAGATTTAGTGGTATTGTGTAGTGGCACCGATCGGTTGGTCACCAGCGAGGATGTGATTTTTGCAGGAGCTTTCTTGCAACGCGTTCAGGAGCTCCGCTGGCAGGCGGGTTTGCCGATCGGCAAGTTGACCGATCCAGCGATGATTGCGACCAATCATTGGCAGACGGTACGGCGGCAAGTCGAGGCTGGGACGCCGTTGGCTGATTTTTTTAAAAACGCTCGCGGTGGAATCAATTTGGTCAAAATTGGGCATTCTAGGGACATCGAATTTGCTGCGAACATCGATTCGCTGCCGATTGTGTCCGAATTAAATACAAAAACTTGGCAGATTCGCCGCGTCTAGGCTGCATCGGGATAGCCGAATTTTGGTCATTAAAACATACTGTCGCTCCAGTTTTTGACCGTTGGTTCTTCAAATTAAACAAGACCTAACGACTCGCATCCTCTTTCTATTACGACATTTACTATGAGCATGGAATCAATTGTCTCGTTGTGTAAGCGACGCGGTTTCCTTTTTCAGTCAAGTGAAATCTACGGCGGCCTGCAAGGCTTTTGGGACTATGGTCCGCTGGGTGTCGAACTAAAGCGGAATGTCAAGGAAGCTTGGTGGTCGGACATGGTCAGCGGCCACGACGACATGAGCACGCTCGACGGTGCCCCCCTGCCCTACAGCATGGAAGGACTGGACTGCACCATCTTGATGCACCCGCAAGTTTGGAAGTGCAGCGGCCACTACGATTTGTTTCACGACTACATGGTCGACTGTCGCGAAACCAAGAAGCGATATCGTCACGACCAGCTGAATGGCCGTTGGGTCGAAGCCAAAGGACAGAAAGTCTTTGTGGTTGCCGCTGCTGGTGATGACGAACAGGAAGTCATTACCAAACGAGCGCTCAAGTTTTTCAAGCTACGCAATAAAAATATTGACGATTTGAAGTGGGACGGCGATGTGGTTTGTTTGACTAGCATCGATGATTTCTCACAAGTCGTTGGTCCCGACGCCAAGACGGCTGGCACGTTGACGGAGCCACGCGAATTTAACTTGATGTTCAAAACCTACGTGGGTGCTTTGTCGGGCGAAGAGGGCGCTGCGTTTTTGCGACCTGAAACAGCACAGGGCATCTTTGTGAACTTTAAAAACGTTTTGGATAGCACTCGTCATCGTCTGCCGTTAGGGATCGCTCAAATTGGCAAGAGTTTTCGAAACGAGATCACGCCGCGGAACTTCACGTTTCGTAGTCGTGAGTTTGAGCAAATGGAGATCGAATTCTTTTGCCACCCAGAACAGTCTCACGATTGGTATCGATTTTGGCGTGACCGCCGGATGGCATGGTATCATCAGATGGGTATCGGCCAAGATCGGCTGATCATGCGAGAGCACGCACCGGATGAATTGGCACATTATTCTGTTGGCACTGCTGATATTGAATACGCGTTCCCGTTCATGGCTGAAGGCGAGTATGGTGAACTTGAAGGTATTTCGCATCGTGGTGATTTTGATTTGCGAAGTCACATGGAAGGCAAACTGGATGAGTCGACTAACCCACTGACGGTTCAGTTAGGTGAAGATGGCAAACCTCTTTATCGAGGCAGCGGTAAAGACCTTTCGTATCGAGATGACCTAACTAACGAGAAATATGTGCCACACGTGATTGAACCGTCTGCAGGAGCGGATCGAGCAGCACTCGCGTTCATTTGCGAAGCTTACACCGAAGATCAGCAGCCCGATGAAAAAGGGAAGATGCAAACGCGAACGGTGATGAAGTTCCATCCTCGTTTGGCTCCAATCAAAGCGGCTGTTTTGCCGTTGGTCAAAAAAGACGGTATGCCGGAAGTGGCCAAAGAGATCTATTTGGATCTGAAAAAGAACTTCAAGGTCTTTTACGATGAAAAAGGTGCCGTCGGTCGGCGTTATCGCCGCCAAGACGAAGCCGGTACGCCGTATTGCATTACGGTTGATGGTCAGACGCTAGAGGACAAAACGGTTACCATTCGCGACCGCGATTCGTTGGATCAGGTTCGCGTCAAGATCGACGAATGCGATCAGGTGATCCGCGATCGAATGAACGGTTAAAGTGTCGCTTGGGCACTTCTTTCCGAACGTTTCTACAGGTTTGTCGACCAAGGGAAGCCGCCGCCAAAAGGAAAGCTCTCGTTGTAGGTTCGCAACACACCCAACATGTTTAGCGTCGCCCAGCAGATGAAGAGCAACGACAGCAACAACATGGTGTTGTAGATTCCCATTGAAAGAAAGCTATTTACCAACCCTTTCTTTTCAGGCTTGGATTCCTCGGAAGCCTCCAAATCGCCGGCGACCGATGGATCCACAGAGTCCTGGCCGACTAGGTCTTGGTTCGATTCTAATTCTGGCTCGAGAACGTCAGACATGTTTGGATTCTATTTAGCGAAATTGAAAAATATGATCGATGCGGTTGTAAGAAACAAAAACGAGATCACCAGCATGAATGAGTAAATGTTAAAGCTCTGTTTGCGATATTGCTTTACGGGCTCCATCGGCTCTGCATCCAGCGACTGATCGTCGGCTGTTTCCTCAAACATCATCGGTTCGTCATCAAAAGAGTTTGGTTGTGACATTGTCGCCCTCACGTACGATACCGTTCATCATTCCTTTTACGATTGTCAAGACCGAACGATTGTTTTCGGCTAACACGACCACCCCGCGACCAACGTGACGATTGCTACGGTAGATGTCCATTTCATGGCCTCTACGAATGCCATCATCAGAACCAACCGCTACGGCAAACTTGGTATTGTTGTCGCCTACAGCAGTGACAACCGCTTCAATTTTCGGAGCGATCGAAGCAACTAAATTGTTTTCGTCCAAGCCATTAGCTTTCATTACTTTTTGGACTTTGGCCAGTTGGGCGGCTAAGTTGGCTTCTTTCTGCTGTAGCTGCTCCAGCTTTGCAGTTTGCTCGAACAACACCTTTTCAATGTTTCGGTTTTCAGCGAACTGAATCGCGATGTCGTCGACTAGTTTCTTGTTGTTTTCTTTGACGTTCGCAAGTTCTGCGTCTTGGTCTTTCAAGCGGCGGTTGGCTTCTTTCAATTCGCGAGCATATCCCTGCGAGATTTTTTGTTCTTCGTTGAACTGAGTAGCCTTCTCTGCCAGTTGTTCTTGGGCGAGTCGATTTTGTGATTGCAAGTTACTCAGCTGTTGGGCTCGAGATGCTTTCTCGTAGGCCAACGTCTTCTCTAGATTGGCGGACTCGTTTTTGAGTAGGTCGACACTGTTGGTAGCATTGTTGGCCCGATTTTTCATCGTCGTGGCCATGGCTTTCCAGTTGCGATCTGACGCACCGACCATGATTGAAACCACAAAAAAGACGGTACTCATCAAGAAGATCAAAAATGTGAAAATCTTACCCATTAAATTCATCAAAGCACCTCGTTAGGCATGACCTGCAGGCCGAATCGGATATATCAACTGAAATTGGTTTTGATTGGCCCGTGCCAATCTGAGTCAATTTGAAGCGGTTGGATCTATTACAAGGAATAGATTTGCTCGTGAAATTATAGTCGCCGAACGTCCGGCGGGCGTTTAAAAAATTTCTAATATCCAGCAAACCGCCGTGTTTGTTCAGTGTTTAGGCCGCAAATGCCGCCCCAGTTTGGATGGTTAGTTCCCACTTGGGTGGGAGCCGTCCCTCTTTGGGCCAACAGTGGCTATTTACGACCGACAGACCGAACCTTATTGGTATCGGTTCCCTCAAAGGGGATTCAAAGTTCATTCGACGTGGACAGGTGGATTTTTGTGGTGATGGTCGTTTTTAGAGGCACGATTATTACAACCCGTAAATTTTAGGTGCCATCGGGTTGCGTTGAATATCCCACAAAGCTGAGCTGTCAGCGATATCATCGTTCGTGGGAAACTTAATTGCTTCAGCTAGCTGGTCGCAAAATGCAACCAGTTGGGCCACCAATTGAAGGGAACGGCTGGTTTTCTGTGGTTTCAAATGGCCTGCGTCGAATCCAGGTGATTGGGGGCGGTGTGCCTTCCTCGCGCATAAGGTTTGGTGCCGGCCAGCTGGTTAGAACCACTCTCGTTTGTCAATCGCGTAGTTTTGATAGAATTCATCATCACTTTTGGTTAAGTACATGATCCCCTCGATCAATCCGATGATTTGCATGGCCAGTGAAACGATGAGTGGAAAGACGAGGCAGAGTCCAAAAAACATGCCTGCTAGCCAAAGGCACAACATGATGACGCCTGCAGTGTTGAACCCCAAAATAAATTTGTGCACGCCAAAGCCACCGACTAAGATTCCACACAATCCCGCCGCGATTTTCTTGTTGGCAAACTCTTGGTGGGCTGATTGTCTAGGGTGTGGCTGCGCAAAGGCCGTTGGTAGTGGCAGTTGAAATTTACCGTTGCAGTGCATACAAACACTGATCTGGCCAGCGTGGGATGATGGAACCGACAGCTGTGCCGCGCAGTGTGGGCATTGCACTGTCATTTGTGTTGAAGGCTGGCCCGGGAAATTTAGTTCTATAGTGATGCCACTAGATCAAGTATTAAGTTTAAGGCTGACCAATGAAGACTTAATGGCTGTATTGTAGCAAACTCACTGCCTGCACGTTTAGGCTCTAGCGGGCGATGACATCGCTGTACGCCATGAATAATGAGTCAGCCGCGTCGAATAAGTGCACGAGTAATGCCGCACGGATCCACATGCCGTTGCGAGCTTGCCGGAAGTACATGACTCGCGGATCTGAATCTACCGACGTAGGGATTTCGTTGACCACGCTGTCTCTTGGGAACGGGTGCAAGATCGGTGCATAGTCTTTCATTTTTGCAACGCGTTCGGGTGTTAATTGAAACGGCGACAGGTCCATCGCAGCCAATTCGTTTTCGGTCGACTCCGAATTGTGTTCGCGTTGAATTCGCGTCATGTACATGCAGTCGATTTGTGAAAGCAGTGGCTGCCCATTGTGTGTCGCATCGAGACTGTCAAACTCAACAACCTGAACTCCCGCTCGAACTAAGCGTTGCTTCAGCCGGTCGTCCAGTTTTAGCGAAGTTTGATTGGGTGAAATGAAAAACATGGTGACGTTGGAGTACTGTGACAATACGCTTGCGAGTGATCGAACTGTACGGCCTCGCCCAATGTCACCACAGAAGGCGTACGTCTTGTTATCCATGCCCGAAGTCAAGTTGGGATACTTTGTTCGTAGTCCAATCAAACGCGAATCATGCTGGATGCTGCTTTCATCAAAATCAAACGTGCGAGTGATTGTGTAGGCATCTAACAAAGCTTGTGTAGGATGTTCGTCACTGCCGGCTCCAGCGTTGATGATAGGTACCGATCGCTGTTGGTGCCGTTCTAGATCATTCATTAAATAAGCACAGCATTCAGCATAGTCGTTGATTTGCGAACGCATGATGATGACATCAAAGTAGCTGCTGAACATACGAATTGAATCGAGTTTCGATTCACGTTTAACTTCAGAAGAAGTTTTCGGATCACGAACTTCGTTGCAAGTGATGCCCAGAATTTGACACGCGGCCATGAAGGACAGAAACGTTCGCGTTGACGGTTGCGTGAAGTACAGCATGGCTCGTCGGTGCGCCAATAGTTCACGCAAACGACGATTGCCATCGGGATCGCGTGAGAGTCGGCGGATCATATCAGCCGAACGAAAGAGTTTGTCCAGAAGGCTGGTATTGAGTTGCGATCCAAAGATCAGGTGTTTCAGGCGCCCGTTGCGGTGCATGTCATGATTTTTGGCATCCGCATCGCGTTTGGTTAACGATTCGTATTCAGCAAACTCCTGCACTCGAGATCCCTTTATCAACATGAGAAACCGGGCCGAAAACGCGTTAAGCCCAAGTCGGTATGGTATCGCGTTGGTCTGGCGATGGCTACCGGCTTGGGCATTATACGTGGCAAAAGTTCATTCATGACCGGGGATCAACAGTGAACAAATGCTAGTTGGCATAGGAAGAGAACGTTTGCTGGACTTGACGAGCCGAAGTGTGGGTTGGACTTGCGACATTGTTGCGCTGATCAAGCTCGCGGCGAGCGGTACGAATACCGACTCTTAGCCCGTGATCAGATTCTAAGTCGAGTGTGCCATTGCCAGGTTTGGCGGCGTCGTGCAGTTCCACATCGGCAGCTACGCCAATTTGGTTAATTGCCTTGCCGGTGGGCGAGTAAAATTTCGCCGTGGTCAACCGAACACCGCCGCCGGAAACGTTCAGCGGAAAGATCCCTTGGACAGAGCCTTTTCCGTAGCTGCGGCAACCGATGATGGTGCCTCGTTGGTGATCACGAATCGCAGCAGCGAAAATTTCACTGGCACTTGCAGAGTTCTCATCAACCAAAACAATCAACGGGACTCGCCAAGTGTTCGCTGCTTTGGCTCGGTGCGTAAAGTCTTCCATCGGGTTTCTGCCTTTGGTCGAGACGATGACGCCACTTCTTATGAAACGGTCGGCAACATCAACCGAAGCTGGCAGTAGTCCACCTGGATTGCCACGAACGTCAACGATTAATGAACGCATGCCATCGCGGCTGAGTTTCCACAATGCGGCGTCAAAATCGCGAGCGGTTGTTTTCTGAAAGTTGGTCAACTGAATGTAGCCAATACCTGCTTCGTTATCGACAATGCCAACTTGATCCACGCTAGGGATTTCAACTCGGCGTCGCTCTAGGTTCAATGTTTGTAAGCCTTGTCCTCGATCGATGGTGACGGCAACCGTTGACCCTTCAGGGCCACGCATTAAATCAGCAACTCGATCGCCGCCGAACTCGGTTACCTTTTGACCGTCAACGGCTGTGACTTTATCGCCATTAATGATCCCACCTTGGCTGGCAGAACCGCCACGAATAACGTTGACGATTTCTAAGTGATCTTGGTGAGTTCGAAGTTCAACACCTAACCCGACGAAGTTGCCTTCGATCTGCGACATGGTTTCACCGTACTGAGCACTCGACATGAAGGCTGAGTATGGATCGAGTGCCGAGATGGCGCCACAGATAAATTCGTAAATGGTTGCTTGCTGAGAAAGGCCAATGGATTGGTTTAGGTCTTGAGACAGCTGAATGGCGACGTCATAAGCTTCATCGCGATTGGTGACGCGAGCGGATTTAAGCTGTGTTCGTGTTTGGAGGATTGTCTGATGAATTTTCGCAGTTGAAATTTTTGGAAGGTTGATTTGACGAAACTCTGGAGACATCAGAGCCACTTCCAAGCTAGTTAATCCAAAGCTGGCGAGTTCTGACCATTTAGGTTGATCAACGTAGTAGGACTGCACTTTCAATAGAATCTCACGGTACACGCCCGCGGCTTTATGCCCATCAGTTGTATTGATGGTTTTGATGAAGCTACTGTCAGCGTAACGTCGTTGCACATCGTAGTGAATGCGAGCTACTGAACGTCGCGTCTGTAACGATCGGTTTTCAGGGTATTTGCGAACGGCTTGTTGATAAAGCGAAAGGGCTTCACCCCATTGCTTTTTAGTTTCGAGTGTTGCTCCGCGTCCGAGAATTTCGTTGGGAGTTTGAACATCGACGGTTTTGGCTTGAGCAAACAGTGTTGCCGAAGCCAGACATAGTGTTACGCAAGCGATCAGCGTGTTGGTGACAACGCGTCGAACTAGAGAACAGAAAGAATAGTGAACCGTTGGGTTCATGCAGCGAATAATATCCATACGTGTTGTTGCCATCCTTCGGAGGTGACTCAAGCAACATGCCGCGGGCTACAATTTTTGGGAGCGAAGCCAAAAGCGGTTGTCGAGTCAATCAGGAACCGGCCCTGTACACAACTAAGGCGTGTACAACATAGACCGATAGAAAATAGATCATGGTTTGACCGCAGTCAAAAAAATTGAAACAACTTTTGACCGCTTGATCCGCACAATCCGTTAAGATGATGACCGCCGCGCTGGTGACAACGCTTAGTTAAACTTGACGGGCATCGGGACTGTGTGGTGCATCCTTGGCAGGTGTGATACGCAAGCCAAAGTCTTTGGTTCACAAAGAATTAGAAACAGAATGATTGTTAAGGTTTAACGCTGTCAGCCGCCTAAAACAGCTTGGTGTCGAAGTTGGCGCATAAAAAAACGCCCCGTTGATGGGGCGTTACCGGGTTTTGAATTATCGTTCTGAAAACAGTCGGATAAGTACCGGATTGGTATAAGTAAGATGCCAACGAAGAGTTTGAATCTTCGCGAGGGTTCAGCGTATGCAGTCGCTGGAGAAATACTCCGTTGACTTTAGCTGGCCGATGGCATCGTTGTTTGGGTAGTTGTTGGTTTAATGTTCATTGCTGGGACACCAATGGCGGTCTTTGCCCTTTCTGCTGCCACTTCCGAAGACTTGCGCCGTCGGCGTTTAGTTTTTTTGTTGGCCCACTCTTTGGTTAGTGCTTCAAAAACATCTGGTGACTCGTATCGAACCGTTTTCTTACCGTCAGGTAACGGACCAATCAGGCCTCTGAAAATTGGCATTCCTCGAAGTTCTAGGTCAGTACTGCAGTCATCAACGCCAATTTGATCGTGTAATTCGCATATGTCTTCAAACGATTCAAAGTCCCTCTCTCGTATTGACCCGTCGGAAGCACGTGTGGTGACTCGAATGATTCGTCGACTTGAAGACATAGAACTCTACCTTTGGAATGAGAACTGCGAGGTCGCCAAGGTGCAGGAAGTGATAGTGAATCACCATGCTTACTCTGGCTTACCAAGAAAACTAATTTCAGCGTCCCCGCTCCAATTAGGGAGTTGTGACAAGTAATGTCACAAAATGGCTTCGACTCCTTCGAATCACTGATTGCCTTGTGTGGATATCGGATCAGTGAGGCAAAAGTTGTATTCGATGTATCCCGAGGCGCACATCGACTATAATTCCGATAATCGTTATAACCGGATCCTGCCGGACAAATCGGAAAAGCCAATATTGAAGAAATCCAAAGGCCGTTTATACGGCTTTTAACGAATGCCCGGGTACAGAACACCAGTTCTACGGCTCAGGTAGAGCGCTACGGCGTTTACACGATTCCTGGATGAAGCTGAAATCGAGCTTATCCCAATGGAGGTTTGGCTATCGTTTCAGGCCGGGCGTAGATTGCACAGACTGGTTACGGATTTCTAAGTTCGATTTTAATTGCTGGATAACCTGCGTGTAGTCAAAGTTGAACTCGTTCAGGTGCATTGGTTGGCCGGCAGTCCGGCCAGCAGAAATGATTTGGTCATGGCTGGGTGCCATTTCTGGGAGGGAGCGTTCAATACCGAGCTGGATCGGTTTTACGGTGTCTTCATCGGACTCTGCTAGGTTTTTGCGTGTCGGAAGTTTAATCGTTTCAGTAGGTGTCTTGTCGGCGATCTTGTTGCGATTTCGAGACGAGCGTGACTGGTTAATAAATTCACGCAGCTTCATGGCAAGCATCACAGCTGGCATTTGAGATGCATGATGGATTGACTCTGGGGTGTCGCCTTTGTCATTGGGTACAGCATCGTCCATCGCCGTTTCAGAGTTCTCAATCGATGGGTTTTTTGGAAAGTCAATTAAGTCATTAAAAGAGAGCTTGCGATGTTGTTGTGGATCGACGTGGCTGGACAATAAGTCGACCATCCGCTTGGCATCTTGATCGGAGATTTGCAATTTGAAGATCGTGGATGAACGGCCAGTGGTTTTCTCCAAACGGAACTCGTCGCTCTCACTCTCAGTATCAGATTTACGTTCTAGCGTTCTTTTGGCTGCCGTAGGAACAACTTTCAAATTAATCGAACTGAGGGCAGATCGATTAATAGATTGCTGAGCTAGTTCAAGTTTCGTCCGCTTCGCTTTTGGGTTGTTTTTGAATGCCAGACCGCGCAAAGTGGCTTTTGGTTTGGACGGGCGAACTTGTAGGCTTCCTGCCCGCTTCGGTACTTTGACAATACCTGCTGCTGACCCGTCGATATCGAGTTTATCAGCAGACGCTACTGCGAAATTTTGTGTTTTAGAGGCGGTCGCGGATGAATTTTCTGGTTTGTCGGTTTTAGCAGTGTCTCCAGCTACTGAAGAAAGCGAACTGTCTGCTAAACGATCGGCGACTTCGTCTTGTGGTCGCTTTACAAAATTTTCGTTTGATAATTCCATAGACGAATCTACTTCAAGCACCGCTTTATCGGATGCAGCAATCGAAGGTTTGTCTGTTTTTGAAAAATAGTAAGCTCCACCAATCATCACACCCACCAATCCAGCGGCGATCGCGATTTTTAGTAAGTGTGCAGCTGATGTCGAAGTGGGACGATAGTGTTCGCCAGTGATCGAAGGAGTTACGTTAGCGGCGGCAGAATGAACATCGAAGTTGGTTACAGATTCAGCTTTGGCTAACAGTTCGGATTTTTGTTCAGGAGTAAGATGCAGCGATGGCTCGGTTAGGAACACGTTCGATATTGTTTCAGTAGCTCGGCGAATGTCAGCAACCGTAGCGCGGAGTTCGGGTGATGCTTGAAGTTCTGCTTCGATTTGAGCGACCTCCGCTGGCGCAAGTTCCCCCAGCACATAAGCGGTTAGGCGAGGGTCGTTGGTGTCAGGCATTGGATTGTGAGAACTCATGAGGGTTGCACCATTTGCTGGCGTAGTTTGGAAATGGCGGTGTGCAAAATAAAACCGACGTTACTACTGGTTAGTTCCAATATTTCTGCAATCTCTTTGTAGCTGAGGCCACCGTGGAACTTCAGCCGCAAAACTTCTTGTTGTCGGTCAGGTAGGGTTGCAATTTGTTTTAAAAGACCGCTCGCCGCTTCAGAGGCTTCGATGGCTTGGCAAGGAAGCGGTGCCTGAGCAGTCGGTTCCAAAGCCGATGGAAATCCTGTTTCGTTGTCGATTTCGGGCATCTGTTTTACTCGCGATTCTTTGCGAATTACATCGATCGCACGGTTGCGGCATACGGTGTACAGCCACTGTGGCATTCGCTCTTGCAATTCCGGTTTTGGATTGCGGCAAAGCTGTAAAAACGTGTCTTGGACAATGTCCCTGGCCTGATTCGAGTCTCGAACAAAGTGCAGCGCGTAGCGCAGCAACGGACTTTCGTACGCGTCGATTGTTTCCTTAATCCAGTTGTCTGATTCTGATTCTGCCAAGGTTTTGCCGCGGTACCTGTAAAGGGTGTTGGTCTGTTAACGATGGATGACGAGGTTTATTAGAACAAAGTTTAGCAAATTTTTTCGGGTTTTAGAGCTAAGCCTAGGTTCGGCGATAAATCGAATTGTTAACCCCGTTGAACAAACCGCTTTGGAAAAGCCGCCGTGATCAGCCAGACAAGCCCCGTCACGACGGCACATAAAACGATTGTAATTGACAAAATCGCCAATAGCGGGCCCAGCAGACCAAGCATGCCTTCGATCATACTACGAGAATCCGTTCCCGTTAGAGCTAAGCCAACTGTGAAGATAAGCAATCCACTACCCACTAAGTAGACCCCTCGCGAAGCTCCCTCGTAATCGCTGGGGCTCGGTGCCATGTGTCCGCCTACACATAGTACAAAATAGACGAACAGCCAAAAACGACCGGTTGCCCAATTTTTGGCCGCGAAAATGTTCTCTGCAACTGCCGAGATGATTGCTATCAATTGTTCTGCCGGGCCGTCCAGCTTTGCTTCTTTTGACGCCGCAAACGCGCCTTCAATCGCGTCCGGGAAAAACAACCACAGCAATAATATTAACACCGCAGATCCGCCCATTAATGGCGCGATGCCGATGAAAAAATTGCCGAATTCCTGGTACCAGTTGCCGGACTTGAAAGAGTGGCGGACAAATCCTAGCCGTCCGGATCGCTGATCGGGCTCGAACAATGCGATCTCATCGATGTTGTGGTGAAACACACGACACATCAAAGCGTGGGACAGTTCGTGGATCGGGGTGCCCAGCCAGCCCGTCCAGAGCACGCTGTTCCAGCCGAATCGTTCGGCTAGACGGCGTTGGATCATTCGCTCCAATAAGTGAATGACAAACGCAAATACCGCGAAAGGAGCCAGTAGTATCGCCAGCAGCTTGATTGTCTCGATGGCCAAGTTCACAAAAAAGTCCTTCTATTCCAAAATCCCGCCGTCTGGTAGAAACTAAGGTGCAAAACTTAGTGCCTTCAATTTGACATCATGAATAAACCTCGACAAGTCCAGCGCAATGAACTTAAGCCTGGCGAAAACCTCTGTGACTACTGCTCAGCCAAGTGCTGTCGGTATTTCTCGCTGTCGATTGACCGTCCCGAAACTGCAGCAGATTTTGATTATCTACGCTGGTATTTGCTACACGAACATGCCACCGTCTTTGTTGAAGACGACGATTGGTACCTGTTGGTCCATACGAAATGCAAGCACCTGCAATCAGACAATCGTTGTGGAATTTATGAGACTCGACCAAAGATTTGCCGGGATTACACAACCGACCAATGTGAGTACGATGACAGCTATACTTTCGATCGATATTTTGAAACGGCCGAGCAAATTGAAGAATATGCCAACGCTCGGTTTCACGACATGAGTAATTTTCGCAGTCCGCGTCCAACTCTGAACATCATTCAGTAACCATTGTTTGTACAATCGCTTAAGAAATCAAACCACCTCACAAGCCCAACCAATGTCCAGCTCCTTAATCACGCCGCGAACGATGAGCGGCTTTCGCGATTTCTTACCCGAGATGATGATCCCGCGCGAG
>CAZHCH010000068.1:0-16488 GCA_964530985.1 uncultured Pirellulaceae bacterium | reverse complement strand
ACACCGAAGTCGAACCGGTGATGGTTCGAGAAGAGAACGTTAATTTTCCCTTGCCTAAAAAACTACGACAGTTGATCAAGTCCAAGTAGTTCAACGTATTTTAACGGCGGAGAGGTTTCGCCTCGGGCTTCATGCTGTAGTTTGCGCTGTTGGTCGGTATCGAAAAATAACCGCCTATTGGTTACGATCTCCGTTCAAGGAACGCGTTCTTTGTTAGAATCCGGGGCCGCTTCCTATCGTCGAATCCAATCAAAAACACTTCACCGGCTTGAGTCACTCTGGCTCTGTGCCGCTCTGATTCTGATAGACCAAGTAATTACATGAATGATGCTGAAGATAAACCAGTCGACTTTGTTCGAAAAATTGTTGCTGAAGATATCGCTAATAATAAAAACGAAGGCCGAGTCCATACTCGGTTTCCGCCTGAACCGAACGGTTACTTGCATCTTGGCCACGCGAAATCGATCTGCTTGAACTTTGGATTGGCCAAAGAAAATGGCGGTAAATGCAATCTGCGTTTCGATGACACCAACCCCGAAAAAGAAGATACCGAGTTTGTAGAGGCGATTCGCGAGGATGTTCGTTGGCTGGGCTTTCAGTGGGACGATGAATTTTTCACGTCGGACTATTTTGATCAGTTGTACGATTGGGCCATTCAACTTATTAAAGACGGTAAAGCGTACGTCTGTGACCAAACCATTGAAGAGGTGCGTGAGTATCGAGGTGGGTGGAACAAGGAAGGTAAGCACAGTCCGTTTCGGGATCGTAGCGTTGAAGAGAATTTGGACTTGTTCGAACGAATGAGAAGCGGCGAGTTCAAGGATGGTGAGAAAACGCTACGCGCCAAAATTGATATGAACTCGGCCAATATGAACTTGCGAGATCCTGCAATGTATCGGATTCGTCATGCGTCTCATCATCGCACGGGTGATAAGTGGTGCATCTACCCTACTTACGATTGGGCTCACGGACAAAGTGACTCGCTGGAAGATATTACCCACTCGGTTTGTACGCTTGAGTTTGAACATCATCGCCCACTGTATGACTGGTATGTCGAGCAACTTGGCGTTCACCATCCGCAGCAAATTGAATTCGCGAAACTGGTTATCTCGCACACGATGATGAGTAAGCGTAAATTGACTGAACTGGTTCAGGGCGATTATGTTGAAGGGTGGGACGACCCGCGGATGCCCACGCTGTCTGGGTTGCGTCGCCGTGGTATACCGCCTGAAGCAATCCGGAATTTTTGTGAGCGAGTCGGTGTTACTAAGTTTAATAGCATGTCTGACCTCGCGGTTTTGAATCTTTGCATTCGTGACGTTTTGAACAAGTTGACCGACCGAATGATGGTGGTTTTGGATCCGATCAAAGTGGTTATTGAAAATTACCCCGAAGGGGAATCGGAGATCCGAAACGTTGTCAATAATCCAGAGGCTGAGCCGAAGACCACGCGTGAGATGAAGTTCGGTCGAGAGATTTACATCGAGCGTTCGGATTTCATGGAAGACGCACCGAAAAAGTTTTTCCGCTTGACGCCTGGCGGGGAAGTTCGTTTGCGTTTCGCATATTTCCTCAAATGCAACGAAGTGATTAAGGATGGCAATGGCGAAATTGTTGAGCTTCGCTGTACCTACGATCCCGAAACCGCAGGGGGAAAGGCTCCCGACGGTCGCAAGGTGAAGGGGACCATCCACTGGGTGTCGGCTGAGGATTCCGTTGACGCAGAGGTACGTTTGTATGACGTGTTGTTCGAGAATGAAGACCCAAGTGATGTACCTGAAGGAGTCGACTGGAAAGACATGGTCAACCCAAATGCGATGCAGACGGTTCGAGCCAAAATAGAAAAAGCGTTGGTCGATGCAAAGCCAGGTGAGCGATTTCAGTTTGTTCGTAATGGCTATTTCTGTGTCGATACGAAAGATTCGCAACCAGGAAATCCTGTTTTCAATCGGACGGTGACTTTGAAAGATGCGTGGGCCAAGGCAAAAAAGAAATAGCAGTGGTCGTTGTAGCTGGGCTCGCCAGAGTTCAGGTTTTAGGTGGCAGAGTTCAGGTTTTAGGTGGTCATGTCCCGAAGTCAGGTGACATCGGCTATTCGATAAGTAAAGTGCAGTAGGACACTAAGTAACCTCATTTCGATCTTAGCGAGCTAACCAATTCATGTTCGAACGCCGATCACTAAGTTTGCCGATCACGCTTGGCGTGTTAATGATCTTAGCGATTGTTGCGCTGACGGTTGGTTGGGTGTTGATGTGGGCTGGTGTTTTTCAATCGTATCTGTCGGTGGCGATGCTCACGATCGGCAGCACACTGTTTTTATTGATTCTGTTGGGTGTGATCACTTATCTGACCCTTTCGATCAAAGCAATCAACCTGACTCGTCGTCAGTCAAACTTTATCGATAGCGTAACTCACGAACTGAAATCGCCTATCGCGTCGTTGAAGCTGTATTTGCAAACAATGAACAAACGCGAATTGAACGACGATGAGCGAGAGAAGTTTTTGAAGTTCATGGCCGACGATGTTGATCGTTTGGACGGGCTTATCAGTCATTTGCTGGATGCTCGAACGATGGAAAAGAATATCGCCGACAAGGAGTATGAGACGTTACAGTTGGACCAGTTGATTCGGGATTGTGCGGAAACGGTTTGTGGACGGTACCGAGTTTCGGCGGACACGATTGCGTTAGATTTAAAGCCTGCAAAACTGGTTGCCGAACGAGTCGACGCGATGATGATTTTTCGAAATTTGATGGACAACGCGGTCAAGTACGCGGGGACGCCGGCCCAAGTTCGTGTGGTGATGCGGAAAGAACGATCGGAAGTGATTGTTGAAATTTCGGATAATGGTGATGGAATACCGAAAGCCCTGCGTAGAAAGATTTTCAGTCGATTTGTTCGTTTGGGGGACGAACTGCAACGAAAAAAACCAGGTACAGGTCTTGGTTTGTACATTGTCCGAACGCTTGTTAAACGTTTAAACGGTCGCGTCCGGGTGCTCGATCGGGAAAGAAAATCGGGGGCCGTTTTTGAGGTCCGCCTGCCCGTTCAGCCGAATCCGAATTAGCTCCGTCAACTATCGTTCGAAGTATTGAACTCGGCGAAAAAACAAAATGAATGGTGGTGCTAAAATCGTTCAAAGTTAAGTTAGGCGTTAATCGGCATAATCAATGCAGACCGTAAATGAGCATCGATTCCAGTAGTTTCAATGGAGTTTTATCCCAATTTAAATGTATGGCGTGTGAGTCGGCCCTAAATCTGAGCAACATTAAGTACGCTCGTTTTTGTGAACGAAAATACTGTTTTCTTAAAAACGATAGCTAGTTTTTTATGTTTTGCGTTTAGTTATTTCCGATTCGTTTTAGCAATGCTCGATAACGCCAATATTTCGAAATCGTTCGATCTTCAGGCGGAAGATCCAACCGTGGTTTCTGTTGAGAGTTCCAGCGGTTATACCAGATCTGATTCACAAATTCCTGCTGATCCACGGGTCAAACGCATCCACTGGTCAGTGACCGAACGTCTTGAAATTGTCTCAATGACGGGTGACTTCACTGGAGTTGGAATTGCCAACTTAGAAGAGCCGGATAATCAAGTCGCCCAAGAAGTCCGGCATCATCAAGTTTTCGCGATGCTGCAAGAAGCCCAAGTACAGGAAATGCTTGTCCAGTTTCAAACTGCGATTCAACGGGGGAAAGCTCCTGAAAAACGCGAGGTCAAGCTCCGCTCGGGCGACAAAGTAATTTGGGTGGAGCAAGAAACTGTCATACAGAAAACACCAGACGCTAAAATGCAAATTTTCAGCTACTGGTATGATATAACTCGCCAGAAATCAGCAGAAAACGAAAGACGTGTTTTAAAACAGGTTATTGATGCAATTCCAAGCTGGATCTTTTTGAAAAACACAGACCATGAGTATGAAATGGTCAATGAAGCTTACGCAAGTACCTATGGTGTTACGCCTGAAGAGTGTATCGGTAAAAACTCCGCTCAGTTAGGAGTCCCAAGATCGATTGCCGAAAGCTTCTGGGCTGATGATTTGGATGTTTTCAGTTCAGGCAAGCCTAAAGATATACCGTCAGAGCCAATCGTTATCAATGGTCAACTGAAATATTTGGACACACATAAGTCACCAATTAAGGATTCGGATGGTCAGCGGGAGTTGTTGATTGGCTATTGCCATGACATTACCTATCTCAAGCTGATCGAAGAGAAAATTGGAGCCGAACTTCGTTACAACAAGGCACTTAACGAAGTTGACCGGATTCTTCGATTGCAGGCATCACCCTATCTATCGGTCGACGAAGTCCAGGAATTGTTGGTCAGTGAGCTTGGTTGTGTTGAGGTCGACATTCGCGTGGATTTGACCAGCCGTCCGACGAACAATCGACGGCCAGCCGATTCTCTTTTTACAATTCCTGTTGTCTTCGACGGATCCGAAATCGCTCTAATACACGTTTGGCATAAAGAGAGCAAGCCACTATCCGATGACGACAGAAAGTTGCTTTTTGCGGTTGCGAGTAAACTGGCAAATTCTTTTCATCGACAAGAATTGCTTATCAAGATTTATCAACAAGCAAATTTTGATTCACTCACAAAATTACCTAATCGCCACAACATCCTTGAGCAAGTTGAATCCGCAATTGAATCTGCGAATCGAACGAATAAGAAGTGTGCTGTTGTTATCATGGATTTGGATGGATTCAAAACGATTAACGACACGTTTGGGCACCAAGTTGGCGACAAAATGTTGATCTCCGTCGCTCAGCGTCTACAAGAAGTTTCGATGGCAAATGAAACGGTTGCTCGTTTAGGTGGTGACGAGTTTGCTATTTTAATGACTGACCTTGAAGAACACGACACCGGTGTTGATCGCGCTGAACAGTATCTTGATGCGTTGCGTGATTCGTTTGATGTCGGTGGTCGTGAATTGCGTGTCGGCGGCAGTTTAGGGATTAGTTTTTATCCGGATGATAGTAATAGTCTTGAATCAATTTTGAGGCACGCTGATCGAGCGATGTACATGGCGAAGTCGCGAGGACGTAATATTTGCCAGCCTTTTACCGCGCAGATCGCCCAACAGGCTCAGTATCGAACTTGCTTAGAAAATGACTTGCGAGCTGCGATTAAGGGACATCGCGAGTTGTTTTTGAAGTTCCAGCCAAAACAAGAATTGAACACGAAGCGAGTGGCTGGTGTTGAAGCTTTGGTGCAGTGGGATCATCCAAAATTTGGTTTGGTTTCGCCATCAGAATTTATATCAGTTGCTGAAGAAACGGGGCAAATTGCTACGCTTAACGCTTGGATCATGCGCGAAGCATGCAAGACGGTTGCAGGCTGGAATAGGCAACTGAAAGAAAAGATTGTGCTCTCGCTCAACGTTGCGCCTCTTGAACTTGAACAACGCCGATTGTACGACCAAATCACTCAGACGCTAGACGAAACTGCCCTTGATCCAACTTGTTTGAGTTTAGAGGTGAAGGAAACTGCTCTAATGAAGCGGTCAAATGAAGCAACGGAGTGTTTGAGTAGTTTGCGAGACCGCGGAGTCAGTGTTTCGATTGACGTTTTTGGAACGGGATATTCTTGCATGAGCTTCTTGGCTCACTTGCCTGTTGATTGCCTGAACATTGATGCTTCGTTTATTCAGATGTTGGACGTGGATTGCCCTGTAGTGGATGGTCGTGTGTCTTCGATCACGGAGACAACGGTGGCTCTAGCTAAGTCAATGGGGTTGCAAACGATAGCCGCAGGGATCGAAACGGAGAAGCAATACGAGCGCCTGTTGGCTTTAGGTGTCGATTACGGCCGAGGGGCATGGTTTAGTCGTCCACTCACTGGGGACCAAGCGTTGGCGTTCGTGCAGCAGCAGAATGGCTAGGTGGGCCGCGGCGACTGCGATTCTCGCGATAGGTTTGTTTTGTAGTGATTCGCTAGTGATGCGAAGTGATTTCACCAAGTGCTTTTTTGGTGATGGCGGGGACGACTGCATCGTCTTTGGGGTAGCCCACGACTAGTACCAAAAATGGTCGCTCGTTGGATGGGCGACCGAGGATCGTGTTTAAGAACTTCATCGGACTGGGGGTATGAGTGAGAGTCGCTAAGCCCGCGTGATGAAGAGCTGAAATCAGGAAGCCTGTAGCAATTCCAACAGATTCGCTCACGTAGTAATTCTTTGCTTTCTGGCCGTCAGGTTTTACTTGGTGCGACTGCGAAAAGATCACGATCAAATACGGAGCCGTTTCCAAAAATGGTTTGTTGGCATCGGTGCCTAGCGGCTGCAAATCGTCCAGCCAGGCTTGTGGGGCTTTGCCACCATAGAATTCTTGCTCTTCTTTTTCTGCAGCCTGGCGGATTTTTGTTTTTACTTCAGGGCTTCGCACTACAGCAAAATGCCACGGTTGCAGATTCGCACCATTGGGTGCCGTGCCAGCGGCGAGTAAGCAAGCGTCAATGACTTTCTGCGGTACGTCGCGGTCCGAAAAATCTCTCACGCTCCGGCGACGTTTAATCTGATCATAAAACGCATCCGCTCGCTCGATCATTTCAGTCGGTGGGTATTCGCGAAAGCCTTCAAGCGGTATGAATTGGGACTCAGCCATGGTTTTGTAGTGGTAAAGGTGTGATTTAAATGAATTACTTTTGGGCGATCACGATCAGTACTGATTATTCTTAGAATAGTTTGTATAAAATCGTCAATCCGGCTCGATCGTTTTCAACAACACTATAACGGATTTGTTCAAAAGACCCGCTTATGATGGAGAAGAGTTCGATCTTCCGGTTGGGTCCAGTTCCTGGCTGGCATCTAACGCCCCGTTCTTCAGTCAATGAAACCGATAAATCGCAAATGAATACTCAGTTGTACTGTGATGGGATGATAACAATCAATCCGTGGACTGCTCGGTGTTTGGTGAGTGCGATGTTAACCGGTAGTAAGCCTTATAGTAGTGTGGTTTTGGTCATTTTTTGGTTGCAAGTTTTTTGGTTATAATATGTGCTTGGTAAGCTCAAGTAGTATTTCAAGCATGAACGTTAAACAAAAACACATTTTGGTCGTCGACGACGAGGAGCACTTGGCGGTTGGTATCAAGTTTAATCTTGAAGCCGAGGGCTACATGGTTACCGCTGTAGGCAATGGGGCAGATGCGATTGCTGTGGTCAGTAGTTCAGACCAACCAGTAGACTTGATTGTGTTAGATTTGATGTTGCCTCAGATGAGTGGATATGAAGTTTGCGAGAAGGTGCGACAGAATGGCATGGGAATGCCGATCCTAATGTTGAGTGCCAGAACGCTTTCTGAAGACAAAACTCGTGGTTTTGATGTTGGGGCTAATCAGTACATGGTTAAGCCTTTTGAATTGGATGAACTACTTAGTCGCATCAAGAACTTGTTGGCCCAATCTCAGCCAAGTATGGGTTTGGCGACCGGGGGCAAGACCGTTGGTTCTTCGGGCGAGGTCGGCCAATTTGAGTTCGGCAATTCGAAAATTAATTTTAAAACGTATCAAGTTGAAGTTGGAGATACGCCTGTTCGATTAACGGATCTTCAAATTCGAGTGCTTCATTATTTCATCAAACATGAGGGCGAAGTGATTTCTCGGGCTCAACTACTAGAAGAAGTTTGGGAGATTCCGGGAGGGATGAACACACGTGCGCCGGACCAAATTTTGCGACAACTGCGTAAGACTTTTGAGCCGAACCCCTCGAAACCGGTGCACTTTCTAACGATTCGCGACGCCGGCTATCGGTTCGTCGCTGTGCCGAGACCCGCAACTAACTGATCATTCGTTTGAGGAGGGGTTCCGTTCGAATGAGATACACAGGGGCGCCACAGGACTCGTTGAATGGCACGACGATATTCGTTGCTCTTCGCTGCTGATTCTTGTGCAGAAGGTCTCAAATTCCGCTTTGCTGGAACAACCTGCATTCCTAAACTTTGGATTCGCTAAGAATTAAAAACTTTTAAAAAGAAATATGAAACTTAATATTTTTTCGAATACTATCGGAAACCCGTAAACAGCAGACGTAGTCGACAGTACACCTCCATCCACCCATCCCTTCTTCATTTTGTTACGCAATGATCAACCCGAAGTTTCCTGATTTAGGCCGTTATTTAAGTGCTGAACGCGACAATCCGGACCAGAGTCGCCGCTCACATGACGCCGAGAGGTTGTTGGTTCCTCATTTTAATCGACCATCGCTACGACTTACGCCGAATCCGTACATCAGCGAAAAAGCAGTTGCGAAACGCTGGGCGAAATTGGAATCGATTACCGACAAGCAGCACTTGCTCGATGTGCATACGGAATCACATGCTAATTGCTACAACAAAAATATCGAGCACTTTATTGGTACAGTGAAGCTGCCGGTGGGGTTGGCTGGGCCGCTCAGGGTTAATGGCTTACATGCGAAGAGTGATTACTTGATTCCGCTTGCGACCACCGAAGCCGCGCTCGTGGCATCCTATAATCGTGGAGCTCAGTTGATTACGACCGCGGGCGGTGCGAGTGCCGTACTAATTTGTGAAGGTGTCACACGTACGCCCGTCTTTACGTTTCATGGAGTCAAACAAGCTGGCCAGTTCGTCGCTTGGGTTACATCGCAGTTCGATTGTTTCAAAGAGATCGCCGAATCGACTACCTCCTATGGCAAGCTTAACGATATCGATATTGTCATCGAGGGAAACCGAGTGTTTTTGGTGTTTGAGTTTAGCACGGGTGATGCATCAGGACAGAACATGGTCACGATCGCAACCAATAAAGTTTACAACCACATTCTCCATCAATCACCAGTCGAAATCGAAGAGTCGTTTTTAGATGGAAATCTTTCGGGGGACAAAAAGCCTAACAGTTTCGCCCTGCGGCATGTTCGAGGCAGAAAGGTTGTTGCTGAAGTACACATTCCACGAAAGTACATTGAGAAATACCTCCATACAACTCCTGAAAAAATGGTCAATTTTGGTCTTGTGACAACGACTGGAGCGATGATCAGCGGAGGAATTGGTGTCAATGCACACTGCGCCAACGCCTTAGCGGCGTTGTTTATCGCTTGTGGTCAAGATGCGGCATGCGTGGCCGAATCCGCAGTCGGGATTACCCGCATGAAAGTCAATCAAGAAGGTGGTCTGTACGCCAGTGTGACCCTTCCTAACTTGATGGTCGGCACCGTTGGTGGTGGTACTAGCCTGCCAAGTCAGAAGGCCTGTTTGGACATCATGGGCTTGCACGGCGAAGGAAAAGCAAAAGCGCTCGCTGAAGTGGTTGCTTGTCTTTGTCTGGCAGGTGAATTGTCGATCGTCGGTGCTTTTAGTGCCGACCATTTTTCGCGTGCCCATCAAAAACTTGCGAGATAACCGTCCAAACGACGCGTATCTTCTACCACTACTGGTGCGGCGGTACGCGTTTGGCGATCAAGTTACTTATCATCAAAAACAGCGAATTGTTTTAGTGGCAGCGAGTATTCTTCTTCAAACCAGCTTTCGATTTTTTGGTCGTCAGTGCGGTCGTAGTTTGGTTGGGCTGTGATCGTTTGGCCGCTGATTGTTTGACGGATTTCTGTATCTTCGACCAACACGTGGCCGGCTTTGATTACCATCCATGGCAGTTCAAACATCGTTTGAAAGTTTGCGTTGGGTGAGTAAATGCAAATGTCAGCATCGGCACCAACGCCCAAGTGGCCTTTGGTCGTTAAGCCAAGAATTTTTGCAGGCCCGGCTCGTGTGATAATCGCGATTTCATTAAGCGTATATTCGCGAGTTAAATTTGCCAACTGCGAATGCTTGAGTACCCGTGGGTGCACTTCGGCGAGTTTCTGTGCCCGAAATTCGCGGTCCATCAATAATCGGATGATTTGCGGGTAAGCTAGAAAGCTGCCGCCGTTGGGATGGTCGGTACTCATCACCACCTGCCACGGGTTATTGACCAATAGGTACCACTCGAGTCCGATCGCCCACTGCATAGCGTTGATGAAGTTCTTGTTCTTGTAGCGGATTGGAACTATCCCGCAGCCTGATTCGAGTTCCGTGTCGGTGGAAATCCATTTTTCACCACTGACATTATGTAAATAGTATCCCAGTGGACTGTCTCCAGTCATGCTGGTCGTGGATCCAAACAAGACTTGGCCTACATCGACTGTGATTTCAGGGTGACTGTTAATGAAGTCTGCTAACGGAGCGACTTTACTGCATAGGGTAGTTTCTTCTTCATTGCCGCCACCATAGCTGTGGAACTGAATGTGAGTCAGATGAGCCTTCAGGCCATCCAGCGACTGGAGTGTTTCTAGCGTTGTTGCCCAGTTACCCGGCAATCCCAAGTTATTGGTATGGATGTGAACTGGATGCGGCAAACCGATCGCATTGGATGCTTGGGTGATGGCTTGGATGATTTTGCGTGGCGTCACATTAAAGCCATCAACGTTCTGGTCCAAGTCAGTCGCGTTACCACTTCGTTTTTGTTTCCAAAGCTCGACGCCTCCGGGGTTTACGATCTTCGGCGCGTAGGCGCCAACTCGATTCATCAACCAGCCCAAGAATGCTTCAAGACCGGCTTGGTCACCATTGGCTGCACAACGCATCGCGTAGTGGTTATTGCCGATCAAGGAAAAGAACCCCGTGTCCAAATTCGGGATCTGGTCAAACTCAAAGTGAGCTTGCTTGGCTCCTAGTGGGGTGATCGCTGCGTCGAAGCAAGTCGTGTAACCGAGTCCGGTATATTTGTAGCCAGTGGTGAAAATTGTTGGGACACTGCCACCAGAACCGCTATGAAAAAACTGACCATCAACATGGCGACTGGCCTCTGCAAAAGTTCGTGACTGCTCAGGCTGTAGTAAACGTCCTGAGTTAACTTTGCTGCCGACGATGTGGCAGTGCATGTCGATGCCGCCAGCCATAACAACGCGGCCAGTCGCATTGATCGTGTTATAGCCTGTGCTGTCCTCCGGCGGACTAACAATTTTACCATCGACAATCCAGATGTCGCTCACTACGCCATCGACCTTGTTCGTGGGGTCGTGGATCTTGCCGCCGGTGATTCTGATTTTTCGTTGTTGCGATTCCATTCGTTGGGATTATCGAGGTTTACGCGGATTGGCTGACTTGGTCGAACGAACTTTCCGCTTCACTTTAGCGGAACGCCATTTCCGTTTTGGCTTGACTCCGAATTCAGATTCAAAATCAATGTTGTCGTCATCTAAAGCGGCCAAGCGTTCGTCTAAAGCAAGTTTGCTTTCGATATCCACCAGCGCGGTATCTAGCTGATCATAGTTTGCTTGGATCCGGTCGAGTCGCTGTTGGATTTCAGGACTAGCGCATGTCGACGATGAAAGGTCGATCTCGATTAAGCGTGGTCGAAGTTTTTCGGCGGAATGGAATGCCATGCGATTTAAACTGTACGAAGGAACCGTCGAACGGGAATTTACTAGTTAGTATTGTCCTTGGCGTGGCCTAGACCGCAAGCGGAAAGCCCGGAAAATTGCTTCAATCCGCATGAACGATAGCGTTCTGCTGGCGGTCGAGCAGGTTAAATCGAACGTAAAGCTGACTTAGGCTGGTTCGGAGAAATCTTGTTTCAATCGTCGATGACACAGTGAGTGGCTAGGTAGTTTCTGGCATTTGAAGGCATTTCAAGAAGGTTTTCGACATTTCGCTGTGATTGTTCTGCATCATAATTTGACCCCCAATACCCGTTTTTGGCAGCAAGGTAATCAACTAATAACTGCAAGGTTGTTGGTGAGAATGTGTGTACTCGTCTTCGGAATCGCGTTTTCTCAAGTATGCTTCGATGGCTCGCAGGTATTGGCTCAACCGATCTTTCGAGCACCTCGACAATCACTTCCAGTGCAACAGCCAGGATTGCAACTGACGGGGCCCCGTGATTCGATAATGGCGCCGATTCAAGCGGTTGGTTCGGGAGATATCTCTTCGTCTCGTTTTCAACTGCCGCAAACGGAAAAAGCTCATGAGTTCTTTCCACCGAATTCGTTTTCGAACCAAAGTGAACAATCCCGTGATCAATTTCATGGTCGTGAACGTAAGCGGGTGCCTGCGTTACGTGAAGTGAGTGCTGATGGTTCGTTCTTGCCAGTCGATCGTGTCGAAGCGAGTGACACAGGTCAAGCCGATGCGACGTTCGATTTGCCCGGTCTTGATTTATCAGCGTTGGGATTAGATATACAAGAACAACACGGCGATGATGGTCGCAGTTCATCGGCCAATGGCGATGAGTTCGAACAGCTACCGTTGAGCTTGGAGCAAATGGACTTACCACAACGTCGTACCGATAACGTGCGTCGAGAACAAGTGGTAGAGAATTATTCAGACGGACGGCCACGGTTACTGCGAACTGTAGCGCTTGACAGAGAGGGGAACTACTACAACGATGGACCATGGGTGGTCAAGGATCGTGATGGGAAGGTCGTGGCAGCGGGGACTTACCGGAAAGGCGTGATGCAAGGCCAGTGGGCTCGGCGCCATACGTCCGCTGATGGTGGGATGTTTACTGAGAAGCCATTCACGTTGTTTCAAGGTCCTTTTGACTCGATTACCAATTTTAAAGCTGGGAAGTTGGACGGACAGTGGATTATTTATGACCGCGCTAAGCGTTCGATTATTGAAATTGGATACAAAGACGGTATACGTGACGGGTTGGCGACTTGGTTTTACCCTGACACAACCAAGATGCGCCAGGTGACATTTAAACAAGGCACGCTTGATGGTGAAGTTGTAGAGTGGGACGAAGACGGACGTATGGTGTCCAAAGAGTTTTATCGTGATGGGCGAAAATTGATTCGGAATACCTCGTTTTATCGTCCAAAGGTTCTTAAGGAAGAGTCATATTTTTTGGATGTGAAGTTAAAGCAAAACGGGTTGGATAACTGGTGGGATGCCAAACCTGCACCGTACCTTTCCAGCGGTGAGCGAGTTCAAAATGGCCAAGCACGAGGTTGGTACTCGAATCGGCAGTTACAGTACCAAGGTCAGTTTCGAAATGACAAGCCGATTGGACGGTTTTTCTGGTGGCACGAGAATGGTAACCGTAGTACCGTCGGCCAGTTTAATCGAACAGGTGATCGGTACGGTCGTTGGATTTGGTGGCATGACAATGGGATGAAACGAATTGAAGGCGAATTCGAAGACGATCGACCGAGTGGTGTTTGGCGGTCTTGGGATAAAGCTGGTAAGCTGATTAAGGATAAAGATTACAATAACCTAGACGCCGAAGAAATCGACGATCGAGTCGATCTCCTCGGTGTACCGGATGATGATTCAGTCGAAGGGTTACTGGAAGATACGACGGAAAGCGAGCCAGGCAATCAATTTTTACCTAGCGTGATGGGATCAGACGATCAGCCAAAACCAGCGATTGGGTCCGGGCTGATTAACGAGGATGGTTTCCTACCACTTCCGCAAGATGCCTCAGGTTCGGAGCCGCTGAAAAAGCTCGACCGCGAAAGCGTGCCGCTGTCTCAGCAGTCGTTCGAATCATTGCCGCCGGCACTTGAGGAAGAGTCGTTTGACGATGAAAAGCAAGTCGATGAAACGCTTGGTGGCAAATTCGCTAATGAATTTTCTGGGATCCAGCATCGATTTAGCGATGGTGCTGACGAGGAGATCACGGTGATCGAGAGTGGCGTGGTCGATGATGCGGTGGAAGCCTTTGATTTGGGCGAGTTGTTCGAATAAACTGTTGCCGAAGCAAGTAGGCCTTATATGCCTTCCCAATCGATCCCAGAAAGTCTGGTCAGTGCGAGTTGTAGGGCGTGGGTGCCTAGGCGTGATCCACCCTGTGCAGCGACGGCTAGGTAGAGTTGATGGGCTAAGGCTAATCCGGGCAGTGATAGGCCTAACTTTTGCGATTCAGATAACGCAATGCCCATGTCTTTGATGAAGTGTTCGACAAAAAAACCTGGGTCGAAATTCTTCTCGATGATTCGTGGACCGAGGTTCGATAGCGACCAACTGCCGGCTGCGCCACTGCTAACGGATTTCATTACCGTTTCTAAATCGAGGCCTGCTTGATGGGCGTAAAGCAAGGCTTCGCAAACTCCAATCATGTTCGTTGCGATTAGCGTTTGGTTGACCATTTTGGTATGCTGGCCAGCGCCGGCAGGACCTTGGTGAACGATCGTTTTGCCCATGATCGACAAGAGCGGTTGTAGCTGAGCGACCACCTCTGGGTCGCCGCCGATCATGATCGACAGCGTTCCTTGTTTTGCTCCCACATCTCCGCCAGATACAGGAGCATCGATTGAATGGACCCCTTTGGCTTGGGCCGATCGTGCAATTTCGATCGCTAGAGAGGGCTCGCTGGTGGTCATGTCAACGATTACCGAACCACTTTTGGCACCTGCCAAAGTCCCTTCGGGACCAAGGTGGACCGCTCGAACGTCACTCGGGAAGCCCACGATCGAAAAGGTCACGTCACTACAATTGGCGACCACTTGCGGTGAATCGCACCACTTTGCACCTTGCTGAATTAGCGAATTGGCTCGGTCTTGTGTACGACTAAAAACGTTTGTCTGGTATCCAGCACTGATTAGGTGGGAGCACATGCTCAGGCCCATTACACCAGTTCCGATCCAACCGATCGATGTTGATTCGGGGGTTATTGGTTTCATCAGTTAAGCTTCTATAAAAGGTCGGTTTTTGTGGCTGTATAGCAGACAGGAAGTATGGACAGTGGTCAAACTTTGTTTTGGGGTTTCCAAGTTTTTTTTCGAAACAGCTAGGATTGCTGACAACACGGAATATCAGTTGGAAGTCATTTAACTTGGACCCATTCCTGCCCGCACGAGCCTGCACGAGAAAGAAAATTGAATTTTCGTTGCCGTACGTCTAAAATCGGCTTGGTCTTTATTAATCGATTGGTGCTGTGATGAGGTTGAATTTTTTTAAGTCCATTATCGTTTATTTTGCTTGTCAATGGATCGTAGTGGTGCCCTGCCCTACTCTGGCTGGTGGTTTTCCGATGCTGCAAGTTGCGGACGATGATATTCTGGATTCCAGTGTAGACTTGTTCCAGCAGGCCGTTGAGCAAATTAAAGCTCACGATGATTTGATCGTCGAGGCGTTTAAAGAAACGCATGATGGCTGGAGTAGTGACGAGGTCGTGCTGCAGGACAATTTGAACCGTAAATTTCTGAAGGCTTGTCAGGCAAAGTTGATTGAAGCTGGCGTGGAAAATGCGAAGCCGGCCGCGTTGAATTGGCGGTTGATGGCGTTGCGAAAGGCTGGCAAGCTTAAAGTGAAGTCATCGAAGCGAGCAACTACCCCAACGAAGGGGACCGATGGTGCGGTGGTTCAAGATGTGGCCGAGATCGCTGCGTTGGCTGAGATTGCGATGCGATCGATGCAAGACAAGAGCAAGCTTTCGAGCGACCGAATTATGACCGACCCCGCGTTGCGAAGCCAGTTTGAAGCGATTGTCGTGGAGCTAAACCCGAAAGCCAATTTGTATCTGGCACGTAAGGCGGCGTTTCAGTTGCGGAAGACTCGTCGATTACAGCCGGAGTTGATCTCGCGATTGGCGGATTGGGGTCGTGAGGTTCAGATTCATGCGATTGATGATTTGCGCAAGAGCGTGGAAGCGGTAGATCCTCATCCGGGTGTTTACATTTTTCGTGATCAGACTGGTTATCTGTATATCGGGCAAACCGAGAATTTACGGAAACGGATATCCGAGCATTTAGAAGAGTCTCATAATGCATCGTTGGCGACCTATTTGAAATCGGCGAAGGATGCGACGGTCGAGTTGCATTCGTTTGATCCAAAGTCCCGTGCGAAGGAGTTGCGGGTGCGCCGAGCCTATGAATCGGAGCTGATCCGCAGTCGTAAGCCACGTTTCAATGTGCTGCCGTGAACTTAGGCGTTGATGACGGTACCAGTCATTTGGTCATTACCAATTTTCCAAGCTTGGTCCGTCTTCGCCGATACAGCTCGCCATTGTTTTCGATCCAGACTTCTTCGCCACATGTTGAGAGCGTGTCGAAGCTGATGATTTTAGGTAGTCGAGGATCATTGTCTTCCGGGGGCACTGGTGGTACTGGAGGTTCCATCTTTATCGTTACAGCTTTGCAAGGTCTCGTGAATACCCGTGAATTCAATTCATTGGGGCGCGAGCAAGCGAGAGTCAGATGTGACTATGATATTCGCTTGCGTGTGGTTGCTGGCTAAAGATGGTTCCGCGAGGCGAAACATCAGCGACTGGCTGCCGGAGGCGTTTGAGGTGATGACCTCGAACGACTGCGAGAGTTTAATCACTTTGGACGGAACGAACAATCCAATAGCTTGACTACGTTCTATTAGCTTTTGAGGGCGTAGCTGCTGGGATTGGCCCTACGGTGCGGGAGGCTTTGTTTTTTGGTTTCTGGGTGGCGAAATACTTGGCAGCCGAGTAGGCAAAAAGAAACCCCTGTAAGTCACTGACTTACAGGGGGAAAAGTGGGCGTTGAGGGACTCGAACCCCCGACCCTCTCGGTGTAAACGAGATGCTCT
>CAZHCH010000067.1:0-16512 GCA_964530985.1 uncultured Pirellulaceae bacterium | reverse complement strand
TTGCTAGGTTAAGCGACATCCTGTTAAGGCCCGACGCTAGCGCGAACGGCTCACAGGTAGGGGCGTTTGTCTTGCTTGGAAATGCCTCCTAGAGCTCCCGCCCTTGACTAATGATGAGGACTCCTTCGGCGCCAAGCTTTCGAAAATTTGTCACAAGTGCCTCACATCATAAAACACTCGGCAAATAAATTCGATACACTAGTAGCACAACTAGACGCTGCCGCGACTGCGCTAAAACACTTGCTGGGGCAAAACCGTCTGACGATATTCACTCACAACCGACAACACTTGCATGCACTCTATTTTGCTTTTCATCCAATCGGCAATTGCATCGCTCTTTGCACTTCGGCCAAGCCATTTGAACTGGCAAGCAATTTTGAAATCTGCCAAACCTGCGTTACGAACGGCAGCGGCCACGATTTTGATCTTGAGCCTAATTTCAATCACTGGATGCAGCGGCTGCCAAAGTAAAGAAGAAAAGGACAAACAAGCCGCTGAAGCAAAACTAAAAAAGGAAAAGGAAAAAAAGAAAAAACGCAAGCCTGACTTTGAGTCGTTGGCCCCCGTCACGTTGCCCGGCATCATCAACGACCCAATCAAAATGAAGCGTCGTCAAACGTTGCTCCGTGACGACCCAATACAAAAAGAAATCGACAAGCTACGGTCGGTAAGCCTCGCCAAGAACTACGCTAAACCGGGACACTGGCAAGAAGTTCGCTACCAAGCCAATGCCAATCACTTCGACATCGAAGGCGAACTATACGCCGGCGCTGTCCCCGGCAACGCCATCAATCGCTTCTTACCCGTCGAAGGAACCAAGTACACGCCGATTGTTAAACGTCCGGCAGCGCTACCAAAAGGCAAGTGGAAAACATTCGACTCGTCGTTGTTCATCCCACTTCGCGAGCAATCCTATTCGACCACTGGCATTCGCTGTGGCTTCAATCGCTACAACGGTACCGCGACGAACTTCCTCAACTTCAACAGCCTCAAAGCGATGGCACCCGACCAGCATCACATGGTTTTGCTGACCAACCGAAAAGATACGTTTCAGTACCTTGAATTGGCACCGACAATCCATCTGCCGGGCAACGACGCGTCGGCTCGAACTAATCGCCCGTCCTATGTGATCATTCCCTCCGACCCTCAGTTTCCAATACCGCTCCCACGGCACGCCCTCTACTGGTCCACGATTGCTTATTTGATTTGGGACGACATGGACCCAGACCAATTGAACCCTGACCAACAAACCGCAATGATTGACTGGCTTCACTTCGGCGGTCAACTAATTCTAAGCGGCCCCGATTGCGTTCAACGGTTGGAAAAAAGCTTTCTTGCTGACTACCTACCTGCGCGAGCAGACAAAGCTGTCAACTTGACCAGCAATGACCTGGCTACTTTCAATACGACATGGTCCCTACCGGAAAAAAATGCCAAAGACAAAACACGCGATCTTCAGATTCTGAAAAACTCGCCGCTGCTAGGTGTTAATTTTCAAATCCATACTGACGCTCAATTTATCGACGGCAGCGGCGACTTGGTCGTGGAACGCCAACTAGGCCGTGGTCGAATCGTAGCGACGTCGTTCTCGTTGTCTGCACCTGCAGTTCGATCTTGGCGTAGTTTCGATAGTTTTTTAAACAACGTCTTACTGAGACGCCCTGCCAGAACGTTCTACCAAAACGAGGGGCAATTTGAAGAAGTGGACGTATTTCGATGGAAAAACGACAACGCTCCAATGCGTGAACCACTCCTGCAATCAAGCCTGCGGTTCCTCTCAAGAGACCTCAGCGCGGTCGGGTCTGCAAATGAAAGCTCGGGGGACTACCGACTGGGCCTAGAAACTGACAACAAAGACGGCGACGAAATCGACGAATTCGCTCAGTTTAGCTACGACCCCGGATACGTGTCGGTAGATTTAACCGGCGAACGCAACTTGGAAGACCATTGGCACTACGGTGGCTACGACTTCGATCCTCAATCAGGTATCGGCGGCTGGAGCGATTTCGCTGCAGTTGCCAACGCAGCGCGATCCACATTACAAGACGCCGCCGGTATCACGCCGCCGTCGGGCAACTTTGTTTTAAAACTACTGGCAGGGTACTTGTTTGTACTCGTCCCGCTCAACTGGGCGATTTTTTGGATGCTAGGAAAGGTAGAATTTGCCTGGATTGCAGCTCCGATCATCGCAGTGATCGGTGCACTGGTCGTTATCCGTATGGCCTCACTCGACATCGGATTTTCACGAAGCAACACCCAAATCGCGCTGCTGGAAATACCAGCCGAATACAACCGAGGACACCTAACGGAGTACTCGGCGTTGTACACGTCGCTATCGACCGCTTACCGCATGGAACTGGACGGAGACGGTGCGTTGGCGTTGCCGTTCCCCAGCAACCGATCCAAAACGTTTCCCCCATCCCAACACGTACCGCTGTCTCTGGATAAAGCATCCGCAAACACGCTCAGCGGCGTACAAATCCAGTCAAACACCACCGAACTCATTCATGCAGAGCACCTATTCGATACTGGCGGGAAGATTCGCTTAAAGATCGACGAGACGGGTCAAATGACTTTGGTTAACAGCACGAACCTAACGTTCAAAAATATTTTAATCGCACGAAATGCCCAAGCAGATGACGGCCCAACAAATAAACCTGAGTCAAAGAAAAAAACAGAATCGCCGCAGGATCCCACCCAGCGTCTCAACGTCAAACTAGCGACACTAGAGTCTATTCCCCCGAATTCGCAACTCAAAATCACCTTCGGTAATACTCAACAGGTGATCGACGACTACCGGCGTTTGCCGTTGATGACCAACGCTAAACGTGATGCCGAACGGATATGGGCAGACAACTTTTCAAAGGCCGATTCCGTTTCCTTGGATCGACTAGAAACCCTACCAGAACTGAAGGACAAGTGGACTCAGTATTCCAATTTTTTTCTACTGCGGCTAAACCAAAACAATGAAGCCGAGGTGGCCCAAGACGTATTCGTCACCGCCTTCGAACAGTTCAACCCTAGTAATTCTGTTTCGCTGGGAAAAATGTTTGACTGCGTGTTTGACAATTTGAGTTTTGGCGAAAATGAGTATCGGATGTTTGCGTCTACCGATGAAAAGCTAGGTCAAACAAAAATCGACCCCAGCTCAACTCAAACCGACCGGCAAACCTTAGTGGTCGCACACCTAAGCCGACCTTTATTACCAGCGATCAGCCGAGACACTAATTCCCTTAGCGATCTGAAAGTCAAATCGAACTTGGATGTCGACGATAAACAAAAACTCATTGAAATATTTAGATAATCATGATTGAACTTAACGGTTTCGGCAAAGACTACGGCGATTTCACCGCGGTCGAGTGCTTGGATTTAAAAATCAACCAAGGCGAAATGTTTGGCTTCATTGGCCCCAATGGTGCTGGCAAGAGCACCAGCATTCGGTTCATGACCACGCTACTTCGTGCCACACGCGGAGACGGGTCTGTCAACGGATTCAGCATCTCGCAAAAACCGATGGATGTCCGCCGGAGCATTGGCTACATGCCCGATGCGTTTGGGGTCTATGACGGCATGAAGGTCTGGGAGTTCTTGGACTTCTTTGCGGTAGCTTACAAAATTGGCCTGAGCAAGCGCAAGCAAGTCATCCGCGACGTACTGGAATTGCTGGACCTGACCTATAAACGCGATGACTACGTTAACGGTTTATCGCGAGGCATGAAACAACGGCTTTGTTTGGCCAAAACACTAGTTCACGATCCACCGGTTTTGATTTTGGACGAACCAGCATCCGGATTGGACCCACGCGCTCGTGTTGAAATCAAAGAACTGCTGAAAGAACTGCGCCGGATGGGGAAAACGATTTTGATCTCCAGTCACATTTTGACAGAACTGGCTGACTGCTGTACTTCGATTGGCATCATCGAACGAGGCAAGCTACTAATGCACGGCCCCATGGACGAAATTTACAATCGAATCCGCGGCAACCAAGTCGTCGAGGCTCGTTTTGGAAACAACCTGGACAAAGGCTTATCGATCGTCCGCAGCGATCCAAACGTTCGCGACGTACAAGTTGACGGTGAAAAAATTTCGATTGAATTTGCTGAAGCGGACATTAACCCTTCGGATTTGCTAAAGGCACTGGTTTCCAACGACGTAGAAGTGATCAATTTTGGCCGCAAAGACCCCAACCTTGAAGACGTTTTCATGATGGTTACCAAGGGCTTGGTTTCATAACAATTTCTATTTGTCAGTTTATCGATACGTTCACGACGCCAATTAGGGTATCCAACTAGTTTTCAGGACCAATGATCGCTCTCAATCAAATGAACAATCGCCGTCTTCAAAGTCTAATCCAGGGTGCGGCTACTGAGATTTTGGAAGATCAACTTGGCTTTTGGAAATTTGAATTCGCTGACAGGTTAATCTTTGTCATTACCGACCAGGGGCATAATCGAATGCGAATTATGTCGCCGGTTGTAGAGGCAGCGACAATTTCAGAGGAAGAATGGCCAATTTTAATGGCCGCCAATTTTGATCGCGCTCTCGACGCACGATACTGCGTAAACAACGAAATGTTATGGTCGGCTTTTATCCACCCACTCAAAGAACTGAGCGACTCTCAATTCCTTGACGGACTCAGCCAAACGGCAACGCTGGCGAAAAACTACGGGACAACTTACACCAGCAGCGACATCGTATTTGGTGGCTAAGTCAACAAACGCAAACTTGGACGTCCACATGCGTCTGGTACTTTAAAACGATTTTTCCGGTTGTATTGATTACACGAAAAATCTTCGTCTCATTGCGCCGTTTCTTTGGTTGTTCCACCTGATACTGTACTGTGGCCGAACGAACAAAATCACCACGTCGACAGCTTCATGTTAAACTGTTCGGCCTTTTTTATTCACACCAAAGGAATAATGCGTTCAGAAAGTTAATGAATTTTTAAAAACTCAATATAAATCTACTGACATTAACAAATTTAAACCGATGTTTACTTATGTAACGGGAACGCTACTCAGCTAAGAGATTCCCCTAATCACATTTGGGCAACATCTGCCATTTAAAACGAGCAAACAATGTCAGTCAACCGAGCTTCAATATTCGTTTCAACGGGACTAGTACTTTCAGGACTAGTACTTTCATTAACATCATCTCTTTACGGACAAACACCTGGCGAATTCGAAGTTCGTTTTGATACCTCGGGCCTCACCATGTCGCAGGAAAACGCGTTATTGCCGTCACTGAACGCAAGCGCAAATTTCTGGGAATCAGTCATCACGGGTTATCAGCCAGGTGTTACTAGTCTTGATGGCATCGATCTTGCGGTTAGTGTAAGTGATCTTGACGGGCCTTTGGGCATAATCGCACAAGCTGGACCGTCTGGGTATCAGTTTGAACAAGCTGGCTTCTACTTTCTTACTGATTTTGATGGGACTACCGGTGAACCATTTGATGGGACTACCGGTGTACCAGTATCACTGACTGGAACTGTGACAATTGACACGGATGATTTCAACACAGACTTAATCGTTGATGTTTTGAACCACGAAGTGGCCCACACTTTGGGTTTTATTGATGAACTGATTGATCTGAATGAACTCGTCACAACTGATGGCCAGTTCATCGGCGCCGAAGGATTAGCGGCCTACCAAGCCGAATTCGACAGTACGGCAACTTTTGTTCCACTTACATTCGGTGGTCCACTTCCACCCGGGGAAGATGATCGCAACGATCACCTTCCAGAAGAAGAGACTCTAGTGGACGAATTCGGCCGCGTACTTGCCGACGAGCTACTAACACCAATCGTTGAAAACACCACTAATTTCGACGATCCTACATCGAACTTTCTATCCAACACGTCGGCCGGAATTTTTCGCGACCTTGGTTTTATTGCGGTTGCACCCGCCTTTAGCGGGGCGGCGACAGCTACTCCCGAACCTTCAACTTCGATGATATTAGCACTTGCTGGCATGGCACTAGCCACCACTCGCCGAAGAATAGCTCTGTAGGAAGTAAAATGGGGAGCGGTAATTGAAAGCGGCCCCTATTTATTTAATCCGAATTTCGTTGGGACTGATCCGTAGCCTAGAC
This sequence comes from uncultured Pirellulaceae bacterium, assembly GCA_964530985.1. GTDB lineage: Bacteria > Planctomycetota > Planctomycetia > Pirellulales > Pirellulaceae > Mariniblastus. Next base: position 10,419 of record CAZHCH010000067.1, on the reverse strand, counting down.
GGTCGAAGACCGTAGCGTTTGCGATGCGGCCTCTGGGGTGACAGGGTTGATCCAGATATCCGAGCCTAGTTCAAAACCAGCGGGCTTGGAGATACGAGGGAAAATCTGCAGGTACCACGGATCTTGATCGACTCGCTCCATGGGCGGCAGTTGTAGCAAAATATTATAGGCCGCATCTTCAAGCAACCTTTCCAATCGCTTGACCACATCGCGACAATGCCGTGCTAACTCGTTGCGAATGTCGGCTGGGCAGTCAAATAAACTTAAACTTAGATCGCGCGGGGTGATATGAATTTGAAACGGGAACCGACTGGCAAACGGACAGTAGACGACAAAATTCTCGGTCTCATCAACGATTCTCGTTTGTTGTTTTAATTCCCAATCGACCAAGCTGCTGATCAACGAGCCCCCAAATTCACTTTGATGCGCCTGTTCGCGGGCGGCTCGGCGTTGCAATTGACTACTAACGACCGGCGAGCCAATCAATTGCCAGTGCACGTGCCCCAGCGATGCACCCGCTTCAGCTCGGCAGTTTAAAAACATCATCGCATGAGCGATCCCAGTCTCAGTTCGAATGGCATTTAATCGATGTTGAATCGCTAGAAAGGCAACCTCTAACTCGTTGTCGTTCAGACTGCTAATCGAATCGCAGTGTCGCGGCGTTGGAATGATCAGTTCTTGTACGCCGTGATGGTGTTTGGTTTGATACGGTGATGGCAGATCGTGGTGTTGGACTGGATCGATCGCCGGCAACGATTCCGCTTGTTTAACCGTTGGGAACGAAGGGTATTTGTTTGAGATGACTCGCGTGGACCATGCTTCGACAGGTTGATTGGTAGTCGACAGTTTCGTTTCGATCACCAGTCCATCTTTGTTAAACACGGCGATCGGCGGCGTTGTCTCCGCTTCATTACCACCACAGAACGGACAAATCATTGTTTGACATCGCTGAGCCAATGTCACGAACTCCATCGGTCGAGATCGGCGATTGCCAGCCATCGCGACCCAAATATCGTCAATCGGATCATGGCGTAAATCGGACATAGCCGCTCAGTTCTGAACTGGAGATTTGGAGTGGAATTTGTTGGACTAGCCGAACAAACTAGTTCACGACGTTGACTCTTTGGACCACTCGATGGTCTTGTGGTATAGCTGTTCGTACTTTTTAGCGCTGCTCTTCCAGCTCCAATCAGTAGTCATGCCGGTGAGCATCATTTGATGCCAAACGGCTTTCTGATTATGAAAAACATGCACAGCTCGGCGCAATGTCTCATTCAACGCCTCGACTGAGTAATCGGTAAAACTAAATCCAGTTGCAGTCTTGTTATCAATTGTTTCATTATTTGCATTGGTCACTGTATCAGCCAAACCGCCCGTCTGGCGGACGACTGGAATCGTTCCGTAGGCCATGCTGTACATCTGGTTTAGTCCACAAGGCTCATACTGACTGGGCATTAGAAATAAATCCGATCCAGCTTCGATACGATGCGCGTACGGGTTTGAAAAATCCAATGCTAAAGACAGTTTGTTCGGATGTGAGCGATGCAGTGAAGTCAATACATCATGATAACCGGGATCACCCGTACCCAAAATGACCCATTGAGCGTCCACATGTTGCAACCAATCACGGAGCACTGGCAAAATCAACGACCAGCCTTTTTGAGACGCCAACCGGCCGACAATTCCGATCAAAGGAACATTTGCATTCGTCTCAAGATTTGCTTCGACCTGCAATGCTTGTTTACATTTAGCCTTACCTTCGCAACCGACTGCAGGATCGAAATCAGCGTTAAAGTGATGTTGCAAATGCGCGTCTACCGCAGGATTCCAGTCGTTAGGATCGATGCCGTTAATGATTCCAAATAGCCGATCAGATCGACTTTGCAGTACTTGTTCAAGCCCGCACCCTTGTTCAGCGGTCTGTATCTCGCGAGCGTAAGTCGGACTGACCGTGTTAATGGCATCCGCAAATACAAGTCCCGTTTTGAGCAAATTCAATTGGCCATGGTACTCCATTTGTTCCCAATTGAAATATTTTTGATGCATACCGGTGATCGCCAAACAGTCAGCCTCAAACAATCCTTGATAGGCCAAGTTATGGATCGTGATCAACGAAGCGATGTTGCGGTACGATGGATTTTCGCTGTACTCGGTTTTTAGCAGCGCAGGAATCAAGCCCGTCTGCCAATCGTTAACGTGTATCAAATCTGGCTGCAAATCGAACTCTCGAATCGATTCCAAAACAGCTCGACTAAACAACACAAATCGTTGGCAATTATCTTCGAAGTCTCCATCTTGATTACCATACAAGCCATCACGGCAGTAGTAATCGCTATGCATCACAAAGTAGATATCGACGTTGCTGTTGGGCAGCTTGGCTTTGCTGAGTTGCACCTTTTCTAGCTTATCGCCGATAGGCAACTCGAGTTCAATTGGCAACGTTTGCGTTGCCGTGTCGATTCGCTTGACGCAGCTATAGCCAGGTAAAAAAACAGCAACTTGATGGCCCAGCTGTTCCAGTTCCGCTGGAAGTGCGCCGCAGACATCTGCAAGGCCGCCGGTTTTAGCAAAAGGTGCGACTTCACTACTGGCCAAAATGATTTTCATAAAGATCGAATCGCAAGTTAGCAGAGATCGAGAATATTAACTGTCTTTAAAAATCGCAAACTGAAAAACAAAAAACTATAATTTTCAAGTGATATCTCGACAGCGAGAGTAGTACTTGAGATTACAAAAAACGGCCAAACAAAATTGGCCCGAACACCACGAAAAAAACCAAGCGTCCAATGATTCTTAGAATCCCAGACCTTGTTTGCGGCGAACCTGATTTAGTGCAATGTTCCATCGACAACCGAAAATAATGACATGTTGTCTTGCATTGAACTCAATTAACTGGCTTAGTTGTCGATGCCTGATCGCGAACGGGCAGCTTTTAGCGCGGCAGCCTCACGCTGCAACTTGAATTCAGAGCCGCTTGGGAAATACTGTATATCATCATCCAAGAAGAATGCACTTGGCAGTGTTTGGCCACCGTAGCTTGATTGACAACCAGTGGAAATCATCGTCACTCCAAACACACTGCAAGCAAGCACCAAGTTCAACGCTGACTGGGATAAGATTGTTTTGTTCGAATTTTTCATTTGAAAACTCTAGGTATCGGACCTGTGTTAAAATGTCATTGCGTTCAAAGATCACAAGTGATCTTTATGTGCTTGGTCACTGACCAACTTAGGGTTCTAATCTCTAAGCCAAGGCGTTTGTGAAAAGTGGATGTTCGGTACGAATCTAAACGGCGAGCCGTGTATCGAATGTTCTGTGTCACATTTGGTATCGACGATGCCTGAAATAGACTTTGATACTTTTATAGAAAAATCGTTACAAGCCGTTTAAATTAACTACACCCCGTAATTAACATCGAATATCGCTAGCAGAACAATGCTGGCAAAACCCGCTCCACGACCAGGTACTCTACAAGACGAGTTGCATTGCCTCAAAAGACTCATGACTTCCGCTTAAAGACACGACGTTTAACAAAACCTTCTACGTAAAAATCGGGAATCAAAATATGAAGATCTTGCCTACGTACCTTTCTGCAATGTTAGCCGTGACGATGATTCTGACTAGCGGCACTACGTGTTGGGCCCAAGCTTCCGGATCCATTCCAGGCACTCGATCCAGTACTCTGCCCGGCTTAAATTACTTTGCGAGTTTTGGACGGTTCTTTGAGGGCGACTACAGGGATGCTGAACGCGACTTCCGTTCCGCCAGCCGACGTGCCTATCGACTGGGCACGCAAAGGTATGTGGATTCGATCTGCTACTGGACGATGCAAGCAGAGTGCTATTACCACATGGGTAACTACGCCGAAGCCATCAACCTATACGAACAAGCGTTAAATCTTTATCTGAATCACCAAAACGCTAGCTGGCAAAATCGGATCGAAACTCAAACTATCAGCATTCAAAGGGACAACTCTGCTATCGCCCGAGCAAGAATCAACTGGGGTGTTTCAAAACGTATCAATGGAATTGCCAATATACCTGATAGCTTTCAAGTCCGATTTGGCAATCGAGATGTTATTAGAACGATACAGCGAGGTGGTATCGTTCAAGACGCCGAAAACCGACTGGTCAACGTTACCGAAATCATGCGTTGCGTGTCGCTGTGTTTGCATCGTCGACGTACCATCAAAGGACCGATAGCAAAGATCGATCCGCTGACTTCACGTCTTGTTTCGGGTTTGAAAAAAGGAATCGCCGGCGATGGATCAATTCTGGGCTGCTACAACGGCATTTGCTTAGGAATCGCTTACGCTTCACAAGAAGAATGGAGCAAAGCCAGTCAAATCTTTAAACGATCGCTCACATTATCTAGTGGCTTGGACCATCCGTTGACAGCCGTTGGTTTACTTGAATCGGCGTATATCGGGGTATCGCTCGAAAATGATCAAGTCGCGGCTGACCTAGCTCTTGAGGCCAGCTATTCAGCGGCTATTTTCGACCAATACGATTTGGTCGCCGAAGCATTGACACTGGGAACGATGATCCATCTAAAAACAAGTCGCAGCGTATATCCGCCGCTTCGCAACAGTATTGCTTGGGCAAAATCAAACAACGCAAATCTGATGGAAGCCACCTCGATCGTTCGCTTAGCTGAATGTTTATCTGAAGCTGGCCAGTTGGAATTGTCGCAGCAAGTTTTGCAACAGACCTCTCAAGTGATCAACCGTCGTAACACACTGGCCCAATCGGTGGTTGGTGCTCGAGTGAAGTACGTGACGGCATTGAATCAATTTTTAGCTACCGATTTTGTGGGTGGCTCAAAAACTCTAGCTGCTGCAATCACACACTTCGGAACGGGATCACTTTGGATCTACCGCTTGCAGTTAGCGAATCAACTGGCTGCTAGTGGAGCCGCGACACCCCGCCAAGTCGATCAGCTATACGAGCTATTGCTGCATGACCCGACGGAACTGGATTGGAAATTGGACCCATTTGAGGCGATCACGTTTTTGGCAACACCGCATCTGGCATCGCTGGAAGTCTGGTTTGAATCCGCGATTACACGGCGCGACATGCGACAAGCGTTTAAAATTGCCGAACTGACTCGACGCCACCGTTTCTTTGCGAACCTACCCATGGGTGGCCGATTGATGGCTTTCCGTTGGTTGCTTCACTCGCCCGATTCAGCGCTTACGAAAACGGCGTTGCAACAACGAACCAATTTTTTGAACCGCAACCCAGATTACAAGCAGTCCATTGAGAGAGTTGCAGAACTGACAACTCAGTTAAAAGAAATCCCGTTAGACGCCGAGCCAAAATCTGAAGACGCAATCCAACGCACCAAATTGTTCAAGGAACTGGCTACAATCTCCGCTGATCAAGAAACCATCCTCGCCAGCATGTCATTGCGACGCGAACCGGCCGAAATGGTTTTCCCACCGAGCTATTCTGAAACTCAAATTCGCTACACGATGCGCCGCGACCAACTTGCATTGGTCACGATGGCCACGAGTAAAGGGTATCACATTTTCTCGTTGAGTCAGAATGCGTTGCAGTATGTGAGATTCATAAAAATTCGCGAAATGCACCGTGAAGTATCTGCGTGGCTCAAAGCCATCGGTGGCAACCAAGCGGCAGTGGACGGCAAGCAAATCACTGGCCAAGAATGGCATGGAAATTCTAAAGCGATCGCGGACGTATTACTTTCAAAGGTGCTTGCCGATCAGTGGGCGGGTATCAAAGAAGTTGTAATCATTCCTGACGGTGCACTGTGGTACTTGCCCTTTGAAGCTTTATTGATAGGACACGGCGATGACCGAACGCTGCTGAGCGAAAAGGTTAACATTCGATACTGTCCAACGGCGAGCCTTGCCTTTGGTGGGCAACGCCCGGTTCAAGAGCTGTCGAATATGTTAGTTGCAACCGGCAACCTCTCTCCCAAAACAGAACTGGAACTTGCAACCGCTGAATTCGAAAAGATACTCGACCCGCTACCTGAAGCCCAAGAGTGGAAATCGGTGCCACAACCCAGTAGCCTTTGGGGATCTCAGATCGATCAACTACTCGCATGGACCTTTATCAAATCGGCTAAGAACGCCCCGCTACAAACCGCTCTGCTGTCTACCGAACGCCAGAAACTTGACGATGGTTCAATCAATACGTGGATGAAACTGCCTTGGGGCGCACCGCAACACATGATTTTACCCGGCTATCAATCGCCCGGAATTACGCTGCGTGGCAGTAACGTTGGTAGTGATATGTTTTTAACAACAACGGGTTTAATGGCCGCTGGATGTCGTACCATTTTGATCAGTCGTTGGAACACCGCCGGCAAAACTAGCTTTGAGTTGACAGGTAACTACGCCGCCAAACTCAAATCCGATGGTAACTTGCCAGCGCTGGCTCAGGCACGCAAACTGGTTCGCGAATCTGATTTGGATTTAGAAAACGAACCACGACTAAAACCTAACGGCATCGAAAAAGCAATCAAAGCCGAACATCCATTCTTCTGGGCATCACCGATGTTCTTAGGCATCCCCGATGATTCTGAACCAAAAATCCAAAACAGCAAACCCAAAACGCCATCTCGTATCGCTCCAAAACAGAACCAACCAGCGGGTCAGCCCAAAGGTGATAAACCGGCCGAGCCACAATTAATCGACGACATCCTCAAAGGCGACGGCGATGAGTAGCCCTAGACAGCCAACTGCTACCGGACGCTGGCGTCAACTGTTTGCCGTTGGCATTATCGTTTGCCAGTTATCTACGTCAGCCCAAGCTGTTCAAACCGAAGCCAATTCCCCTAAGCAGCCTGCGTCCCAAGCGGTCGCCCAGAACATTGACACCCTTGTATTTTGCCCGCGAACTTTTCAAAGCTCGCTAACTCCTTGGATCGAATATCGCCACAAGCAAGGCCACCGCATCCAAGTGCTGACGCCTCGACCAACTGCTGCCGAACTCAAACAACACATCGTGACCGTTGCCGCCAACAACCCACTTACACACCTTGTTTTGATTGGAGACGCTTACGACAGCAAAGCGATTCCAGAGCACCTAGTACCTACCGAGTACGTGCTGTCACGCGCGACCTTCAAGCTTGGGGCAGAACCCGACATTGCCACGGATAATCCGTATGCGGATTTGGACGGCGACGGCCTACCAGATATTAGCGTGGGCAGAATCCCGGTGGACAGTGATGTTGAACTCGCGCAATTCATCCAACGCGTGATCGCCTACGAAACGAAATCCGGCAAAGCAGATCAGCCTAGCGAAGCCCTCCCCGCGAATACTCCTTGGCAGACCCGAATAAACTTAGTGGCTGGAGTCGGTGGGTTTGGAAAATTGGCTGACCAACTGATCGAACAAGTCGCCAAAAAAGTAATCACTCAAATGATCCCAGACGCGTTACAAACGTCGATGACCTATGGCAGTTGGAACAGCCCGTATTGCCCCAATCCCGAACGCTTTTCTGACGCGGCAATCGAGCGTTTTAACGAAGGCTGTTTGTTTTGGGTTTACCTTGGCCATGGCGACCGCTGCTGTCTGGATCGAGTTCACATGCCCGATGAGTCTCATACGATTTTAGATGAGTCCACTGTTCAAAAAATAAATTGCCGCGTAGGTAACCCAATCGCGGTTTTCCTGGCCTGCTACACCAACGCTTACGATGGCGATCGTGACTGTTTGGGTGAGTTGATGCTCCAGCAAAAAAACGGCCCAATCGCGACCATTGGCGGTAGTCGAGTCACCATGCCAGCGGGCATGGGCTTATTGTCGATGGCGATGTTGGACGAGTACTTCAACGGATCGGCACAGACGTTGGGCGAGGTGATTCTAAAGGCCAAGCTTGAAATGATTAGTGGACACCAGAAATTTAATGGCTACCGTGAGTTGATCAAATCCCTTTCAGCGACGATGCTGCCTGGTCAGGCATTCGAGGACGAATGCGCGGATCATATCCATTTGATGCAACTACTTGGCGACCCGCTATTACGAGTCAATCGCCCCCGGCAAGTCGACCTTTCCGCTCCCGAATCAGCGACCAGTGGCGACACGATTAATATTTCCGGCACTAGCACTAACGCGACGAACAATCTAACGGGCCCGCTACAAATCTGCGTCCGCTATCAACGTGACCGGACCAAACACCGCTTTAAACGCCGGCGCAAGTTTGCTTCAACGCCTGCTGAAATGAGCCAGTATCAAGTCGCGTACGATCAGGCAAGAGATTTGGTGTGCCTGCAACAAACGGCCATGATGACCGACGGTAAATTCAAAGCAACCATCAAATTGCCCGATTTCGCTCATGGCGATTGCGTGATCACTTGCACCATGCCTCACCGAAACGGTGTTTTGGCCGGAGCGACGAACATCAAAATCAAAAAAGCAAAGTAACCGCTCGCCTATTAACAATGGCATAGACGACTAATCATCCGAATTCTCACGCGGTGACTTCGCGTTCTGGGAATCATCTTTTTGGTAGCGAAAAGAATCGATCAACATATCGTATAGCCAAAGCTCGATGAAAATCAACAAGATCGGCATCACAAACTGCAGTGTATTAAAAACCCCAGCATCAATATGCAATTCGTTGGAGCTAAAGAAATTCCGAACAAACAGCGAGTTAACAATCAACAACCCAATCAACACCAAACCGGTTGTCAATAAAAAGAAGCAACCCGATCGAGAAGCTCGATTCTGCCGTGTGAAGTGTTTTTTGATAGCCAGCTACCTACGACTTCTCAGCCTTAACGGTTAGTTACTTCTTAGATGCCTTCGCCTTTTTGGCAGCGAAAGCTTTTTGCCGCTTTCGCTTTTTGTTTAGCTTCGCTTCTTCTTCTGGCGTCAGCATGCTTCGTTTGCGCGGGCGAGGCACGCACACCAATAACAAACCGAGAAACACCAAACCGATTGCTAACAGGTATTCCATAAAATAGCCTTCACCCATCGCTGTTTTCCTTGTTCGATCGGTTAAAAGTTGGTGATAAGTGCCGTCTTGCAATACATGACGGATTGCAATTCAAACTAAATGCGAACCGGTCATATTGTATTTGTCTGTCCCAAACTTTCAATCGACAATTTAGGCAGCCCGATCGACTGAGATACTCAACCTTTCCGATTTTTAACCCACTCAACAATTTCCACGCCGCTATCGGACACTGGCAATTCCACCTGTGTTCCGTCAGCCATCCACTTAAGCTGCACGATCCCTCGTTCAATCTCGTCGCCACCGGCGATCAATGTCGCGGCGAATCCCCTGCGATCAGCGTACTTATACTGCTTGTTCAGTTTCTTCGCATCGGGATACAGCTCGACGCCCAAACCAGCCGCACGTAAATCCTGCGCCAACTGTAAATAGTAGTGCAATTGAGACTGGTCAAAGAACACGATCAACACATCCGCTGGCGTTTTCACCGGCGGGATCATGTCCAATTTTTCCATGGCTGCCAGCAACCGATCCAAACCCAACGACGCTCCGATGCCGGGCAATTCTGTTTTCGTATACAGCTGCGCGAGGTTGTCATAACGTCCGCCCGAACAAACACTTCCAAATTCTGGTAGATCATCCAAAAACGTTTCGACAATCGTGCCGGTGTAGTAATCCAAACCTCGCGCAATCGAAACATCGATCGACAGGGTTCCTTCAGGAAAGCCAACCGCTTCGGTTGCCGCCACAATCTGCGCCAATTCTTCGCGGCCTTGCTCGGCCAGTTCATTGCCACTGCACAGTGGGACCAATTGCTCCAGCACTTCGTTGGCAGTGCCTTTGATTTCAGCCAGCATTAAAATTTGGTCCAACTGTTCTTCACCGGCACCCGTGGTTTCTGACATCTCGGCTTTGACTTTGTCGCGACCGATTTTGGCCAGCTTGTCCAATGCTCGCAACACCGCGACGCTGTGATCAGCCAAGCTAGATTTCTCCAGCAGGCCGTTAAGCACTTTTCGGTTGTTCATTCGGATCGTGAATTTCTCAAATCCAATCGCGCGCATCAGGTCATTGATTACCATCACGATTTCAATATCACTGGCAATCGAAGTTGTTCCAATGGTGTCAAAGTCGCATTGAGCAAATTCACGGAAGCGACCGGCCTGCGGACGTTCACCTCGCCAAACCGGCGCGATGTGGTAACGTTTGAAAGGCATGCCAAGTTCGTTTTGGTGTTGGGCCACGAATCTTGCCAGTGGCACGGTCAAATCAAAACGCATCGCGACGTCGTGTTTGCCGTGTTGAAATCGGTACATCTGTCGATCGGTTTCATCACTGCCTTTGCCAGTCAAAATTTCAGCATACTCCAAAGTCGGCGTATCGATCGGAGAAAACCCATACTTGCGGTAGACTTGCCGCGCAGTTTCCATCAACCACTCGCGCGGGATCATCATCTCGGGTAAGAAATCGCGAAAGCCGCTCATCGTTCGC
>CAZHCH010000066.1:0-16657 GCA_964530985.1 uncultured Pirellulaceae bacterium | reverse complement strand
GTGACTCTCCAGCGCTTTCCAATCGGGGCCAAATCAACAGTAGTACGTTCAACGACTATCCGATTCGTGGCAAAAAAGCGAGTTGCTACGAAGGCGGGATTCATGTTCCGCTTTTCGTTGCTTGGGGGAAAGCAGACCCCGATAATCCTTTCCAACAGGCACTCCCCATTGCCGGAGGTACTGTTGAGCACGACATCGTTTCTATCGTCGATCTTCCAACGACTATTTTAGCGACTGCCGATGTGGCTCATCCACCGATGGATGGTGTCGATCTGAGACCCTATTTGTCTTCGATTCCCGGAACCCACCGACAACAAACGCTCCTGCGACATCAACCCAATTCCCATAACTCTCCATTCTTCACGGCCTACCGTAGAGATGACTACAAACTGATTTATCATTACTATGAAGATCCGGCAGACCAGTTTGAATTGTACGACCTTGCAACTGACCGCAACGAGTCCAATGACTTGGCCAGTACTCGTCCTGAATTAGTGCTTGAACTAGCCCGTGAAATGGCAGAAGCACTTGACGATGGGTGGGGAATTTATGGCCCTCTATGGCCAACTTTCGAAGGTGGCGGCGATGAAAATCGACCGTTCGTCGATGATCCGTTTCTGATCGACTATTTCGTTAATGGTCGAAATCTGATCGATTTTGATTTGGATTCGTTATTCGATTTCCAAGAAGATACGAATGCTGATGGCTTGGTCAATCCAGGCGAAACTGATCCCGCGGTTCCGAATAATTAGCGAACCTTTTTGGGTCCATCTTGGTTTGCTGAGGGTCTGGCAAGATTTTCGGGTGTGTTTTATTAGTCGCGTGGGATGCTTCACGGCTTTGAGAGTAAGAGTGTCTACTGAGTGTTGGCATGCCTACGCGTCCGATGCTGTTTTGGGAAAGTCCCGTGAGCAGTCTTTTTGAATGGCTTTTTAGAATTGACCCATTTCTGATCGCGTAAACATGGCACCCGCAGTGGGTCTGCGTTTCGGAGTTCTACAAGGCTTAAGCGGCCACTACATTCTTGGAAAGCTGTTGGTTGTTTGTGAAAACATTTTTTATATTTAAAGTTGAAAGAGGTAATCGCCATAATAGGCGTCGCAGAAAATTTGTTTTCTTTTATGATGGTTTTTAGAAGTGAAGGCTGTCCGTTCAGCGGTCTCAAGCTTAGCCGGCCTTGCATTATCGCCGGTTTAATTACCAAAAACGCTCAGTTCTTGAAACCACATGAAAACAATCCCTCCTAAAGCAGGCAATCATTGCTTCGGTTGCGGAGCCGACAATCCGCTAGGCCTAAAGCTTGCTTTTAAAGGCGACACCGATCAGGATCGGGTGTGGGTAGAACTGGAGGCGTTGCCGTTCATGGCGGGCGCGATCGGGATGATGCACGGCGGTTTTATTGCGTTGCTGCTTGATGAAGCGTCTAGTAAGGTTTTGTCGCTACAGGGTAAACAGGGGGTGACGCGAAACATCGAAGTCGCTTACGAAAAGCCTGTCCCGCTGGGACATCCTATTAGGATTCAAGCCAACCTGATCAACCAAGAAGGTCGCAAGCACTTTGTCGAGGCTCAAATTTTGAACTCCAATGGCGACGTTTTGGCGAAGAGCAATGCGTTGTTTTTGACGTTCGCTTCAAAGTGACAGAAGTGATTGCCACTAAACTGAACCAAAAAATGTTGGGGATTTCTTTGGCAGCTGGGGAAGTTGGCTGTGTGCCGGGGGATTTAAAACGCAGAGGCACGGAGAGCGCAGAGAACTTCCTTTGTCTACCGAAGCGGTTGGAAATCCGGTCCCAGATGACTTAGAATATCCGTGGTCTCCAGCTTGTACCGCAATCGACGGTTAGGTGTCTTCGACAGCGACAGTTTCTGCTTAGCTTTTTAACATGAATTATACAAGTTTTCTTCGTAGTTGGATATTAGTTTGTTTGCTGGGCTACTCCGTGATCGCCCAGCCGGCTGCCCAAACGGATCCGCTAGAATCTCGTTACCAACTGGCCGGAGAGAACCGAACCGAAATTGAACTCGCACGCAAACAGGCTCCCAAAGAGCACCGTGCCGCGGTGGAGTTTTTGATTCAAAACATGCGCCAAAAAGACTTGCAATCGCTTTCGGCCGAATTCTTACTAGATAACGTGCGCGTGGCCTATAAGGCTCGTGCGGCGGCTCCATGGGCAGATCAAGTCTCAGACGATCTGTTCTTTAATGACATTTTGCCTTATGCCAACGTCGACGAAAAACGAGAAAACTGGCGCAGCAAGTTACGCGAAATTTGCTGGCCGATCGTGAAGGACTGCAAGACGACCGGCGAAGCTGCTCAAGCACTTAACAAACAGTTGTTCGAAAAAGTCAACGTCAAGTACTCAACTGAACGCGAAAAAGCAAACCAATCCCCCAGTGAATCGATGGACAGCGGCTTGGCGTCTTGCACCGGGCTGTCGATCCTGTTGGCCGACGCCTGCCGCAGCGTTCATGTGCCCGCTCGGCTAACCGGCATTCCTCGCTGGTCCAATAAAGACGGTAATCATACGTGGGTCGAAGTCTGGGACGACGGCAGTTGGCACTTTACCGGCGCTGCCGAATACAACAAAGACGGCTTAGACCGAGCATGGTTCCAGCGCGACGCGTCGCTTGCTGACAAGTCGAAACCTATGAACTCGATCTATGCGGTCAGCTTTGCCCGCACCGATACGGTCTTTCCTATGGTTTGGGCGGCCGATCGCGAAAATGCAGTTTACGCGATCGATGTCACGGACCGCTATGCTCCATCAAAGAGCGACAGACCTAAAGTAGACCCAAACAAAGTTCAAGTTCGTATCCGAGTCTGGAATGCATCGAAATCCGAACGAGTGGCAACGAGCGTCACGGTGACATCCGTAAAGCAAGCCAATAATCAATCAACCAAAGATAAAACCGAACTTTCTGGAACAAGTCCGTCTAACACGGCGGACATGAATGATTTGTTGGAGTTCGAATTGCAACGCGGCAAAAGGTACGAGCTGTGGATTAGGAACGGGAAACATTGGCAAAAGCAATTCATCACAGCCGCAGACGCTGAAAACCAATTGGTCGAAATCTGTTTGGAAGACTAGCCATGGACAAAAAAGTTGCCAAGAAACTTTTTGGCAGCCTGGGCCTACAAGGTTAGGTGGCCATTTTAGCGCTGCTCTGGCCTCGATTAGGATGTTCAAGAAGACAATGGGTGGTCAAGCAAGGTCCTCAGAAATCACATTGTTGAAGGATAATTCGATCGGTCAGAGTTGCCGTATTAAAAAAGCCTGCTGAAAACAGCAGGCTTTTAGTTCAAATCGGTGATCTAAGTTTTTCGTTAATTTTCCGAAGGTTCATCGCCTTCGAAGACAGAACGATAAAACAACCCCGCAATGATTGCTCCACCGATCGGCGCTAACCAGAATAACCACAGTTGAGCCAAGGCCCATCCTTGCACGAACAATGCTGGGCCAGTTGATCGCGCTGGGTTAACCGAAAGGTTGGTTACAGGAATACCGATCAAGTGAATCAACGTCAGACCCAAACCAATGGCAATTGGAGCAAATCCAGCTGGGGCTCGGCGATCGGTGCTGCCTAGAATGATGAACAGGAACATGGCGGTCAGAACAACTTCGGCGACGATACACGAGAGCATGTTGTATTTACCGGGGGAGTGTTCACCGAATCCGTTGGATGCGAATCCGCCGGCGAGACTAAAACCTTCTTGGCCGCTTGCGATCAAGTACAGGGCAGCAGCGCCCAAGGCAGCTCCGACCACTTGAGCAATGATATAGGGACCGAGATCTTTGGCTGAGAATCGCCCGCCGGCGACCAAGCCTACAGAAACAGCTGGATTAAGGTGGCAGCCTGAAATGTGTCCGATCGCGTAGGCCATCGTCAGCACCGTCAAGCCAAAGGCGAAAGCGACACCTACGAAGCCAATGCCGAGTTGGACGCCAGCGTTTTCGGGTTGGGTTGTGTAAAGAGCGGCCAAAACGGCACTGCCACAACCGCCGAAGACAAGCCAGAAGGTGCCAACGGTTTCGGCGATACAGCGTTTAGAGAGCGAGTACATGTGTTTCCTTTTTGATTTTAAAGGTGGAAGGGATAAAAAGCGGCGTTGCAAGATCTGACACGACGTAGCGATAGCTTTGTGTGTCGATTGGGGCTAGCGAGAAAATCAACTAAGAAGGCAGTTGCAAACGCCAGCAGAAATGAACGTTGAGAACTCTGTGAAGTAAAATTCTCTCGGGAGTTACATCATCGAAATGTAGAAACAGACCCAACGCGAGACAACATTCTGCCAGAAAAAGCGAAAACCCTAAGCTTTTTGCCTCGTTATCGTTGCCGGACACTTTGTACAAGAAGAAGCACCAGGCGACATTCGCATTGCCGTTAACGTTGAGCTTCGTGGCTGTCTTCAAATGCGTTTTGGGGAACGAACTTTTTACTGGCCAATGATCTTCACGAGGATTCGTTTGCGACGTCGGCCATCGAATTCGTAGTAGAAGATGTGTTCCCAGGGGCCGAGGTGCAAATGACCGTCGGTGATCGCCACGATGACCTCGCGACCCATGATCTGTCGTTTGTGATGGGCGTCGGCGTTGTCTTCTCCGGTTCGGTTGTGTAGGTATCCGCCTTGCTGCGGATCTGCGCCGGCGTTGAAGGGCACCAGTTTTTCAAGCCAACGCTCGTAGTCCGCATGCAATCCAGATTCATTGTCGTTGATGAACACGCTTGCTGTGATGTGCATCGCGTTGACCAAGACCAAGCCATCTTGAACGCCGCTTTCGGAGACTAACTGTTCGACCTCGCGGTGGAGCGAAACGATCGCTCGACGCTCGGGGACTTCCATCCAAAGTTCTTTGGTCAAGGTTTTCATGGTTTATTTGGTTAGACGATTGGCTACGTCGGACACATTGATCGTGTCATCGGTCGTGTCATTGACTACAGGCGATCTACGAAATTTACCCAAGCCAAAATTCTTTCGGGGGTCAATCGAGCGACGTTTTCGATTGGCATTTTAGATTCGACTACGGGTGTCAGCGATTTGCGTTGGGCTGCGACTTGGTTGTCGCCCTCGGGTTCGGTCACCAGTACCATTACCGGCGTCGTTGGGTTAGTTGTGATATTGGGGATCTGCGACGAAAGTTCGGCTGCTTGCAAAATCAATCCTTGAAAAACTCCCGTTCGGACAAAACAAACGATACTGGCCATGGTGCCTCCGTTGCCTTGGCCGCCAATCGCGATTCGACGTTTGTCAAATTCACTTTGTTTGGCGAGCGTATTGAGAGCACCAAATACCGCCCTAGCCTCTTCTTTGGTCCATTTTTTGTCGTTGTCTGAAGCGATCGCTAAAAGAATAGTGTTCTGGTTCTGGCACAGATCTTTCCACGTTCGTTCAATTTTTTCGCGATCGTATTCTCCGGCGGGAAGCATCCAAACCAAAATCGCTGGCGGTTGCTGAGACGCGCCGGTATCCTCGGCGGTGGCGGGTTTGATTACCAAACATTTATTTGCGGCTTCGGCCACTTTGAGTTCAAAGCTTTCGGCTTCTTCTTCCATCTTGGCAGGCTCCACGAACGGTGGAATTGACGCTGAGCGGAGGGCCATTGTTAAAGTGAGTTCTTTTAACTGGTCACCACGCTTGATCGAAATTGAAAACTCTTTGCCAGAGGCAGTCGCTGCGATTTGTAGGATCAGATCCTGTAGTTTTTCAATCTTTGTGCCATTGGCGGTTTCAATCAGGTCACCCGCTTCGATGCCGGCTTGGGCGGCTGGGCTGTCGGCTTCAACCGATCGAACTTTGATGCCGTCGGTTGTTTCGTTGACTGCTAAACCAATTCCAACAGGTACGAATGCATCCAGTTCACCGGTCAACGTTGCTTTGAGGTCCAAGGTTTTGTCGCCGCGGCGGACGGAGATTTTGATTTCTTCGCCGGCGTAAAGCGGTCCCAACGCATGCTTCAGTTGGGCTTGGCGTTTGGTTTTGATGTCGTTTACGCTGACGATCACGTCATTAGGGCGAATGCCTGCTTTTCCTGCCGGGGAACTTCCGTTACAAAATGCGATTTTACAATCGTCGGCATAGATGTCTTTTCCGATGAACGAAACCCCTAGTTGCCCTGCCAGCAAGTCCTCGCCCGCTTTGAGAGTATCTAAACGTTGCATGATTTCGTTGACCGGTACTGCAAATCCTATTCCCGAGTCGTACCATTCGGTACCGCCCATGATTTTGTCATTTCGAGGAGAAAGCGGCGCCATGATCCCACATAAACGGCCTCGCAAATCTAGTAACGGCCCTCCGTAGTTAGCAGGAGAAACCTTCGCATCGGTTTGAATTGCTCGCCCCCAAACTCGATCAGTCGCGCTGATAACGCCAGTTGAGATTTGCACCGAGTTTACGTCGTAGCCTTTGCCGACCGCGATTACGGTTTGTCCGACTTGCAATTGATCTCGAGGAATTAAGGGCAGCGGAGTTAGATTTTGGCTGGTTTCTATTTTCAATAAAACCAAGTTACGTGAACGATCGTGAGCGACGACGGTAGCGGGAACGCGTTTGCCGTCGGGAAGCGAGCAAACGATTCCTGATGGAGCGTCGGCTACGAAATACGTTGCGGTTAGCACAAAACCGTCTGAATCGATCACGATTCCGGTTCCTGTTCCATTTGATTTTTTGGCGCCTTCTACTTTTCCACTACCACCAATGGTTTCGATGCCGATGACAGACTCTGCTGCTATTTTCGCAACTTTCGCGATTTGCTTTTCAAATTGTTGGTCAACATCCTGCGCGGCGACGGTCGCAAAGTTTGCTAGGCAGGTAATCACAAAAGCAAGAAGTGTTAGGGCGCGAACAGCGATGAAGTGTCGGTACATTTTGTTTGCTTATAGAGAGGTCGCTTCGGTTTCGCGTGAGACAGTTGTTGCTCATTGAGCGGATGGACGACGCACGCGTTCACGGAAAAGTCTGCTTTCAATTCTATCGTCAAAAACAGTTTCTGTATGGGGGGATTCGCTGACCGAAGCGTTTTTGTTTGCCAAAAAAATCGGGCTTGATGGTTTAAGCCGCGTTCAGAAAGACCGAGCAACAGGCGTGTCGCTATCGTTAGTTAATTATTAGCGGGCGGTGCGTGAGTCACTAGCGACGGTTATTCATTATGCCAAGGTTTGGTGATTGCTTCTCGTTTGCGATGCGGGCATTGGTTTGAACAACGGCAAGTTGAACGGTACATTTGACGGCAATGCTGACAGTCGAATAAGTGTTTACCAATAGCGCGCTCTAGAGATACTTCTTGAATCTGATTGTTGCAGAACGCAGCCAAGTTTGACTGCACCGTCTTGCAACTTACCGTCGCGTCGCGGTCAGGAGGGACGGGTTGAGCTTCAATCAGTACATAGCTTACTAGCGTTAACAGCGTAGCAATCAAAAGACTGTAACTCAAAGCGTTTCGTCGCTGTCGTTTAATCTGTCGGACTGGTGTTTCCAAATGGTGTTCGGCAGTTTGCGAGATTAGTCCAGAAGGACAGGAGTTCCAGTTGTCTTCGTCAGTAGGTTCGAGAGGCATTGGTGCTATAGAGACAGAAGGAAGATTGGAGGTGGTATCTGTTGGTGTTTACCGAATTTGTAGGAGTCGTGGATTTTCTTCAAACCCATTTCGATGGTTTGAAGGACTTATTTCGCGCTGACAACGCAGCGCTCGATACCCGAGCAATCGCTCACGTTCGATAAGTTAATGTTACAGTAGCTTACGATATCTGTTGTTAGTGATTGTACGAGAAAGCAAATTCTATTGTTTCTAATTTGGATTTTGGTGGTATTCCTTACCTATCGGCTGATTTTTTAGTGCCTTGGGGAATCAGAGCGAATAAATCGCACCTTGGATTTGTCCGCGAGGATGCGTTTATTGCGGAGAATTGCTTCGCTCAAGCCATGCAAATGTTACTGCTAATGGAGTTGCGCGCGCCAAACAACCGCACTTTTTTACCTAGGAAGTTCACGCTTGGATGTGTTGGAGTCGTCGAATCGATGCGATTGCAGGTTTTGTTTTTTAGTTCAACTACATCTTAACGATGATTTCAACTGTAAACAGTTTGCGATCACAAATCACGGTAATGAATCACTTCGTGTTTGATCGGCAAACGCTTCATTGTTTTACAAAGAGCACCTGCAAATCAGTCTAAGGTGGCGACGTACTGGTTCGTTGCCACTCGACCATTATGCCTTGTTAACGAAATGAACCTGGGGCGCCGAATACGCCTTCGATCGTAGAGATTCGAGTTGGGGGCCGAGTTTTCGTTTCCGCAGCCGGAACCAGAGGAGCCGTGGTTGTTTTTGATGCTTCGGGAGGTGCAGAAAATACTTTTTTTCCAGCTCGAACTTTCGCTGCAATTTCTACTTGGCGACGTAGATTCGGCGTGAGAGGAATTGCGGTCGTTCGAATGCGACGTGGATGTTCTGCTACGTCTGCACCCGAGTCGCCGTCACCTTGGTTGAACGATGCTTTCACAACTGGATTTAATCCAGGGCTTTCGCTTGACGGTTTGTCAAGCAATGCGGAGCTAGATCCGAGCACACGATAAGGGCGTTGCGAATCGTTGAAGTTTTCCTCTTTTTTCGGACCGGCCAGAAGGTTGATAGACTGTTCTGATCGAATGATTTTTCCGTCTTTGGATTTAAACACTGGCAGCAGGGTAACAGTCTTTCGATAGCCACCAACCTTATCCCATGGAATCCAAATACTGTATGACCCGCCCAATGATGATTCGCTGTAATGCGATTGTAGTTCGCTTGCGCGGAAGACAAATTTCTTGTCAGGCTGCGCTTTAGACCCTGAGTCTTCGTCGAAACCGTACACGATTAATTCACCGTCAGCAGTGACCGCGTTGTTTTTTGCATCGTAGAAGTAGATTCTACCGCCCAGCCCTCGAACGCTTGTCGAACCTGGTTTTTCGTAGACTCCGAAACTCCAAATCGCGGCCATCGTTTCAGGTGGTAGAGCCTTATCCGATTGCTTTTGTTTCTTATTCGCCAAGGTTTCAACGGGGTTCCAGATAGAGTTCTTTTCACTGATTCGCATTGAATCATTGACTACCGAACAGCCGTTGAAAAACAGTACGGCAATTGCTGCAAGAATAATGGATCGTGTCATGGTAACCGTTTGATAGAAGGAAACAGGTTTGACTATCGTATTGTTTAACATTGGTGAATAGTGGCCACGTTGAAATTTAGCGACGGTCAAATAGGTTCCATCGCGAACGTCGTGCGGATCTAGTTTTCGGTGTGGTTGTCTTTTTGGTTGCCGCTTGCCCGTTGCCGGCTGGGGATTCTTCAAGAGTGGATCGATCGATCGTTTCGAAGGTGTTCCCCAAACTTGGCTGCAGTGGTGATTCGAGTTTCGAGTTGTGGATGAGAGGTTGGATGGTGCCTGTCGGGTCAGCGTCGGGGTAGATAGTTTCTACCGTGTTTGAAAATTCAACGTCACCGCCGTAACCAGTGCTGCCGTAAACGTCGGCAACATCACTCAGGCACCAGTGCATTCTGTCCATCGCATCGTGATTTAAATTTGTGATGTCGTTGTCATCAGTAACCAAAGTTGGTGTCATGATAATCAGTAGCTCTTGCCGTGATGACTCGTCTGATTCGAACTTAAACAAAGGGCCGATCAACGGTAATTCTGAAATGATCGGAGCGCCTCGTTCAGAATGAATTTTTTGCTCGGTGATCAAACCAGAAAATACAACCGTTTGTCCTGAGCGAGCGCTAAGGGTCGTTTGAGCTTCGGTCATCAGAACCTGCTGGGCTCGAATGATCGACCCATCAGCTGCGACGCCGACGGCGGTACCTGCTGCCTCGGGACCGACTGACGACTTTTCTGCGGTAACCGTCAACACAATCAAACCGTCTGGGCTTACACGAGGCGTAACTTCCAAGATGACACCTACATCGCGAAACTCGATGTCCTGAGTCAAACCGAAGTTTGTCTGAGTCGATCCAGCGATACGAGCAACGGATGCACCAATCGCAACGCGACCTTGCAAGTTTTCCATCGTTACGATTTGAGGTTTGGAGAGTACGCGAACCGCTTGGCGATCTTTAAGCGCTCGTAGCAGAATATTCACGGACTCACTGCCTGCCGAAAGTACTAAGCCGCCATAACCTAACGCTGGGTTCACTCGGCCTACATTCAGGTTTGACAACGCTTGGCCCGCTAGAGATTCGCGGGCAAATCCGTTGAGGTTGCCGATTTCACTTGAGTTGAAAGGAAATCCAATGCCTTCCAAGCCACCGCCGGCCGCGATGGTAGTGCCGCGGTCAAACAATAGCGAATCTTGAAGGCCAAGTTCGACTCCAAACTCTTCAACTGCATTCAAATCTACTTCAGCAATTAGGACTTTAACTTGAACCATTGGCGGTCGACGATCTAACGATCGAATGATGTTTTCGATCTCTTGTCGGTATTCAGGCAGTGCACTGACGATCAAGCTATTGCTGACCACTTCTGGCGTCACAATAACAGTTCGATTTACGGCCGGTACGCCATTAGAGGTTCTTGGGTCGGAATTAATCTGGTCGGTTCGACCGTCTAAGTAGCTGTTGATTGCATCGGCTACATCTTGAGCCGGGGCATTGCTCAGTCGATAGACTTGAGCGGGAGAATTGTTGACCGCTCGAGCGTCCAATCGATTAAGTAGATCCTCAATTACCTGTAAGTCGCGAGCAGGCCCCGAAGCGATGATGGCGTTTGAACGAGGCTCGATGGAAAACCGCAAATTGATCAGTGACGCGCCGTCGCCGCCGGCACCTGATTGCAACGGGAGTTGCGGTCCGCTGTTTTGCTGGTCTATGTTTTGTCCATCGGCGTTAAACAGTGCATTCAACATGTCAAAAATTGTTTGGGCGTCACTGTAGATTAATTCAAAGACTTTGATTTGAGATTCTGCGTCTGGAATTCGATCGAGTCGATTGACAAGTTCAACGATTAATGGAATTGACTCGGCAGGGCCAGTAATAACTAACGAGTTGCTGTTAGAGTCCGCAGTTATCCGAACGTCAAACAAGATTCCGCTGCGGATCAACTTGCCTTGTTCATTGCGTGTCATGAAGGACAGCATGGCCGAGCGAAGTTGAGATTGATTGCCAGCGTTGTCGTCGACGACTTGGGCGGTGTTTTGTTGACCGCTTTGGCCGTTGTTTTGTGTCGCGAACGCTTCGCCGGAGTTTGGCAATTGGCCATTGATTGCGTTTTGAATTACAAACGCAACGTCGGTCGCCAGTGCGTTCTTCAATTGAACCACGCGAACTTCGTTGACGGCCCCCTGGGCGACCGACGCGACGTCGATCGTTTGTAGGAATCCAGCAGCAGAATTTAGGATCGTCGGGCCACCTTTTACTGTCACTTGATTGCTGCGGAAGTCGGGAATGACTTCCACGGGAATTGCCGGGATACGAGTGTCACCTTCGGCAATAGTGACTTGCCCAAAGAATCGGCGCAGGCGATTGGCAGCATCGTTGGCAGATATAAATTTCAAACTAAACGTGCGGAAATCCGGGGTCGCACCTTCTTCTGGTTTGACGTCCAAGACTTTGATCAACCCTCTGATCGCTTCAACTGCTTCTGGACTACCAACCACTACCAAGGCATTGGGGCTGGTGGTTGCGGTGATGTTGGCTGGTCCGTTTAGCTGGCTGTAGCTTTCGTCGTAAATTTCTTGTACACGTTGTTGAATTAGATTGCCACGAGCATTTTCAAGCGGAATGGCGGCAGGCGTCGGTTGCGAGGCTTTTGCCTGAGCCGATAAGCGCGCAAGTTCTTGTTTGACGATCGCTACATCATCCGGATCACCGGTGATCGTTAAACCGCCTCCGTTAGGATCTTGCGCGATAAAGACTTGCCCCTTGAGTCCGGGAATGCCTTGAACTGGTTGTCCTTGAGGTGTGTCATCTTGTTGAAATCCAACTTGCTGGACCGGAGGCACTGGCAAAATTTCAGCTTCCATGTCTGACTCAGCGACAGCACTCTCCTTAGGCGGGGCGATGTCCATTTGCGAGATTAATTGTTGCCATTGATTTGCAGTGGTGGTGGCCCCTTCGTATTGTAGCTTGCCCGTCGCTCGATCAATAAGCATCATCATCGGACTCGTGCTTTTGCCAGGTTCGGATACGACTGGCATGGAAACACGTATATACCGACCATCTTCTGAAGCAGATGCTTTGAGTTGATTGCCGAAGTTTTCGATCAGCTTTTTTTCAAAATCGAGAATCGAGATTGCCTTCAGCTGGTAAACGCCGTTAGTTTCAGTGGTTGGCAAATCATTGTCTGTAGCTTTTTCAGACGTAACGTTTTCCGCCGTAGCTTTTTCCGCCGTAGCGTTTTCCTGTGGGGACGCAGTTAATCGGCGAATAATGTCGTTGGTCTCTTGCGAAACTGACTGAACGTTTTCACTGGCGACGATGCTTACACGAGAAGTAGTATCAGAGTTTGTGGGTGCAGCGCTTGGTGGTACCGACCGGTTGCCAGTTCCGTTCAAAAGGCTGTCAATTTTGTTACTTGGCTCATTTATATCAGGAAGCTGAGAGAACTGATAATCGCGCGCATCGAATATCCGTTGCAAATTGTTTGCTGGCGGAACGACTTGCGTTTGAGCGTAGACGGTTGTTCCGAACCAAGCTCCTGCCGTTGCAACAAGTGTTGTCACACCAATGCGAAAAGCCGCTTTTGATTTTTGGAATTGCATTGTCATTGTCAATCGAGCCCCCGATGTAATGTCTGGTTTCCGCCACAATGGTAGCAATACGGCTAACGTCGAGACGCGAGCCAGCGGATATGCTTTGTTTTCGGCACTCGCTCGCTAGCCCATAGATCAAAAACAATCGTCGATACTGGAATTATCAAATTCTTTTCACACTGGGCGAGAAGCTGGGTAAGGTACCGAAAGTTTCCGTTCTGTTGCCAATGACCTGTCGAAATAGGCCCAGAATGCTTGATTTGTTGTTTATCACCACCGCTTCTCAAATGAACGCAGTTATTTTTGATATAGCCTATGATTTGTTGGCTGTACAATGGACCTTTCCAAGAATAGGTGCTAAAGATCAATCCAATTGATTTGCGAATCTTGGTCGATTGAATTTTGGCCTTGGTAGCTAAAATTGACCGATGATGTCTAGAAACAGATGATTGGTTCAATCGAAGTCTAAAAATGCGGTCGCGATCCAATCGGTTTTTCCGGCGGAACTCGGTATTTGAAGCAGTTAGGCTTGGATCTTTATTTGCACAGCAGGCCCATTTGCACAGTAGTCCTTCAACGAAACATTTACTCCCATGAACCCTCGAACTCAGCAACGGGCGATCGCTGGCGGATTGATTTGGGTTGGTTTGATCGCCGCAATTATCTATTTAGTGCACTCGCTGTCCAATGCGGCGCCCGAGGCGATCGGCGATTTAGCTCGGTATGCCAGTCTTCGACGACATTCGATAGAGGTTGAGTCTGGCTTCTCCCTACCATTGAAGCCAGGAGACCCGATCTATCGTGATGGCAGTGACGATGCGAAGCCGATTGGTATGGTTCAGTCATCGAAGGTTCAAGACAACGGCTCTACAAAGCTCGTGGTGGTGATGTATGCGAACTGCCCAGTTATCACTAGCGAAGATTTCTTTTTGTATCGCGAAGCAGACGACTCGGTTGACTGGATGTTGCGAACAATGTTTCACGACAAAAAGAAAGAAGAACTGAAAGGGTTGATCCAAAATGCAGTCAACAACAACCAAGCAGAACTAGTTGATGCCTTCAAGCCATTGGTTGTCAAATCGCTAAAAGAAGCTGGCACTTTGCTGCGGGAGGATATAAGCAAAGCGTTTGAAAAGCGCCAGCCTCAATTGGCCGAGTTGGGTCAACGCTACCAAACCGAGGTGCTGAAGAAGAAGTTGTTGCCTGTCTTTCAAACCGAAGTTTTGCCGATCATTCAATCCGAAAGTGAACCGCTGGTTGGCGAAATCAGTCGTGAGATTTGGGAAGAGGTTTCAGTGTTTGGGTTTGGCTGGCGTTATCTCTACGATCGCTCACCGCTGCCGAAGAAGGACCTGACCGAAAGGAAGTTCAAGCAATTTGTCGATGAAAAGGCGAAGCCCATTATCGCGGCTCATTGGGATGAAGTTCTTGATCTCCAAAAGGAAATCTCTGTCAAAGTCAGTAAGAACCAAGAGGTTAGGAAGGCGCTGAACGAGAGCGTGGAGTCTGCCGCAAATGACCCGGCGTTGCAAGCTTTCTTAGTGGACGTGTTGCGAGACGTGTTGGTGGACAATCCTCGATTGCGGCAAGCCATGAACAAGCAGTGGAATTCCGCAGAAGCTCAGCAGGCCTTTGCAGTCGCAAATGCTAAACTGGACCCGGTGATTCGGGAGATAGGAATTTCTTTGTTTGGCACTCCCGATGGTGGAATCACGCCAGAATTCGCAAGCGTGCTACGACGGCGTATTTTGTATAAGGATTCGAGATGGTTGACATTGAAAATTGTTGATCAGTCCGGAAACGAGTCTTTGAATCCCAACAGTGTGATGCCAGAGAAATTGTCATTGCGAATTTCGACTCAGCATTCGACTGCGCCCGTTAAATTAAAAAGGTTGGCCGAGTGAGTGAAGCAAACGATGGAGGTGAGGGCGATAACGCGGTTTCCAATGCTGACAGCATTACGTTAAAAAACTTGACGGTGCGAGCCGGTACTCAATCTCTATTAACAGATGTTGATATTCGATTTCCTGCTGGCGAAATTTCTTTGGTCGTTGGGCCAAGTGGTGTCGGTAAGTCGATCCTGCTTCGAATCATCGCCGGCTTGATTGACAGCAATGAGCCAGCGATACAGTGGACGGGCGAAGTTAAAATTGGCGATCAAGATGCGGTCGCTGGTAACGCTGGTGTAGTTTTTCAGTCGTTTGCATTATTCGACGAAATCTCTCCCGTTAAAAATTTGGAATTTGCGAGATCTTTTGGAGGAAGTCACGCCAGTCCAGCGACCGCAGAGCAACTGCTGGAACGGTTGAGAGTCCCCAAACAAGTTCCGACATCACGGTTGAGTGGTGGGCAACGACAACGATTGGCGATTGCTAGGACGCTGGCTTACAACCCGCCTGCCATTCTGTACGATGAACCGACTTCTGGTTTAGACCCAGAAACTGGCAAACAGGTTGCCAGTCTGATTCGAGAGATGCATGAGGAATTTGAAAAGACGTCGGTTGTCGTTACGCATGACTACGTGTCCTTGCTACCGATTGCCGACCGAGTATTCTTAGTCGATTCGGATGTCGGAAAACTGGTTGAACTGAACAAGGATGATTGGGGACGCATTCCGGATATCCTTGAACCTTTGGCCAGCGCGACAACGAAACGACACGATCAGGTTAACCAACTTTCTATGCTGGGCAGAGCCGCGGCGTGGACTGGCGACCTGTTTTCTTCGACGACCAATTTCGTGCTGGCGATGATGATGGCTTTGCTTAGCATGATTCCAGTGTGGCGGTCGCCAGCGTGGGGACTGCGGTTCTTTGGTCATTATGTTCGAATGGTGTTTGGCCCAACGGCCATCATCTACTTGGTTGCATCTGGGCTGATCTCCGGTTTTGTGACCACCTACTTCACATTTAAGTTCCTGCCCTACTCCGCTTATACCCAACCATTGTTGGTCGAGGATTTGTTGACGGTGCTGGGATTTGCGATGTTTCGTATTTTTGTACCAGTGCTATCCTGTGTTCTGATCGCGGCGCGATGTGGTGCGGCGGTGACATCGGACATTGGTGGACGGCGATATGGGAATCAGATTGACGCGATGAAGACCTTCGGGGCGAAGCCAGTGTTTTATCTGCTCACGCCGATCGTTTGGTCCTTTTTGATTGGCACTCCGATTCTGTGCGGCGTTGCTTTTTTCGCGGCAAAGTACACTAGCTTAGTGACGTTCGTGATCAGTGAACCTGCCTATGGGCCCGACTTTTGGCAAATGCACTTCAATCGTGGGTTGTTCGTTCCGGAACAATGGACTTACCGGGGTTTCGGTTGGTGGATGTCAAAGCTGTTGTGTTGTGGTTTTGGAATCGCGGTGATTTCGTACTATCAAGGCTGCAAGGCCAAGTACTCCACCACCGACGTGAGTCGAAGCGTGACCACGACAATTCTGTGGGCCACGTTGTTGTCGTTGTTTGTGCACTTTGTGTTTGCGCTGTTTGAGTACGAAGGCGTTGTGCCTCAATAGGGGAGGATTCGGAAGGCGACGGCGTTCATGACGCAAAGCAAATCGTCGATGCCCGCTGGCTGGACGCGATCCCGGACACTTGTCCCATAGAAGTAACAACCGGAGACAGATTGGACACATACGGAGGGCAAGGCCCTTGCTCTGTAGTCGCCAAACAGGATACATCTAAATTCATACAACCCTGACTCGTCACCGCAGGGGCTGTTTTTAATTACGTATTTTTATCGAAGATATTAGTATCATCACATGCGTCGATTGTTTATAA
Organism: uncultured Pirellulaceae bacterium; assembly: GCA_964530985.1. Classification (GTDB taxonomy): domain Bacteria; phylum Planctomycetota; class Planctomycetia; order Pirellulales; family Pirellulaceae; genus Mariniblastus. The sequence goes on along the minus strand of CAZHCH010000066.1, from coordinate 165 downwards.
ATAAATGGCGGTTAACGATCCCTTCTTGTGGGTAGGATTGTCCAAGTGAAGCGTTTTCCTGATCGTAGCTCTTTTACTAGTGACTTTCTTGTTTCAGCGGAGTTTGAATATGTCATCAAGTTTACGGATTTTCAGCGTTGCTGTTTTGTCATGGTTGGTCTTGTT
>CAZHCH010000065.1:0-16811 GCA_964530985.1 uncultured Pirellulaceae bacterium | reverse complement strand
GAACCTTGGTTACCAGCGGACAAGTCGCATCAATCGCGTTCAGGTTTCGCGATTTAGCCAACTCACGGATTTCTGGCGAAACGCCGTGTGCCGAAAACATCAACACTGAATCTCGTGGCACCTCTTCTAACGTATCGACAAAAACCGCGCCCTTCTTTTTGAATGACTCCACGACATAGCGGTTATGAACGATCTCATGGTACACGTAAACCGGCGACCCAAACTCTCGCAACGTTAAGTCGAGGCTCTCGATGGCCATGTTGACCCCGGCGCAAAATCCTCGCGGGCTGGCTAACAAAATCTTCACAATGGCTCCGAGTCTAAAATGGTTGGCGACATGCTGGTCGATTCGATCGATATGATAGTTAACTGCGATCAAAGTGACGAGGCAACATTGCAAGCTCTTCGACCATGAATCCTCGATATTGCCTAAAAATCCCTCGGTTCACCGAAGTCAGCCCTTTACTGGACAGATTAGGAGTGCAAATGGGTGACATTCGAAAGCTCGATCGCTTATGATTTGAATTAGACACTGCGAATACGGAACTGCCGGAATTGTGCGTCACGTCTGTTTTTTTGTGGAGAATAAAAATGTTGGAAACTAGCTCTCGAGTTGAAACACATGGCGAAACGCTAGAACAAGGTTACAAAACCTGTCGCAAGCATGTTAAAAGAGACCTGAAGCACTGGGATTGGCTAATCTCCAATATTGGCGGCGACAATAAAAAGGGTGTTTACGCGCTGCTGAATCAATTTCTACAAACCAATGAAATGCTGGATCTAGAATGCACCAACGGCCAAGTGCCGCCGATTTCCGAAGAGATCCATCAAGATCTGTCGAACGCCTTTTCTGGCGATTTTGCATCGCCCGAATTAGCCGCGTTGGTCGATACTTGTAATCGATACAACGTTGATCCCCAATGTTTCTATGATCCAATGCAAGCCGCCAACAACTGGGTAAATAAACGAGAGTTTTCTACCTTCAAACAACTCGATGAATTCTGCGAGTCGTTTGGTGGATCGATAGTTACTTCACTCGCACCCGTAATCGGGGTGATAAAACCAGACTACAAACAGGCCGCTGCAGCTTGCGGCAAGGCCGTGATGCTGACTCAGGTTTTGGCCAATTGCGTAGACGACATAAAACGCAACCGCAATTTTATTGCCAAACAAGATATAGCCGAGTGTGAAGTCGACATTTCTCGATTGAAAATGCGCCGTCCGACCGAAGAGTTCAAACACTTGGTTCGACTTTACACCTCTCGTTTAGAACCGATGTACCATGAAGCCGGAAAATTGGTGTCAACACTGGATTTTGATGGTAAACGGACTCTGACTTCGTTGTTGGCAGCATGCTGGAAAATAGTATCCAAAATGAAGGTCGACCCGAACTGTATTTTATCCGCCGATGGGGTGTTAACCAAAGCCGACAAGTTCGGCTTGCGATCAAAGCACTTGCTGGGCATGGACACCAAGCTTCCGTTTATTCCGGAAGACCACGGTCACCACTAGGCTGCGTTTCGTGTCTGCAATAAGTAAAATTTGGCTGCGAGCAAACTTTGAGATGCGATGTCTCACGAGTGGTTTTGCCGGAAGTGTTTCGAACTTCGAAAAACAAGCCGACCAACTGCTCAAAAGTGTTAACGAACATGACTATGACCTTCTAGGTACCTACGGATCGATCCCCGGTCTTGTCGGACTGAGACACGAAAGCTGCTCTTGGTCAGTCTTTATGGTTATCGACCACCTCAGGCTCCACACCGAATTTCTTTTGAATTCGATGCGCTCCTTAATCGTTGCCAACGAGCTAACAGCGCCAAGCCCAGCGGTGCAATACTGGCGGCCTGAGGATGTCGGTGCGGACTGTTTAGATCACTTTCAGGATTCGGTTTGGCAGTACGTGGCCTTCGCGAACAATTTGGTGGAATCTGGTCAACATCGCCATCCGACCGGCGCGATTCGTCATCCGCAATATGGTTTGCTCAACGTCAAGCGGCTCAGCGTTTACGGATGCCACCACCTAGGCCTTCATCGCCGGCAAATCCAAGCGATTCTCGCCTCAATCGGCGTGGCCTAACAAAGCAATTGCGCGACCGCATTACTCCGTCTCAGCGGAAGCCTTCGCCAACTCTGCTTCTGCTGGAGTCTCGGCAGGATCCTCAGGCGGGGCAACCCGGTCCAAGGCTTCCAACGCAATTCCGGGAGACAAAAACTCGGGCAACATAATGGCAGGACTTTCCGGATAGTCCGCCGGATAAAGCAGATTGACTGGAAGATTTTTCATGCCACAGCGGTTCAACTCGGCTTTGTACTCCGGATCGTTGCCCGTCATATCAAGCTTAACCAACTGAACACCTAACTCTTTAATTCGCTTCAATACATCATCGGATGAGAAGACACGCCCCTCATTTACTAAACAAGTCTGTCACCAATCCGCTGTGTAGTCGACCCACACAGGGCCTCCTTTGGCAAGCTGCTGCTCGACTCGCCCCGGCACCCACGGGTACCAACCATCTTCCTTAACCTTAGAAACAACCAGCGGCGCTTCGTATTGTGCAGCTTGGGTATACATGTAAATCCCAGCACCACAAATCAACAAAGGCACAAACCACCCCCACACGTACCGCTTGACACCTTTGACATACTCAGGGCTGTACTTGCCATATAGGAACGTGCCTAACGCGATGACACACATCGCCAACAAAAACAAACCAATCCCGTCGTACCCAGTCAAGGTCGCAAACGGCTTCACGAAAAACGCGGCTGCCGCAAACAATGTAAACGCCATCAGCTTTTTGAATGTCTCCATCCACTCTCCCGGTCGCGGCAGCATCTTGATCAGCGAAGGGAAAAACGACATCACCAAATAGGGCATCGCAATTCCCAACCCAAAGATCGTGAACAAGAACAGCGCTATCAAGGCCGGCTGGGCTAACGTGTATCCCATCGCCGCTCCCAAAAACGGGCCCGAACAAGGTGTCGCAACTAGCGTCGTAACAATGCCACTGACAAACGAACCGGCATAGCCTTCTTTATGCGATCCGCCGCCACCTACGCGGGTCATGAACAAACCCATTTCGAAAACACCAGCGAGGTTTAATCCCAACACAAACAGCAAGATGACGATTCCACCCAGAAAGTACGGGTTACCCATTTGCTGCCCCCAAGTCACATCGTTGCCGTATGCCTTGATCATCAGAATCACGCCAGCCAACACCCACATCGAGAAAATCAACCCAAAGGCAAATGCCAAACCGTGCATTTTTATCTTTTTCGGCTCACTGCCTGCTTGTTCAACAAACCCCATCACTTTCAAACCAAGCACTGGAAACACACAGGGCATCAGATTCAGCAACATACCGCCCAAAAATGCGCCAACCAATGCAGTCCAGAAACTACCGTTACCCGTCGATCCATCCAAACGCTCAAACTTGATCGGTGTCTTGACATCGTAAAGCTGACTGAGCGCTGCAACTTCTTCGGAGGTTTCGAGGACTTCCTGTACCACAGGACTCTCTGGCGGCTGGATAAGCTCGGCTGCCTCAAACCCTTCATCGGGCTCACGTACAACTAAATTTGGATCACTGCCATCAAAGTTCGCTTCTAGCAGTTCGGCGATAGGAAAGTCACACCCTGTTTCATTGCATGCCTGACCGTGGTAGGTCAACTTGATCGCAAGATCTTCCGCAGCCACACCTTCGGCTAACGAAAACGGAGCCGACCAAGTAATCTCTTCTTCGAACGTCTCGTAATCCACACCTTTCTTTTTGTATTTGTGTGGTGCTCGAGCGGGTTCAAATTTCCCCAACATCGTGAACTGCTTGGAACCGGCAATGACAAAGCGAGAATTCGTTTCACTGCCAGCGTGATGCTGTGAATAGCAGTGATAGCCTTCCTTGATAAACACTTGCACATAAATGTTTCCGACCTGTGTTCCCTCTTTGACTTTGTACCAACTGGCAACTTCCAAAGAGGCCAATTCGCCTTCATCCAGCATGCCATCGAGCTCGCTCAAGTCTTGCCCTTGTGCAAAAACAGGCATCGCAATCACCATCAATAGCGCCACCAACCAACGCATACGAAATTGAGCACTGAAGCTAAATTGGAAAGACATCGTTCTCTTTCTCAGAATCGAAAAACTAAAACTGGCGCCATAATACATCACAGACACCAACGTGAATTACCCGTAGTTAACAACTAATTTGACATTGGGGTTTTCCAGAAAATGGCATTTATTTGTTAAACATAGAACCTTTTTAACAAATTGCACCGTCGGGTAAGACCATCAACAAAAACCCTTACCGAACTTCTTGCTCCGAAATCCAAACAGCTTCTACTGGCTAATCGTCGCCCAAACCGACGATCTCTAACAGCTTCAATGCGTTGGTCGTCTGCGCAATCCCTGGCTTCATTTGGTAGTCAAACGTCATCGTCTTCTTACCGTCCTTTTCCACAAACTGTTCGCTAAAGTGAACGGTTTGACATGCTTTGGCCAATTCGGCCGTTTCCGCAAGATCTAAGTCGTGCGTCGAGATCGCTCCGATCGCTTTGTCATCGATCAACTTGCGGACGACTCGACTAACCGCGACTTGACGTTCGACCGAATTAGTCCCCTGCAAAATCTCGTCTAGCAAAAATAACAAACGACGCGGATTGTTCGACGCATGTTCCTTGGCCGTATCCACAATCTCCTTCAACCGCTTTAGTTCCGCCATGAAAAACGAAACGCCATCGGCCAGCGAGTCAGCAATACGCATACTTGTTTCAATGCGAACCGGCGGACACTTGAAGTTGTTTGCACACACAACCGTACCCATCTGAGCCAACACGACATTCGAACCGACACTCCGCAACAACGTGCTCTTACCCGACATATTCGACCCCGTAACCAACAACACCGTTCCGACCGGGCCCATTTGAACATCATTGCGAACGCGGCCTTCATCCAGCAGCGGATGTCCAACTTGCTGTCCACCAACAACCACTTCTTGATCGCTACTGGCAGCATAAACCGTCGGAAACACCCAATCCGGTTCGTCTCCAGCCAGCTTTGCCAGCGCCACCAAGGCTTCGGTTTGCCCTAACGAATCGAACCAGTCTCGAGCTTGTTTTCCATGCTTGGCCTTCCAGCGTTCCAGCAGGTCAAGCACATGAGCGTCCCAGAAAAACAAGAACTGAAGAATAATATAAAACACAAACAAACTGCCGCTACGACGAAGATTTGCGACGCCGACGATTGAGCCCAGTTTTTTCATCTTGGCTTGAGCGCCATCACCACTTCGAACAAACCCTGACTGAAGCTGCTTCAAGCGATCCGACTTTGCATCGTAGTCGGCCACCATGTCAAACAATGTGACGTAACGAGCGGCATCATTCGACCGCGAAGAAACTTGATCAAACACATTATGAATCGATCCTGCCCGAGCCACCGACAACAAAAAGTTAATGCCACACGCCACACCTAAAATACTACCAAACAAAGCCGCCGAACCCACGCCAACCAACCCAGCGATCGCACCGACGATACTCACAACCGACGTAATTGCGGTTAGCCGAGCTAACCACAACACCCAGGTTTGCCCGGAAAACCAAGACGAACTCTCCGCCCAGTCGACAAAACGGCTGGGCCCCGATTGGCTATCGGCCAGCTGTTCACATTCAAAGCGAAACTTCAAACGCCAATCGAACTCAGGCTTCAGCTCACTAACCGCCGCCTGACGCTGTTCAACTTCTTCAGGCAATGCACCATCGATGATCCAATTTTTAAGTGTGTCGGTTCCTAGCGGAGTACGAGTGATGCCCAACAGTTTAAAAACCGAACTGTCTCCCAACAAATCAAGGTCTTTAGATGTCGCCAAAAACCAGTCAGGAATATCAATCTGCGGAGCCTTAATATCATTCCACTGACGATTCATTCGCGCGAGTGATTCACGGTGCATCGTGATCAGCACTTTGCCTTGTCGCATTTTGGTTTGCAAGCTCTCGTGATACAACGCGACCAAAACGAACACAACAAACACGACAGCCGCTAGCGGACCAGCAACCGCACGCAGTTCAAACGCATCCACTAGCGCGATCGCCGCCAGCACGATACTCGCCAACAACAGCAAACCGCGGACAATTCCTACGGCGCTCCACTGACCAGCGCTATCTTTGACTTCTTTTTCTGCAGCGTCCAGTTTCTGCTGGTAGTATTGGAGTACTTGGGGGCGTGTTTGCGGATAATCAGACATGGTTCTGAGGGTAAAATTCTAGATCTACAAGTCCTCAACCATAGAAGCCAAAATTCGACCTGCCAAGCCGAGAAGCCGAGTAGGACGGAAGTTTGACTCAATGAACGGTTTCATCGACGACATAGTGGTAATAAATAGTCGCTGGCGAAACGGCAAAGTGGGTTACAACGATGACAACGATTTAAAAGCCATTCAGCTCAATCGCTCGGTTAACTCGTTTGATTGCGATCATGAAAGCTGCAGTTCGCAAACTAACTTTATGCTCTCCCGCTACTTGCCAAACCTCTTCAAATGCGGACGACAAAACCGCTTGCAGTTCTTGGCGCACACGATTTAAATCCCAACTGTAATACTGGCGATTTTGCACCCACTCAAAGTAACTCACCGTAACACCACCTGCGTTGGCCAAAATATCCGGCAACACCGTAACACCGCGTTGATACAACACTTCGTCAGCGTCGGCATCGATCGGACCATTGGCCCCTTCGACGATCACCTTGGCTTTGATATCGTCAACATTGCTCGAAGTAATCACGCCACCAATCGCTGCCGGAATCAATAAGTCACAGTCGATTCCCAAAAAGTCCTCGTTGGCAACCTTGGTCGCTTTTGAAACCTTCTCAAAACCTTCAAGCGATTTGTTTTCCATCACATAGTGCAACGCAGCCGGAATATCGAGACCGTCGGGGTTGTGATAGCCGCCAGAGATATCGTTGATACCAACAATTTTGTACTCCGATTCGACCATGTACTTGGCCGCGTGGAACCCAACATTCCCAAACCCTTGGATCACAACACGAGTGTCGACCGGTCGCATGCCCAGTCGGCTGAGCAACTTAAAGCACAAAATACCGACACCGCGACCCGTTGCTTCCTCCCGCCCTTTGGCTCCGTAGTCTTCGACCGGTTTACCAGTAATGCAAGCCGGATTGAAACCATGATATTTTTCCCACTGATTTCGGATCCAAGCCATCGTCTCAGAATCAGTACCCATGTCAGGCGCAGGGATGTCTCGATCCGGACCAAAGATGTCATGGATTTGATCAATGAACTTGCGCGTGATTCGCTCTTTTTCTTTTTTCGAAAGCGAACGAGGGTTCACGGCAATCCCGCCCTTAGCGCCACCATAAGGGATATTCACGAGGGCTGTCTTCCAAGTCATCAACGACGCCAGTGCAAGCACTTCGTCCGAATCAACTTCCGGATGGTATCGCAGTCCACCTTTCATCGGTCCCCGAGCGTTATTGTGTTGGACGCGGAACCCCATCAACGTTTCCAACCTACCATCATCCATTTCAACAGAAACTTCGACCTTGATCTCCCGTTTTGAAGAAATCAACAACCGCCGTGAAGCATCGTCAAGCTCCAAAACGTCAGCGGCACGATTGAAGTAAAACATCACCGTTTCAAATGCGTTCATAGGTGAATTGTGTTTTTTAACATCGAGGGTCATAATTGTTTCCTTGGAATGGTCACAAAGTTGCACGCTGCAACAATCTTGTTATCGGCTTTACAATAGCCGAAGACAAATGTTATTTCATCGGTGACTTGCTAAAATTATTGGTAAAATCCCTTAGTATTGCTTGAGCGTGAGTGAAAAAGTCAGTCAATTCTGGAAGTTACTTTCTTTTAGCGGGCTAATATCGGTTTCAGCAGTGAAAGATTTGATTGCTGAGGCCCCAAACAGAGCCCCTACAACCACTACTGCATCAGGGAAAACTGCGGTAGCGGACGACCTAGATGGATTAACGTCTTGGCTGGTCGACAAGGAAGTAATCACCGAATATCAGGCCAGCGTTTTGGCCAATGGTCAAGAAACAACCTTTCGATACGGCGAATATCTGCTGCTGGACCGACGAGGTGATCACCCGCACGATTTCTTGGCTCAACATACCAGCAACTATTGTGTGGTGCTCAAATTTATCAAAGGCACCGACCAGAACGACGCTTTACGATGGCGAGCGATACGCTTGCGAGGCGATGCCATCGCCGAATGCGACAGCCCGTACTTACTGGCTTGTTTTCAAACGGTCAAAATTGCACAACATCGGATGCTGGTTTGCGAAGTTCCCGCAGGCAAGCCACTGGAGACGATACTGCCGGCCAAAAGCAGACTACCGAGCGACCAAGCCCTGCCACTCGGCTTGCAGTTGGCTCATGCGGTCCAGCAATTACACAACGTGGGGGTGACGCACAAAGCCATCTCTCCAGCAACGGTCATGCTAGTCTCCAAAGCTGAAACGCGTTTGGTCGTCGACCCGTTGTACGTCGATGACCACTGGCTAGACTCGCAGCCAGAACAACTGCAAGCTGCCGTCTTACGATTCCGAGCCCCCGAGATAACGAGTGACTACGACACAACATTGATCTACGAACAAGAAACATCCGTTAGCAAGTCGAGCGTTGGGGCAGACATGTATTCCATCGGTGCGTTACTGTTTCGAATGACGGCCGGAAAACACGTCGCTGATGTGCCGCGAGACCAAATCGGAGATGCGCTGAAGCAACGCGACTTCCCCGATTGGTTCATTGAGACGATCGAGAACCTAATTTGCGAGATCCCTGAAGAACGCATGTCAGCAACCGACTTGGTGACGGCCTTTGAAATTAACGGAGTCCAACTTTCCGAAAAGGACTCGATCGCAAATGACCTAAAAAACGATTTCCGTAAATCCATTTCAAAACTGATTCCACTCGAGTCCGTCGACGAATTAGACGTCCCGCAATTAGGCCTACTGCCAGCTATGATCGACGAAGCAATTGCAATTGCCGCTGACGACTCTCATGAAAACCCACGCGACACCGAAGAATTAATCGCAAAAGCCCAAGCAAGTATCCAACGGCGGCAAAAATTAAAGTGGCTCCAGCCGCTATTGGTTTTGATTAGCTGCCTTGCGCTGGGCGGCGGATTCGCCAATGTCTATTTTTACGGGACCCAACCGCCGACCGTCACCTCTTCGGCTTCGAACGACAAACAAACTGCGCCGCCAATTGAAACGACCAGAAGCTTACCACTTATTGCAGCGAGCACAGAACCGGCTTCATCCATGCCGCCAGTCGTACAAACGCTGATCCCGGACGACGGATCGACAATCTGGGAAACGCCAACTCTCGGAGGGCCAATCGATCTAGATTACTTGCCGCCAGCGCCAAAAATCATTCTGCACGCCAACACCAAACAACTGCTGGCAAAGGTTGAAGGGCAGCGATTACTAATGGCCATGGGCGAACCGTTTGCTGAGTTGCTTACGAGATTCGAAAGTTCAATTGGTTTACCGTTGGCAGATATCGACCAGTTGTTGGTGTCGTACCACCAGACCGATCAAGATCAATATCAGTGGCTTGCGGTTGTACGTTGTTCGCAGTCGCGAGAGCAACTAAAAGAAGCGTGGGGAGATTTGACGGTCGCAAAATCTTTACATGACCAATCGATCTTTGAAAACAACACGGGCTTAAGCTACCTCTTTATTGATGATAAAAACACGCCAACCTCGACAGCCACCCCAGAAGGAAACACCGGCGTTGATGCCACTGACTTAAACACAAGTGAAGTGGTAAACAATCCACTATTGGACGAACCAGTAGCTCATGACCAGCCGGATCGATCCGCCGTAGCCCAGTCCACCAAGTTTTTGGTTGGGCAAAACGCGATCGTTCGATCGGTCGCCGACCTTGGCTTTGGCTACCCTGTCGCCGGTTCAATAAAAACACTACAAAAACTTAGCGATGGAAAACGAGATTTAAACTTATTGTTTTTGCGCCCGTCGTTATTTAGCGACCGTGGCCAAAACTGGATGGGCAGCAGCTTGTCGGCCTTCAATCGACAACTTAACGAACTCATTCCGGTTGAAGTTCGCGGTGGGATGCTGAGCTTTCACGCCGACCAGGGTGATTACTTCGAGGTAGTGCTAGACCGCCGCGTAGACATTCCCGCAGATGAACTAGAAACCAAAATCAAAAAAGGCATCGACGATCGGTTGGCCACCTTGATCTCGCTCACCGAACGAATTCCATCAACCGAACACTGGCAAGCGCTGCAACACCGTTTCGATAAAATGCTATCGACATTAACCGATGAGTTTCGCTGGTCCAGTGCGGACAAGCAACTGATCGGAAACGTCTGGTTGCCGCCGCTGGCTTCACACAACTTGATCGCCGCTTCAGAATTAGTCGTGGCGTTTCAAAATACTGCAATCGACCCCAAGGCGAAACAACAAAATGTCCCACAAACACTCTTGGAACTTTTGCAAGTTAAACGTGATTTAGAAATCGCCAACCCGCCCGATTTGAACGTACTTCTGGCCGATTTGGAGCAAGAAGTTAACGGCGATTACAACGGTTTACCATTTAAGTGGCGAATCGCATTGCTAGGAGCCGATCTTGAAAAAGACGGGATTACAAAAAACCAACGTCCCGGGCCACTCCAATTGGAACAAAAATCATTTGCCGAAATTTTGACTTCCATTGTTGTTTCGGCTAATCCAGATAAAGATATTACGGGCGCTGCAGATCCCAATTGCAAGTTAATTTGGGTGGTAAGCCAAGACCCTGACAACCCAGAACAACAAGCGATTCTGATCACTACTCGTGCTGCTGCCGAAAAAAAAACCTATCAACTTCCCGATCCATTCGTAAACTAACATGTTGCCGATTTTTTCAAGTAGAAACGAATACCCGCGGTTTAGAACTAAACCAGACTTCAGGATTAAAAAACCAAAGCCCCAATAAAAGGGCTAATGCGGTATATTCACAGATACCGCCTACCCAACAAATCACTCGATCCTAGAACCCATTCGGTCTTGCCCAGAAACGTCATGGAACCTTTCTCGATAACATGCCATTCTTGTGCCGCTCGACTAAAAGTCGCTCGAGCCGAATTAATTGGCCAAACGCTGGCGTGTCCGCAATGCGGTTCTATGATCCATGTCCAGCACCCAACTGGCTGGAAGCCGCCGATCCCCGAATCAGCGGGATCCCTTTCAGCCTTGTCGAGCGTAGTCGGCGGAAGTGATTTCGAGAGAATTGAAGACCTGCTGCCTAAACCGGGTGAAACGGTTTTACATGATACAGACCCCGGCTCCATTGCTTCTGAAACGTCGCCAAGCTCGCGATCTGAAAAAGCTCGTTTTCAAAAACCGGTTCCCCCGTCGGGCGCCGCCGCAAACCTCAACGGCCGCTCAAAACAATCTCGTGCCGCCACTGCGAACCACGAAAAACCAATTTTGCCCGGCCAACAATGGGCCAGCCCCTCTGCACAGCAGCGCAAAAAGTTAATCCTGATGATCGGCAGCGCAATTGCTACCGTGTCGTTGGTAGCAGTTGCCATTGCAGCCATCGTTCATTTTAACAGCGCTTCCACCCCACCAATCAATACCCAGGTCGCAGACGCCGACGCTACCAACAATGATGCCCCTGTATCACCTAATACCAGCAATGACGAACTAGCAACGCCACCTCAAGCCTCTCCTACAGAAACAAACGACAAAGCCAACCAATTTCTCGAAGACGAACCAACGTCTCCTCAAATTCCAATCGAACAAAAAGACAACGCTACGCAAACTTCATCAACTGATTTGTCTGACCTCAATCCCTCCAGATTCGCCCCACCCGAGATAGATGTAGATGCTCCCAAAGTGCCGCTTGGCGAAACTCCTACCGACGAAAACAATTCAAGTGATGACAATTCAAATCCACCACCCGAGACCAAAACCCTGCAAGACTTGCTGGCCGACTACGGGATTTCAGTGGGTGAACTGGAAGACGTTGCGACGTTACTGCGGAGCTATGAAGACTCTAGCAGCCCTAAATTTTCGATGGAACCGCCGAAAACTCAAAACTTGAATTTCCAACGATTGCTAAAGCTACCCATTCGAAAGCTGGAAGCCCCCGCAGGAATCTCCTTGGCCCAATCCACCCGCATGATAAATCGACTCTCTGGTGTGCCGATCGCTATTGATGCTCGGCAACTTTCACTAATGGGATTGCCGGTAAACCCAACGTTCAACCTTGCACTACAAGACGAAACCACCTTGTCGGCGGCAGAGAAGATTGCGGAACTCGCCGGTGCGAAAGCGACTGTCGTTGGCGACGGAATTTTCATCTCCATGCCCGCCAACGAAAAGAACTCAACCTTTAAATTAGCCTTTCCAAATGTTGGTGAATTGAACGACCAACAGAAACAAGGCTTTTTAGATGCAATCCAAGCCTTAATCGCACCTAACGCCTGGAGCCGCCCAACCACTCCGCCAACGATTCGTTTTGAAGAGAACACAATAATTTTAAATTCCAGCACTGGCATTAAGCTTCATGTGCAGATGTTGATCGACCGCATGAATGCCGCGGTCGAAATAGTGGCAGATCCAAAAAGCGACAACGCTGCAGTGGTCGTAGCATCGCGTTGGTCTGCCAGCGCAAATCTACGAACCCAGCCGACAAGTTGGGCAGTCGGTCCTAACCTATCGCTTACCAACTTCTTGGATCGAGTCGAACGACTACATGGCTTGACGGTGTTAGTCGACTGGCCCTCCGTCCTAACAGCTGGCTGGACACCACTAACTCAGGTTCCCGGCGAATTAGTGGAAGCCGAAGTTGGGGAAGCGATCCACCGCCTCGCTAAAGCAATGAAGCTAAAAGTCATTGGCATTGATGCAAAAACGTTACAACTGACCACTTCGACGCTGGCCAATAGCGTGCAAGACTTAGAAGTCTATCCATTGCTGGCCAGTTGGGCGAACGAAACACCACCGCAAGAGATCGAGCAGTTAATATTCACCGCACTGGGACGACAAGTCCAATCCAGTTTCGTTCGCTTGGTTTACGAACCCAAGTGCAAATGCTTGATCGTCGTCGCCCCCCAATCAATCCAGCGGCAAGTCGAAAAGTTAGTTGAACGGCTTAACCAAGCAAAAAACGACAACGATGAATAAAGCCACTCATCGTTGACTAGCTATTGAAACTTAGTCACTAAAGTCCGGGGAGAATTCACAAAAAAACAGCTTGGTCGATTTCCATCAACCAAGCTGTTTGAATTATTCTTCAAGCAACCTCTGAAAAAGATCGCTTCGATTAGTCGCTACGACTAGTTTCCTTTTAGCGAGCGAGTCTCTAACTGACGTTCGGTTGGAAGTTTGACGTTCCACACCAAACCAACTTTCTCCAAGCTGCGAATGATGATCCAGCTCAAATCAAACTGCCACCATTCAAGACCGTGACGAGCCGAAGTTGGAAAGGCGTGGTGATTATTGTGCCAACCTTCACCGTGGCTAAACACGCCAAAGAAAAAGTTATTTCGAGAATCATCCGACGATTTGTAGTCTTGCGAACCAAAGATGTGACAGATCGAGTTGATCGACCAAGTCATGTGATGAGACAAGCAAACTCGAGCCAATCCACCCCAGAGAAAACCTAAAACGGCTCCCTTAACAAACGCCATCGCAGTGTAAGGCGTTGCTCCCCACAACACGGTAGAACCGAAACCCATCAAACCAGCAAAACCGCCAATGATCATTGGAATGGCTAACGTTGCAACGACCCACCAAACATAATTGCGATCGATTGACTCCAATAGCGGATCCTCAAGCAAGTCAGGCACGTACTTCTTACGCTCTTGCTTGGACCAATTTGCCTTGAACAGCCAACCGGTGTGCGAATGCCAGAACCCTTGCAACGTTTCCATCAACCCGCCCTCATGCAAATGCGGGCTGTGTGGATCGCCGTGGTGATCTGAGAAACGATGATGCTTGCGGTGAACCATGCACCAATCGATCGGAGAACCCTCAACAGCCAACGAGCCAGCAACAGTCCAAAACCATCGAACCGCTGGATGAGCTTCGAAAGAGCGGTGAGTCAACATGCGGTGGAAACCAATCGTGATTCCCATCCCAGTCAAATACCAACCACCGATCAACATGAACACGTCCAACCAGGAAACCATGCCGAACTGAAACGCCATGTAAATCGCACCAGCCAAACCAGCCAAAGGAAACAGCACTGTGCCCAAAATAACCAACTGCTTAGTCAGTGAATTTTCGTCGTCGAAGATGTGGTCGTGATGGCCGTTTTCAGAAATCGGTGCCACAAAGTCAACCAATGAACCTGCATGTGCGGCCTGTGTATCAACCGCAGCAACAGCCTCATCAGCGGCGATAGTAGCAACTTCGCCGGCAGGTTCGTCACTGACAACAGGTCGCTCTTTGACTAGTGTCTGTTGTGAAAATGCTTTTCTATTTTCCGAATCAGCTTTTTTAGCAGGTGGGATAACCGCAGACATTATTAGTTTCCTTTTCCGCCCGCGCGACCATCTACAAAGATCACGGTTCTGGACAGTTAAAGTTAATTAGCGTCGTCATTTAAAAAGTCATAACCCCATCCAGTTCGAATGAGAGACGCGGGAAGTATATAGAATCGTCGACTATTAAACGTCGGCAGAGTGTCTGGCAAATGTAATACTTATGTAACAAGCAGTCACAAATGCAGAAACGCCGCAAATCCATTTGATTTTGTCTCATTTAACCCTATCAAAACCCCCAAACTGCTATTGCACTACAATCAACTTCTGTTCCACCGTCGCTCTCAACGCTAAAACCAACCCTACGTTTGCCGCACGCAGACGATCAAATGCAGCCCAACTGGCCCTAGTTTTTAACGAGCCGTTGAGTTAGCTTGTCGCTGGTTTCTTAGTAAGCCTTCGGTTCTCTCAGCGTCGCCCATCGCCGCACCACCCCAACTTAAAACCAGCACACTCACCGAGTTGCAATTCGCTATTTGCAACTTCCGATTCATGGCCGACATTCGTACCTTTATTGCCGTCAATGCTTCGCAACGCGTCACCAGCAATGTGGCTCGACTTATACCGCGACTGGATTCTTCCCAAGCAGGCTATCGCTGGGTCGACAACGAAAACCTTGTCGTTCAGCTAAACGCGGTTGGCGATGTTCGCGACACCGAACTGCCAGAGCTTTTAAGACTCATCAAAGAAACAGTCGAACCGTTCCCGCGTTTTGAACTGTCAATGCAAGGTGTGAGCGGCTTCCCGTCCGCGACCGAACCACGAGTCATTTGGATCGGCGTTGACGAAGGCGCTGATTCACTCAAATCAATCTACGATGCTCTCGCAGACAGCCTGCATCACTGGGGCGTCAACCGAGAACGCAAACCCTACGTGCCTCACATGACGCTAGGACGTCTGGACCGTAGTGGCCAATGGAACGATGATTTGTTAGAAACAATGCACCGACTTCGTAGCCACGATAGCGGGTTTTGTACCGTAAATGAAATCTGTGTTTACTCTAGCTTCCAAGACCGCAGCGGTTTGACCTACACGCCGATGTCGCGAATCAAACTCACTTAGTACTCCCGCGGCTTAGATCAACAAACACGACAAGGGCCTTGCCACAACAGACGCCTTCACAAAAACAATACAAACAATCAACTTTATTCATCAACTTCCTCCTACTCAAGAATCATTTCCGTGTTAGAAAAAAAATACAACGTCTTTGGTGTCGGCAACGCATTGGTCGATACGCTCGCTCAAGTCCAAGACCAACTCGTCACCGACCTTTCGCTCAACAAAGGCGGCATGGCGTTGATGGACGCTCAGAACCAAGCCGGCGTCCTGTCCAGTCTGGACCAACAATCGCTACAACTTGCCTCGGGCGGATCAGCCGCCAACACCATGATCGCGATCGCCCAGAGCGGCGGCAGCGGAGTTTACTGCGGCAAAGTCGCCAGCGACCCCAACGGCGAATTTTACAAACAAGACATGGAACAAGCCGGCATTTTATTCCCTGTCGCCGCCGCGCCAGCAGAAGCGTTACCAACGGGTACCTGCGTCGTGCTAACAACCCCCGACGCCGAACGAACCATGTGCACGCACTTGGGAGTGTCGACGACGTTGCAAAAATCTGATTTGGATCTGGACCTACTGGCTCAATCCCAATGCAGCTATATCGAAGGCTATCTATGGGACGCAGAAGACCCACGAGCGGCCTGCGTTGAAGCGCTCGAACAGTCCAATAAATTAGGCGTCAAAGCAGCCTTCACTTTCTCCGACGCGTTTTTGCTCGGCCGCTACGCTGATGACTTCCGTCGAATCGTGAATGACTACTGCGACATCGTGTTCTGCAATGCCGATGAAGCGAAACAATTTTTCGGCAGTGACGACCTCCAGCATTGCATTGCAGAAATGGCGAAAATCAGCGACAGCGCCTTCATCACCGACGGCCCAGCCGGCTGCCACGTAATCGAAAACGGCCAGTCAAATCTCGTTGAAGGCTTTGCTGTCAACGCGATCGACACCAATGGGGCAGGGGACGCATTCGCCGGAGCCACTTTGTTCGGCTTGACCAACGGCTTATCCGCAACCCAATCGGCTAAATGGGGCAACTACTTCGCCTCCCGTGTCGTCGAAAAAATCGGCGCTCGAATCGACGTCGACATGAAGGACAAAGTCAGCTCGATCGTCGGTTAAGCAAATAGGCCTTGGCCAAGGTGGCGACAGTGCTTCCAGCCTGTCTACGATGATGTTCAATTTGGGAACACTTATTTTCACTAATCAAGAGACTTCTCGCTGAACGCCAC
>CAZHCH010000064.1:0-17276 GCA_964530985.1 uncultured Pirellulaceae bacterium | reverse complement strand
ATATCGCCAGGGCCAAGATCGCCAAAAAATGGATATCCAGCAGAGTCGGTTGCCTTATCAACAGGTCCAACCAAATTCGATGCTACCGTATTATCACCGGGACCCAGCGTACCGGAATGAGTTGGATTTCCAGCAGAATCTGTTGCCTTACCAAAAGGTCCAAGCAAATTCGAGTGTATCGTTTCGTCACCGGGACCCAGTGTATCGGATCCATCCCCGAGTTCTTCCGGGGGTAATTCAAAATTGTTGTCTTCGGTTCCAGTCATGAATGGCTTACATCAAATGAAAAACGGCAACGAAGACAAATCTATACGGGACCGATTTTACCATGTCTAGTTCGAGATGCCAAACACAAGGCGATAAGGGAGAGGAACGGAAATTTTCCGGTTCTGTGGTAGCTCCGTACCGGTGGACATAAGCGGATCGTGCTCAGAAAAAGACGCCTAGACGCTCGTAAAAATCCGAATTTATCTCTGCGTTTACCAGCGCTATTCTGCCTCTTTGACAACGTCGTTTCTTTTTGGTAAACGGTTTGGTGTTGCGCCGCTTGTTGACTTCGGAGAGAAGCGGTGTCGTACAAAGATGCTCATTGGTTTCTTGTGCGTACGGTTGGGTTCCTTTGTGTCTTTGATTCTCTGAAATAGCTGTCGATCATTGCTTTGGCTAATCAAGTGACCACGATGGGCGTTTGCGCATAACCCGTTGAATGAAATGTCGTGCTTTGCTCGTTCACAGCTCATGACGAGTAGACGCATGTGTTCGCCTAAATCAAAATAGTCTGTTTCTCAAATCGCCTGTCAAATCAAACTGAACTCCTATCCTTTATGAAATCGCTAATGACTTACTCAAGTTTCTTAAGTGCTTTACTTGTTGCGATCGCGATTGCGTTGGCTTGGAGTCCGCTTGTAGTTGCACAGAAATATATTCCTTGGGGCGAAGACACCAAGGATCCTCTGCTGCTGAATATCGGTCCGATCGGAGTGCGAGTAAAAGTCGATCAGCGTGTGCCGCGATTTCCGCGGAGTGAAAGTAACTCGGCGACCGTTGAGTATGTTTTTAAAAACTCCCTAGCCGAAGGTAAGCTCGAGATTGGCGATGTGATCATCGGCGTCAATGGTAAACAATTTCAAAACGATTTTTCAGCTAGGATTGCGCAGGCAATCGATCATGCTGAAGGCGGTAATGGCAAGCTGTTTCTTGACATTGAACGCGAGGATCGTAAGAAGAACGTTGCTTTTAAGCTGAAGAAAATCGGTCGTTATGGGAAGCACTGGCCATACAAGTGCGATAAATCGGACCGTATTCTTCAGGACGCATGCGATTGGTTAGTCGCGCATCAGCAACCTAATGGGCGACTTGAATCAAGCAAAAAACAGCCTGTGTTTGTGCTCTCATCCGTTGGTGGACTTGCCATGCTTGGGTGTGATCCGAAACGCTATAAGAAACCGCTGAAAGGAATCGCCGATTTCGAGGTGAACTTTCTAAAGCAGCATGTGAATGCGGACGGCCATTACGAAAATGATAAGCTCGAATTGTGGTCTTTGAATTATTCGGCAATTTTCTTAGCTGAATACTATCTAGCCACGAAAGATAAATCAGTTTTTCCTTCGCTTGAATTTCTGAACCAAGAAATCTACCACCGCCAGTTTCATCAAGCTGATGCTGCAACCGTTGCTCACGTTACGGAGCATAGAAAGCGTAAAGGCTATCAGGGGGATCCGGTTCCGAAGTACTGGTTTTCTCACGGTAAAATTACACCTAAGTCTGGCGGCTATATTCACTTGGGGGTCAACGTTGCCAATGCCTGTGTCGCTTTTAAACTGCTACATGAGGCGGGTGTGGATGTAGACATGGAGAACTTGAAAGCAACCAAAGATTTCATTGAAAAGGCCTGCGTTTCGGGCGTGATGGGGTATGCTGCAAGTCTTGGCCAAACACATTTGGATGGCGATGCTTTTGGGCGTACGGGAACGCTTGGGGTGGCCATGTTTCTTGATGGGGGTCGCCCCGAATACACTGCAAAGGTGACTGTGGCAATGAATCGGCTATACCCCAAACACATGTATCTCGCTCATGGAACCACTGTGATGGGTAAGGCGTGGGGAGTACTGGCGATTGCTCAACTTAACCCGCCGCTTTTCCGTCGATTGATGGATGAATGTCAGCATGATTTTGATCTATTGCGTCTGAGTGACGGAAGCTTTGTGGCAAACCCCCTTGGAACAAAGGGGCACTCGAAATTTGATCTCTTGCATGGAGGTAATGGTGAAAAGCATCGCTGGACGACGGCTTTCAATGCGTTGATCTATGCGTTGGGATCGAAACGACTCCGCATTACTGGCGGCGATCCAGCTGACTCGAAGTGATAACTCGGAGAGCTACAGGTTTAATGCCGGATCAGCCCTGGTTGGATATCAAGTTCCAGTGATTCGAACAGTCCGGCCCGATATCGCTCGATCGCAATTGCTCCCATCACGGCGTTGTCGGTACAGTATTTGAGCGGTGCGATGTGCAGGGCGACTTGGTTTTGGTCGCAAGCTTGTTGAAGCTGTTCACGGAAGGAAAGGTTAGCTGCGACTCCGCCGCCGACGCAAATTGTTTTCAGGCCCGTTTGTTGGGTTGCAGCGATAGCTTTTTTGACCAAGCAATCAACAACCGCCTGTTGGAAGCTTGCACAGACGTCGGCGATTTTTTGTTGCGGAATTTCGAGTGCTTTAAAATCAACTTCGCCGGGGCCGGCGATCGCGTAACGGACGGCTGTCTTTAGTCCGCTAAAGCTGAAGTCTAAATTTTTGTCGTGGATGAAGCTGCGGGGAAATGCAAACGCTTTGGGATCTCCATTGACAGCTTGTTTTGAGACAGCTGGACCACCCGGGTAGGGCAGGCCGAGCATACTGGCGACCTTGTCGAAGGCCTCTCCAGCGGCATCATCGATTGTGCCACCCAAGTATTCGGCGGTTAAAGCGTTTTGATACTGATACAGGTGGGTGTGCCCACCGCTAACGATCATACCAACACAAGGAAATACGGTTTCGGTTGCGTCGAGCTGGCAAGCGTAAACGTGGGCGTGCAAGTGGTTGATAGCAATCAGCGGTAGGTTGCAGGCCAATGCTAGAGACTTAGCAGCAACAACTCCGACTAAAAGCGATCCAGACAGGCCAGGTGTGTTGGCGACGGCGATTGCGTTTAAGTCCGATAACTCAAGGTCAGCTTGTTTGAGTGTTTGGTCAATTACGGGAATGATTCGCTGAACATGGGCTCGAGCGGCGATTTCTGGGACAACGCCGTTGAATTGTTCGTGCAAATCGTATTGTGAGGCCACGACACTGCCCAGGACAGTCCGATTTGCTGTGATAATAGCAGCCGCGGTCTCATCGCAAGTGGATTCAATGCATAGGATTTTGAAATTGTCGGTGGTTTCCATGATTGGATGTTGAGTTTGCGAAACAAATTTGAATTAAGAGGGTTAGGAATATAACGAGGGTTAGGAATATAACGAGTGTAGTTGGATGTTGAGTTTGCGAAACAAATTCGAATTAAGAGGGTTAGGAATATACCGAGTGCAGCTTGTCTTTTTGGTGGAAATCTACTGATTGACAGCGGATAGATTAATACGCCCATGTTACATTGGCTAAGCGGCAGTTTCGATCTGATCTCGAAATTCCGACGACACCCAGTGCAGGGATAACAAAAATAAAATTTTAATCTCACTGTGTCGTTTGCGGCAATGAGGCTCGCAATTCACTTAATGATCGTTTACGCGATGATTTGTCATTCGCTACGAACGATTCAAATGATAGGTTTTCTTATGAAGATTTGGCTCGCCGTTTTTACTGTATCGTTATCTGTTCTGCTATTCGTCAGTCAGGCTGTGGCTTTCCCGCAACATCAAAGCATTCGGCAAGCGAAACCAGTGACATCCAAAACAACCATTGTTCAGTCGCAGGGTGACGAGCGAAAAAGCAATCTACGCACTGCTGATGGGAAGATTCACTTTTCTTTTCAAGACCAAGAGTGGCGCATAGTTATTCCTTGGTTCTGCGACCAAGCAGGTTTTTCGTTGCAGAATGTGGAAGACTGGCCTGAGGATACATTTAGCCTGCAGGACAAAGATTCATATACAACTCTTGAAGCATTGGATCAGTTGAATCGATCGCTGGCTGGACTGAGCACGCCGTTTACGTTAATTCGAAAACGCAAGATGTTGATGTTGAAACCAATCAATGAGGCGATTAGCAGTGAGTTAATCGATTCAGTTAGTCCGGCGGATTTGGACCAGCGAGGTTCATTTGAACTGATGAGCGTGATGTTTGATTTGGGTGAATTGGATAGCGAAGTGATTTACGATGAGTTGAAATCACAGGTTTCACAACCGAACAAAAATCACTTCCACACCTTTAGCGTGTCCAACCAATTGCAAGTCCGTGAGACAGGTGCTCGTCTCAGAAACATTCGCAACATCATTGAAACAGCCAAAAGAAAACTAGCCGATGAAAAACCGAGCTTGTTGAAATACCAGTTGAAATTTCAAGACACGGAAACTTTCATGGCCGTCGTCGGGGCTCAATTGGGAATCCAGCCCGGCGAAACCTCTGATGAAGACGGTGAAATTTCGATCATTGCCGATCCGCTAAGCAATCTGATTTATGTGAGCGGCCCTAAAAGGATGTTAGACCGATTTTCTTTGATTGCAAAAACGGTTGATTCGGATCCAAATATTAAATCGCCAGAAGTGGCGATTGAACGCCCGTTCTTGCGGACTTACGGGGTCACTGTCGATCCAAAGCTCG
Source organism: uncultured Pirellulaceae bacterium (assembly GCA_964530985.1). Lineage (GTDB taxonomy): Bacteria > Planctomycetota > Planctomycetia > Pirellulales > Pirellulaceae > Mariniblastus. Next base: position 12,486 of record CAZHCH010000064.1, on the reverse strand, counting down.
CCTTTGATTTACTGGGTACCATGCTCGAAGGCAGTGATGCTCGAATGCAACAAGACGAGGTGTCGGGCGCGATTACGGTGTTGGGCCGAAAAGAGGATCACGAACGAGTTGTTGAGTCGCTGGCGTCCGTTTCGGATTTGAAAACGAAAAACTTCGCGATCATCACATTGCAAAAAGTTTCTGTCACTGAGGTGTTGGGCGTGCTGCAGTCAATTTACCGAAAAACTGTATCAGCTGAGGCCCCCGCAGCTAACAATGGTCCGGTATTGATGGCCAATACCTATCTCAACCAAATCATCGTTTCGGGATCGTCCAAAGAAGTCGCCGAGATCCGTTCGATTGCTGAAGAGTTCGACGCACGATACGTACCTGTTGACCACGGACCGCGCACGAATGTCCGGATCATCCCAATGACCGAGCGTGACCAGGAGCGACTTGCACCAGCGTTGGGTGATCTATTGGGTACGGTTGGACGAAAAAATCCTTTTAACATCATTCGCCCCAATCAACGGAAAGATTTTGACCAGCGGATTCATCGTCGCGATATGAAAAAGACTGAGGATAGCCACACGGATGATCAGTTCTTGCAAGAGATGTTGGAAGAACTACCGTCAAAAAAGCGTTCGCAATTAGAGCTGCCTAAGGGTGCGCAAGCGAAGTTAGCAGGTTGTTTTCGACAGGCATCGGCATTGGCCGTTTTAGCTGTTGGGGCCGATTACGCCCAAATCGCTTCGAACATGATGGTGTTTCAGCAAGCTAGTCAAACAGCAACTGAGGTCGACAAAAATTCTAAATATCGATCTCCACTTAAAAAAGAGTCAATTGCTGGTGCACCGATTGAATTTCGATTTACCGAGTACGGATTGACAGTCGAATCCGATGACTTGGACGCTGCCGATGACATCCAAGCAGCGATCAAGAGTTTTTTAGGTGAAACGAAAGAAGTTCAACTTCCGTCTTTTTTTGAACTTCAGCATCGAAGTGTACAAGAAATGCAACAGCTGCTGGAAGCGATCCTAGGCATTAGCGACACGGCTGCTGCTGGCGACCCGTTGACGGGAGTGGTGGACAACATGTTGCCGGGCGGTGAATTGTTTGACGGCCTGTTGGGGGGACTTGGTGGAGCCGAATCCACATCAGATTTAGAGGGGGATGTTAGGTTCGGTGCTGACGTTCGCTTTAATACGCTATGGGTCACAGGCGCTACAGGCAACGATCTATCTCGGATTAACAGTTTGGTCGAATACTGGGACCGCCCTGAAGGCGAAACCAAACCGCAACTATTTGGTAAAACACGGATGATCAAAGTTTATTATCGTGATGCGGTGGAACTTGTTGACTTGATTAAATCTCAACGTCCGGAAATGATTTATCGCGAGCTAACCGTTCAAGGAGGGAAGGACGAAAAAGAAACAGCCAAAATAATGAAGGCCGTAAAGTCGAAGGCCGATGGCAAGGGCGGCCAGGGTGGCAGTACCAGTTCTGGTGCGAAGCAAACCGTTATTTTGGGGGCCGACGAGGCCAACAACACGATTTTGGTAACTGGTCCACCGTACATGTACGATGACATTTTTGCGTTTGTTAAATCCATTGATGTTGCCCCTAGTCCGCGATCGACGGAAGTGTTGCCGAATGTGCCTAACGCGCAATTCCTACTGAATACATTAATGCAGAAGTATCCAGGACAATTAATGGTTGCTGGTGAAGATATGGATCAAATGCCGGGAGCGTCTGAGTCAAGTCAACAAGGCAGTCGATCTTCGGGCAGCTCAAAACGAGCCAAGGATGATCATCGGACGACAAAAAAGACAGTTGACAGCCGGCAAGAGCAAGGAGCTGGTGCTGGTGGCCGAGGCGGTGCTGGCCGAGGCGGTGCTGGCCGAGGCGGTGGCGGTAGAGGCCCTAACGGTGGTGGTCGAGGCGGATCTAGGGGTGGCGGTCGTTAGGATAAGCGTAACTTTCTGGGTTATTTCCGTGTGGTATTGGTCAAATTTGCCCGTGGATTCGGGGCAACCCGTGCGGCCGTTTGCAAGGCCCAAAACCTGCCTGATTTAAAGAAAAAAAATTCTGATCGGCAAAAACCTAGGTCGATAAGCAAAAATAAATTCTTACTGGACATTTGGGTGGAATCTGATTTTTCTCCCGCTAAAATCTGCTGCCACAAGGCATCGATTTTTTCTTTGAATGCCGTTTGCTTATTCCTTGTTTAACCCAATGCATGCCGATGACCATTGGTCATGAGCGATTTCTACAAATGACGGCGGCGGCCCCTACTATATTGCCTTCGTTGTTACAGTGTGATTTTGGAAACCTTGAACGCGAGGTTGCGAGTTTGACAGAAGCCGGCGTGGCTGGTTTACACTTGGACGTGATGGACGGCGTCTTTGTGCCAAACTTTACTTACGGAATAACGATCGTTGCTGCACTTCGAAAACTGACGGATTTGCCGTTGGATGTGCATTTGATGATGGTGAATCCTGAAAAGTACATCGATCAGTTCTGCGATGCTGGAGCAGACGTGCTAACCGTCCACGCAGAAGCCACCGATGACTTGCCGGCAGTGATGCAGCAAATCAAAAGTCATCAGGTCGCCGCGGGCATTGCTGTTAACCCTGCGACTCCCGTGTCAACGATCGCTTCGGCACTGCCGTTGGCGGACCTAGCGTTAGTGATGAGTGTTAACGCGGGCTTTGGTGGGCAGAGTTTCATCGCTGGTGTACTGGAAAAGTACGAACAGATCCGACAGCTTCCTGGTGGCGAGACCGTTGTCTTGGAAATCGATGGTGGGATTAACGAAAGCACGATTGCCGATGCGACCGACGCTGGGGCTCAGTTGCTTGTTGCTGGCAGCGCGATTTTCAAACATGACGATTACACCGCAGCGATTGAGAATTTGATGAGCCAGATCAAAGTTGAGGGGGCGAGCAAATGATAGGCACTTTGATTAAAACAAAAATTCGCTCTCGAATTTTATTTGTCCCACGAGCTTTCACTGAGTTCGACGAGCAAAATCGAATTTGTGGGTCACTGGATTTACCGTTGAGCGACGATGGGACTAGGCAAGCAAACGAATGGGCTAAAAGCTTGCAGGGCGTGAACTTCGATAGTATTGTGGCAGCCGCTGGTATTGCTGATAGTCAAACTGCAAAGATACTTGCGGGCGACCGCCGAGTTAAAATTCGCGTGGAAAATTCTTGGCGGAATCTTGACCACGGTTTGTGGCAAGGAAAGTGCATTGAGAGCCTCAAGGAAAACTGCAACCGTTACTATCGCCAGTGGCAAGAGAACCCTGAGGCGGTTGCTCCGCCTAACGGCGAAACCATTCTGGACTTAGCAGTTCGTGTAAAACCGGGGTTTTGCAAGCATTTGAAAAAGCGAGCGGGTGAGACTCTTCTGATCGTCGCGCCTCAACCTTTGTTGGGCGTTCTTAGGCAGTTTGCGGAAGAGGCTGAAGCTAAAGTAGATTGCTGCGGTTGGTAGGGTTGTTCTGGCGTTAGTGTAGCGTGAAATTTCACGGCTACCAATTCCTTGCATCATTAACTAATTGCGTTCATGGCTTCGACTGCACGTAGTACTTCGTCTTCGGTTGTGCACAGGTGAGGAGCGAATCTTAGGTAGCCGTCGCGCGGTGTCACAATAATATTTTGGTCTTCCAGCGTTTGGCTGATTTCTTTGGCCGAAGAGAACTTGGGAATAATTGCCAGTATTCCCGAACGATGTTCAGGCAGGTGTATAACGGGTTGATACTTGTCGAAATTTAAGTGTTCGAGTGCCAGTTCTTGCAGCGCAAAGTTCGAATCACGGATGGCTTCCATCGTGTTGGGCAGGAAGATGGTTTCAATACCAACGGACAGTGCATCAAGCACGGAATAGCTAACAGTTGAGTACTCAAACTTTCTCCCGTTTTCAAAAGGGTCCCAAGTGTGGTCCAAGTATTCAGTCTCTTGCTTCATGTTATCGGCTCCGCACATTGTAATAGCAATTTTGCTCCGAAACTCAGGGCTGGTATACATGACAGCTGAACCGACTGGTCCGAGCATCCATTTCCATCCAGCGGAGGCAACGCAGGCGATGCCGAACTCTTCCGGGTAGACCGGCAAACAACCCAGGCCTTGAGCGGCGTCGACGATCAGATCGATGTTTTTTGATTTGCAAAATTCCCCCAACTGCTTCAGGTTCGCTGCGAAACCGCTGGTAAATTGAACGTGGCTAATCGCAACGACTCGAGTTCGATCGGTCACGACGGATTCGAGTTCGTTAAACGACCACCCACGAGCGAACTTGGCGTCGATCGCGCCAGTGTAAGGACGATCTTCTTGTTGAATGTCAGTATCAGAAAGCTGGATCAGTTCTACGCCACGATTGGTTTGCAACGCCCAAGGGTAGTGGTTGGCGGGGTACTCGTTGATGTAGCTAACAATCTGGTCCCCCGGTTCGAAGGGGTACCCGTTGGCGACCATACTGATCGCTTCGGTGGTGTTGGTAACCATCGAAATGTTGTCCGGGCTTGTTTTCATTAGCTGCCCGAAGTTTTTTCGAAAGCGATCAGCGATGTGTTCGTCGCCGACATACTCCAACAGCATACCTCGACCGACTTCACGTTGTCGATTCGTGAAGTGAATTGCGCGGTCAGCAGCTGGCGAGTTTAACGGTGACACACTGCAGTACGCCAAGAAATTGGCATTTCGTTTATGGGGGAAATGCTGCAGGTCCATGTTTAGTTTTATTGAGTTCATTGCAACGCAGGTCAATTTAAGTCGGAAGGTTTGTTGGCTCACATAGTCGTCAGAACGCGTTGAGCATGAGCCAAGTCGCGTTTGCAACCCGAGCATTGTAGTTTTCTTTGGGCATCTGTTCTACGGTAGCGCTTCGCCGATTCGCGCCGCTGTAGGAAACGTTAGAATTGATTTGAAGCCCGAGCAAAAGGCATACGTTTGTTGCATGCTACTAGGCTGGTCAAAATTTACGTCCTTCCCGCCGTTCACTTACCTCCCATTACAACCTCATGCTAACCGATTTGATTCTTGGCACGGCCGGCCATATCGACCACGGAAAAACGTCGTTGATTGGTGCGCTTACTGGCACCAATACCGATCGTTTGCCCGAGGAAAAAAAACGCGGGATCACAATCGAGTTGGGTTACGCTCATTTGGATTTGCCACCGTTCCGAATGGGCGTGGTTGACGTGCCAGGACATGAAAAGTTTGTGCGTCAAATGCTGGCCGGAGCAACGGGGATGGACGTCGTAATGCTGGTGATCGCTGGCGACGATTCAATCAAGCAACAGACGACTGAGCACTTAGATATTTTGAGAATGCTCGACCTGCCTGGCGGCGTGATCGCGTTGACCAAATGTGATTTGTGTGAACCAGACTGGCTTGAGTTGGTGGAAGATGAAATTCGGCAATTGGTTAGTAATACCTTTTTGTGCGACTCGCCGATTATTCGAACGAGCTCAAAGTCTGGCGAAGGCATAGAGGAGCTAAAATCGGCGCTGATTGAAGCCGCTGAAAAGGTTGCGGCGACGGACCGTACAGATTTAAACCACGCTCCTTTTCGGATGGCGATTGATCGTAGTTTTTCGATTGCTGGCCACGGAACCGTAGTAACCGGCAGTGTGAACAGCGGGAAAGTATCCGTCGGTGATCAAGTTGTCATTCAACCTGGAAATTCAGAAGTACGAATTCGTGGTATCCAAAATCACGATTCGGATTCAGATTCCGTTTCGCGAGGCCAACGCGCTGCGATTAACTTGGCGGGCGTGCATCATTCTGAAATCGGTCGTGGGCATGAACTCGGTTCGCCTGGTCACTTGCTGCCGTCAAGATTAATGACGGTCGAACTATCGATGCTTGGCAATACCCATCGCAAACTGAAAGACCGTACTCAAGTTCGGTTTCATGTCGGCACGGCTGAATTATTTGCCAATGTTCGTTTACTAGACTGTGATCGGCTTGACCCAGGTCAAAAGACGTTCGCGCAGTTGTACTTAAACGAACCGGTTGTTGCGGTTTGGAATCAGCCGTTTGTAATTCGCTTGGAGTCACCGGTAGAGACGATTGGTGGAGGTCGAGTATTGACGGCCAACGCGAATCCGCTCAAAAAACCTTCAGAGATTGATTTGGAAATGCTAAGCAAGCTTGCAGGGAAAGACGTCGATCAACGAGCTTCTGCGGGGCTGTATTTTTCAACAACGCTGGACTGGAACTCAAAAAACTTGAGCCGAGACGCAGGGATTTCGGATCACGAATCGGTTTGCGAGGTGCTAAGGAATTCAGGGACATTGATAGAAGTTTCCATATCGCAGACTCGAAATGTGACGATTCACAAGAGCCGTTTCGAAGACCTTGGGCGTCGCGTTTTAAATACGCTTAAGCGACTGCATGCTGATCAGCCATTGCGATTTCAGCATGCAAGGAATTTGGTTGAGCACGAGTTTGATTACTTGGGGCAACCGGAGTTACTGGCGTTGGTAATTGAACATCTAAAAAAAGAGAAGCAAGTGGTTGCGAATGTCGCTTCGATCGGTCTGGTCGGTTACGGCCCGAAGCTGTCCAAAGGCCAAAAGGCGTTACTTGGGCAGTTGGTTGACACTTTGAAAGGGGCTGGCTTTGAACCACCCAAGGTTGCCGATTTGACCAAGTCGGCGACTAAGAACAAAGATTCGGTCGAAGAGTTGTTAGAAATGGCGAAAGAGAATGGCGATTTGGTATTGGTCACAGACGGGTTTTATATGCACCATGACCAGATGGCTGAGGTCAAATCGTGTCTCTCAAAAGCCTTGATGGAATCGCCCGAGGGGATGACGATGAGTGAACTGCGGCAAGAATTAGGAACTAGCCGAAAGTACGCGATTCCAATTTTGGAATATCTTGACGAAACCGGCTTCACGGTGCGCTCGGGCGATTTACGAACGTTGGGCCAGAGCACATAGAATTATGTTTAAAACAGTTAAAAAGTCAGTTATCCGGCGGTTAATCCGGCGGTTAAGTTAGCGTTTAATTCAATCAGGCCCTTAACCATTTACTGCATTTCGCTTGTTTTAGCTGAATAAGTTGAGAGTTTTTCGTGTTTACCGAAACACGGGCACCGGAAACCGGTTTAAAGTCTCAGCGGTGTTTTGACAGCTAACGGAAGTTCGGCTTCAGTTAGTCTTTCTTAACACGCTCTGTCTACGTTGATGCACTTCCAAAAAATGCGATTTAATTTGCCAAAATTGAATTTGATCGGTAAGAAAAATTCGCTGTCCACAGTCTATATGTTAACGCTGGCATTCGAACTCAAGTGAAATTCAAGCGTACCAAACTAGACTTAATCTACGCACATAACGACCTTAAAGACGGAATGATAATCCCATGGCTGATAGTTTCTGGTACATAAAAAATTGCAATTTATTTTCTCAGCTTTCTGCGTCAGACATTGCGGATCTGGAAGCTAAATCCAAGGTCAGGAAGTTGAAGAAGGGCGAACCCGTCTACTTGCCGACCGAACAGGCCGATGGTGTCCTGTTGGTTGCTCAGGGACGTGTCAAAGTTTGCCATGCCACTCCTGATGGAAAGCAGTCAATCTTAGGATTTTTGGATGTCGGGGAAATCTTCGGCGAATTGTCGCTTCTCGGGAATTCACGTCGCGATGAATACGTTGAAGCTACTGAAAATACAACGCTGGTTTTGCTGCCCAAAGACTCCATCAATCTTGTGCTCAGAAAGTACCCAGAGCTAGTACTGGGGATCACGAAGTTAATTGGTCTTCGTCGGCAGCGTGTCGAAAAACGACTGCGAAACTTGTTATTCCGTTCCAACCGGGAGCGAGTGATCCATCTTTTGATCGAACTATGCGAAAAGTACGGTCGTAATACGGAGTTTGGTATCACGTTGGATATCCGTTTGTCTCACCAAGAGATGGCGTCGATCATCGGTAGTACGCGAGAAACGGTGACAGTTGTTTTGGGGCAGTTACAGAAAGAGAATTTAATCAAAATCGCCAGACGTCGTGTAGTGATTCTACAACTGCAGACGTTGGCAGAAGCGGTTAACGAGAAGGTTCCAGTAGTTGGTGGGAATGAGCCTCTCGGGTCATCGCAGGTCGTTCCACGATTTTCAAGCTTCTAAATGTGTAGGTGGTTTCTTCCGCAATTTTAGTTGCTCGGCTCGCATAAGCCGGAAAAGTTCAACCGTGTTGACGCCGATCGTCCGCGGTTGCCAAAAAACTGATCACAAAGACAGGCACGGACGGCCTTTTTGTGATTCTGAGCTCTGTCAAAGCTGGTTCAGGGACGACCATTTTTGAAACGGGCAACCTCGCTCATTCCGAGGTCATTCTTCCAAGTTGCTGAGACTGCAAGACTTGAAGCAGGTACTGAACAAGACGCTAAGCAGTACCTACATCGTGCAAGGTCACGGATCACGCGCTTTCATCGTTGACTGTGGTGAAGCTGTTCTCGACATTCCGGAGCGAGTGACTTGGCTCGCCTACGCCATGACCATTTGGACGATCTTAATCGAAGGCACAATCAGTTGGGCGTTTCTGTTTTCCGGAAAACTCGCCCGGCGGTGACGTGACGTAGTGTTGATGTTTTTTATGCTCTCAACGTACTTGAATGTTCCAATAATGGGATTCGCCACTATTTTCACAGCGATACGAGTCGCGCAAACTCGCTCGAATCCGATGCGAATTGCCTACCTAGTCACCCACGGAATTCTGTTTGTTTGGTTTGTGATTCGAATGGGCATTTGATCGGGGCTCTGGCTCTGAGACAGGCGCTCACGATTCGGCTCTAAAAGATCAATGTATTTCGTCTATTGCTTTGAGCTTAAGCGAGATTCAAATAGAAATTCGAGACAATCGTCTCAATTTGAGTTAATTGGGTTTTGATGATTCGCTAAAAAAACAGGCAAAAGTACAGTTTTATCGGGGTTCTATTCTATTTCAATTTTTTTGGCAGGATATTTGCGACGTGATGAAGTGGGCAATATAAACAAATGAGGTTGAGCAATGAATAAAAGAAGCAAACGATTCTGCAGGCAGTGTTTTCGTGAAGATATCCATTCTAGCGTTCGCTATTCATCTTCTATGAAGGCCTTTTTAATTCTTACGTCACTTGGCTTAGTTTTATACTTTTGGCCAAAGCGTTGTGTCTGCTGCGGAACGGTACGAATTACCTAGATTTGTATATGCCGTCTTTGGCTCTTGTATTTTCAATCTGGACGCATCACTAATTGGAATTACGGCAATGGTTTTTTCGAAAAAAAGCAGGCGAAATATCGCCGGCTAAATCCATTGAATTAGAGAATTTCGAAGGCTACCCAAGCCTTACCTAAAATGTTTAGAATCTACCTCAATCTCTAGGTCTAAGCGTATTGGGAACAATTGACAAAGTGAATGATTCTTATAAGCACTTAAAAGCTTGTCATTGTTGTGGCCAGGTTCAGAAACTTCCTGAGATCGAGCCAACTTCACAGAGGCTGCTCTGTTACTATTGCGAAACGCCGTTTCAACCTCAAATAGCTTCGAAAAAATCGGCAAGTCGAACTGCGGCGGCAGCATTTGGTGCGTTTTGTCTGTTTTGGCCGGCAATCTTAATGCCGATTCTAGAAGTCGAACAACTTGGGAATCGTAGTCGGTCAAGCATACTGAGCGGAATTATCGAACTGTTTCAGCATGGGAACTATTTCGTCGGCGGAGTTGTGTTTGTGTTTTCAATATTGTTCCCACTAACCAAAATGGTGGTACTGCTTGAACTCAGTTGCCTACAATTATTGAATCGCCAGCATAAAGCTATCATGCTTCGATTGATGGAGCAGCTTGGCAAGTGGAGCATGATGGACGTGATGCTGCTAGCGTTTTTAGTTATGCTCGTAAAATTGGGTGATTTAGTTGAATTTCATTTTGGACCGGCCGTTATCGCATTCGTCGGTTGCGTTTCAATGAGCATGCTGGCGTCGATCTGCTTTAACCCACACGCTATTTGGGATGCTCAGAGTGATCCGTCAGCCAGCTGACGGATCGAAGTTTTCGAAATTGACACATGGATTCCCCGCGGAATTTGTCACGGGGAGTCAACCGCGCACAGAATTGCGCTTGACCGCAGAGTGTTTTGCTTCCGCAATCGGCATTTTTTAACAAATCGTGGCCGTTAAATTATCGCTCATTAACGTCAGTGCGGGCCCTCATATGCACGAGAATGCTACGTGTTTGGCAGATTTTAACATTGTGCAGTGGACTCGATAGAATTTTGGAACCAGCGGAGATTTATTCTAGAACCAGCGGTTTAACTGGGTTTTCAGGCATGTTTGGTGTCACAGCGATACTCGGATTCGCCGTTGAATCACGGATGAACGGAATGATTGTTGAAAGAGGCTAAAGAATGCGTCCAGAATAAACGAAACATAACCTAGGAAGTTATTTTTCGTTCTTAACCAATCGTTCAACTGTTGAATGTGCGGATTTTAGATTTGTCATCTGGGCGAAAAACGATAACCCGGGGGGGATTCGGTTCCAGGCTTCAAGTCTGGTCTAAATACGTGGCAGTTTTCAAGACCCAACGAAATCTACTGCGTCGTATTTTCTCCCAGGCGATATCTTCGCCGTCATTCGATCAAAATACGTTGACTTTACCGGCTGGTATTGAACTCTCACAGGTTCGTGTTAGTCATGGCGATAAGTCTACTGAGATTGGTTGTATGACTGATGTCGTAACGGATGAGTCGGTACGGACACTTGCTCAGCCTAATTAGCGATTACATGTTTATTCCGACCCAGATGCTCCCCGCGAGCAAGGGATAAGCAGTTGCATATAGAGAGACTTACCGCTTTGGTAAGTTTAGCTTATGCGGCGAAAGACGATTCAAAAGTGTAAATGGAGAGAGCCTGCGATGAAGGTGTTCACAACTGGACAGGTCGCGAAGATCTGTAAAGTGGCCCCACGCACGGTCAGTAAGTGGTTTGATTCTGGTCGCCTTAAGGGTTACCGGATCCCCGGATCACAAGACCGTCGTATTCCACGCGAATACCTGATCAAATTCCTAAAAGAGCATGGTATGCCTTTAGGGGATCTCGAAGATGAAGCGATGGCAAAAATTTTGATTGTCGCTCAAGATCAGGTATTAATCGAAAATCTAAAACGGGAGTTACCTCCCGAGAAATCTTTCAAAGTAGCTGTGGCTGCCAGTGGCTTCGAGGCCGGCATTCAAGCTGAAAGTTTTCACCCAGACTGCATCATCACTGACTTTTCAATTGGAAAAGTGGAAGCGATGCAAATTTGCCAAAACTTGCGTAAGAACCCAGATTTTTCTGAGACCATTCTTATCGCATTGTTGCCAGACGACGGACAGCCTGTCTCGTTCGATCGTTCAGCAATCAACGAAACGTTTAAGAAGCCGTTTGATGCCAGTTTGTTGGCTGAGCGACTTCGCACACTGATCGGCTCCAGAAAAGAATTGGTTTAAGCCCGACCCGGCTTTCGCCGAACCAATAGCTCCGATCTAGATGCTCGCCGTCTTTCGCATAACGCTGCTTGGTGACTCCCAAGCAGCGTATTTTTGCGCGCATTGAGCGGTGATGTTTTTTATACGCTTCTGCTTCTTTTACCGCTGGCAGATTTGCCCGTTCATCAAGTTGCAACCAATACAGGGTGAATCAGTTTTACAAGTTAGGCAGCATGGTAACCCGACGTGTTAGCGAGGATTTTTACGGGTTCCTCGCTAACGCGTCGGGTTACCAATGCACTCAGCTCAATAAACTATCAATCGATTGTATCTAAACTCAAAACGCTTAAACTAAACGTTAATTCAAAAATGTTTAGTCCAATGGCGGAGTTATCCATGACGTCCAAGTGTATTTTCAATTGCCTAATATTGATCTTTTCAAGTTTAATCGCCGAGGTACTCGTGGCGCAGCAATCTGGTTACCAACTTCCTCCTCAAGCCATTGTTGACATCGTTGACGCAAAGCCTACGCCGACGGTTAGCCTTAGCCCGGATAACGAGTGGATGTTGATGGTCGATCGCGACGCAATGCCCGATATCGCTGACGTGTCGCGACGAATGTTACAGCTTGCTGGAATGCGGATTGATCCCGCGTCGAACGGGCCGTTTCAAACAGGTTATCTCAGAGGGCTCACACTTCGAAGTCGAAGTGCTGATCCGTCTGGAATTCAAAACGAAGACACACACTTTAAAATTCCCCTGCCTGAGAACCCAAGAATCTCGAGCGTCAGCTGGTCACATAACTCAAAAGATTTTGCGTTCGTGCTGGTCACCGACAAAGGCCAGCAGCTTTGGGTTAGCACTGTTGGATCTCCCAAAGAACCGAAAATGTTGACCGATCGCTTGAACACCGTCCTGGGGGGATTCTCTTGGATGCCCGATGGTAAGAGTATCCTTTGTCGTCTCGTTCCTGAAGATCGAGGCTCGGAGCCGGAAACGAGCACAGTTCCAACCGGTCCCAACATTCAGGAATCATACGGAAACAAATCTCCCACGCGAA
>CAZHCH010000063.1:0-17564 GCA_964530985.1 uncultured Pirellulaceae bacterium | reverse complement strand
GTGCGGCATGTGTGTTCGTAGTAGCCTTTAGCCTAATCCCTCCGTAGTATGGGCACTCTTGCCCGTCATCATAAGGTTAGCACTAGAAACAATTCAGCTGACACGACGAACCACCTATCCGATTAAGTGTCATGCTCTCCGCGGACCACTTAAAGTGGTGTCCCAGACGCAGCCGAGAATTTCTACCCAGCCATTAACGAGCCGGTTTGTTTCACAAAAAGGCCCTCGATTTGTGCCTTCAGGGCAGGTAGAATCTCGGCTCGCGCAAGCGAAGGAGGATAAGCGAATGGCTAGCAGGCTGATTCGAAATCAGTTGCCCTCACGGGTTGCGGGTTCGACCCCCGTGTCCTCCGCTTTTGACGCGTTTTCGCTTAACGAACAAACCAGTGAACGACTTGCTACTCATCTTCCCGATCTGAATCGGGCGTTAATTCTAACTTTGAAGCGCCGGGCAGCACGACGGTCGACTTCTTCCAGTCCGACTGGTCTTCTTTGATCGTATGCACTAACGTTCGTACAAAAATCAAAATCTCCGACGCCTCACCCTCTTCCCCCGGCTTGGATGTCATGCTGCCAGCCAACACGACTTGGTCTTTGGGGCACCGCAACGTCGAACTAAACCGGCATGTCCGGTAGTCACTGTTGTCTAATTCGATCGAGGTTTCCTTTTCGCCTTGATCCACCGCAATCTTCAAGCGACGATCATTCGGAACAAGCTCATTCAGTTTGGCTTGCAAGTCCAGGATCACAAAGTTACCGCCTCGCGTCGCCAACGGTGTTAACTGAACCGCAGCGCCGCTATGAAAGCGAGTTCTAAGTGGCCGAAAGCCGATGATCTTTTTCTGCTGACCAAGGAACCCATAGTTTTCGGAAACCAAGTGATCGTCCGACTCCAAGTCGGCAGGCTCAGCATCGAGATTGTCGAAGTCCTTCACGTGCCACTGGATGTCATTGGTTTCATACGGGTCTGCATCGATGGTCAAGGAAACCTGTTTCCCGGAAACCGCATGCAAGGTTTGATTGTTATGCCCCGTTAAAGTCGCCGAGTACGCAAGGCTATTGGTTTCTTTGGCTTTGCTAAAGAACTCCTTCCAACGACCTTTGTCCACGACGCCGGCACCGATCTTTTGGCTTGTCGCTTGATCGATCAACTCCGACGCGGCACCATGGCCGGCGCGAATCCACCAAGTCTGAACCGAGACTGTACGCCGTTTTCCCCAATGCTCCCGAAACAGGTTTAGCAAGTGATTGATTTGGGTATGCATTTCTTCGGTGGCGGTAATCAATAGCGTGTTACCAAGAAACTTGATTCGAGCCGAAGTCGGCGTCTGCCCCCACATCTCGGGTTTTACGGTCTCTTTGATCGTTCCCACCAACTGGTCGAGTGTAACCTGCGCCGATTGCATGTTTAGGTTTTGGCTTTCTTGAATGGGAGCGGCGAACTGCGTTGCGGGAATACTAAAAACTCCACCACCGCCACCCCCACCAAAACCGCCGCCGCTTGACATTTGACGTTGGTTACCGGAGGCAGCAGCAAAGAACTTCCGACCAGCTTGAAGTTCGTCAGGAATGATTGCCGGATAGTTAGGAGATACAGCAAACAAATCACTCAAGTCGTACAGTCGAATTTGCAAAGAAATGTCCTGCTCGTAAAGATCTCGCGGCGCCCGTCGGACAATTTGCCGACCGACGTTGCGTACTCGTTCACTTGCCTCCAATGGATTTTCAGCATCACCGGACCGATTTGCTCTGCGTTTAAGCTGAGCTTGCAGTTGTTCGACTTGTTGTTGAAGTTCCGCGAGATCTGTCTCGTCTTGCGGTTTGGCAAGTGCTAGTACATTGAAACCAATCGAAAAACAAATGGTCCATACGGTGAGCCAAAGATATTTTTTTCGCATTTTATTTCCTTTGAAGAGTTTACCCCGACTCTGTCACTCGCTACGTTTTCGAACGCCAAGGTTGTTTAACAAACTGCAATGCTCAGCTTTGAGTGAAACATTGAGTCTCAAGACAGAACCAAATATTCGTCATGCAAATAAAAGGCCAAACCACCTGCCGCTGGAATATCAACCAAGTTGGTTAAAACAATGGCGCAAAACGATACAGCTGACCATTCGTTTCTGAAGCGAAACACTACAGTTTTTCAATTGAAACACCTGTCATGATGCGGGAGACAGTTCGCCAGCGAATCACAACAGAATTCAGCTGTGCTCTCTTAGTTTTTGCCCCCCATGGAGAAATCATGTATCGCTCTTTTAACGCTATTCAACTTTCAGCTTCAAAACTTCTCTTTCGGACATCAATCGTCGTTTGCTTTATTTTGTCTGGCGCATCGGCTTCTTGGGGTCAACTCACCGAAGGAGATGTCGTCTTGTCCGAGTTTTTTGAGGAACTGCACCGAGTTGATGTCGCCTCGGGATCGGTAGACGACATTCTGGATAGCGTGCCTATCGGCAACATCGTTGGGCAGAACGCGGAAGTCTTGAATTCAAATACGGTGATCTTGTCTTCGTTTTCCGAGCTTTAGTCCGTTGAGCAAGTTATTGAGCTACCGTTGGACACAAATTCACAAGAATTGAACGAGAAGCCATTCTGCAATGAATGTGGTTTACAAATCGACCCAAGACGGTCTTTGTCCGACAGCACGGCAGAATTAAATCTATCTAACTAAACCGGCACCGGTGCTATACCGTTGTAGCTCACGTAAATACCGGTAGCTATCAGCATTAGAACGGAAACCAACAAGCAGATCGTGGGCAGTAATAATGTTTTGCCATTCATGAAACCGAAGACCGGGCAATATAGTCCCAGCGAGACTAAACAAACAATCCCGTGGACTTGCGACGCTGAAAAGGCAACGATCGAGATCCAGAGAACCATCCCCAAGTACATCAAGACTGAAGCAATCAAACTGATTCCTGCTGGCGACATCAACGTCGTCAACTGCTCCATAAAGAAAACCACGGCCAAGGCAATCGCCAACATGATGACGCCAAAAAATCCCGCTACAATTGCGATCAAATAAGACTCCGCTCCATCGCCAAAATCGCCGTCGCCCGCTGTATCTGGACCTTCATCTAAGTCGCGCTCAGCCTTCCGCATCATCTGTTCCGCGCCAGACATATTAGCGCTAGTTTCGATATCCTCGTCGGCGTCGGTTTCTAACTGGTCCCCTGTCTCCAAGTTGAACCCGCAATCAATGCAAATCACCATCCCGCGTTTCACCTCTGAACCGCAGTTGTCACACATCGGCCCTCGAACGCGAGCCTGAACGTCTTCCTCATCCAAAATGTCAAGCAATGGGTTTGCAGCGCGTTTGGGAGCTGTAGACACGGGAGCCGGCGGAGCGGCAATGACGACTGGATTTTGACACTTCGGGCATTTCACCCGGCGGCCAGCAAGCTCATCTTTGGCCTTGAATTGGGCACTGCAACTTCCGCACTTGACCTTAATAGGCATGAAACTTATATCCTGACGATGGTAAAAACCGATGACGGCAAATCAAATAATAAGAATTAAAAATCCATAATATTTTTGATGCTAGAAATCCGTTTGGCAACTAAGAATTGTAAATCTTAACAGAATCGCTCAAATACTGCTGCACGCTTGCCATTAGAATTGGCTTAAACGCTGCTATTTCACTGAAGAACCCTAGCGTTACATGGTAGTCCACACCCCCTCATACGCCTCTCCTCAAACTGGCAAACCGCGTCTCAACTAACAAAAACTTCTCCGTAAACCGTTTAATCATGACTCCTTTCCAAAAACGACGCCAGCAGCTTGCAGCAAATCTGAACGAAGTAGCCGCCGATGCAATATTGATCTCCGACCTAAATAACATCCGCTACCTAACTGGCTTCACCGGTACCGCTGCTTACCTCTTGATCTCGCCACAGCAGCAAATACTCGCCAGCGACGCTCGATATACGATTCAACTGGAACAAGAATGCCCTGGTCTAGAAATCGATATTCGTGATGTTGCTTCGTCACTGCTGGACTCGGCTGATCGATTGGTCAAATCATTCGGTTGGCAACAACTGGCCATCGAATCCGGTCACCTATCCAAGGCAGACTTTGATGAACTTCAAACACGTATGCCAAGCGTTAAGTTAGTCGGCACAACTCAAGTGGTCCAACGATTGCGTATGATTAAAGACGAATCGGAGGTAGCTGCGATTCGAAAGTCGATCCAGATCAACGAATTAGCCTTCCAAAACGCCGTTGCAGCCGCCACCCCCCAGCAAACCGAACGTGAATTTGGGTTCGTACTCGAAGCAGAAATGCGAAACCTTGGTGCTCAGGGATTCGCGTTTGACCCCATTGTTGGCGTCGGGCCAAGAGCGGCGCTACCTCACGCTCGACCATCGGACTTTAAGCTGGGGTCGGCCAGTAATTTCTTGGTCGACTGGGGCGCCAATGTAAATGGCTACCTGAGTGACCTGTGTCGGATGGTGATTACAGGCGACCCCGAGCCTAAATTTGTCGAGATCTACGAAATTGTCTTGCGGGCCCAAATGGCTGCAATCGAACAAATCCGACCAGGCGTCGAAGCCCGTGCGGTCGATCAGGTGGCCCGATCGGTGATTGAAGCGGCCGGGTTTGGAGAATTTTTCCAGCATGGTACAGGCCATTGCTTTGGCTTAGAAATCCATGAAAATCCGTATATATCTCCTTCATCGGACACGATTTTGGCTCCCGGCATGGTTTTAACCATCGAACCGGGCATTTATCTACCGAAAATTGCCGGGGTCCGGATTGAAGATGACGTGTTGGTGACCGATTCCGGTTACGAAGTCCTAAGTAATCTGCCGAAAGCACTAGAACAATGCCTGGTCCGGCTTGGCGGCTGACTATCGTTTTGACTACAATTGCGACTTTTAAATTACCAACAATAGGCAAGCTTGCCCTGTTTAACGGCGGCTACTCACAATATAGATAACTTTGGAGCACTGATGGCCAAAGAGAAGAATGAAACAGAAACGGAATCTGTTTTTGAAGTTAAAAAGATCCGTGAACTAATTGAGTTAATGCAAGAACATGAGCTCAACGAAGTGGACTTAAAGCAAGCGGATCAACGAATCCGCTTACGTCGCGGCCCCGAGGGTCAGCCGGTAGCTTACGCACAGCCGCAAGCGGCGGCTCCGGCAGTCTCGGCGGCAGCTCCTGCTCCAGCAGCCTCATCCTCGGCCGCCGCTCCTGCGGCCAATGCCGACACCTTCACTATCGATAGCCCGACCATTGGAACGTTTTATTCACGTCCAAAACCTGATGCAGCGGACTACGTTAAAGTGGGTGATGTCGTTACCGAAGATACAATCGTTTGCATTGTCGAAGCAATGAAAATGTTCAACGAAATTCCTGCCGGTGTGTCCGGCAAGATCGTTGAAGTTTTGGTCAACAATGAAGATCCGGTCGACAACAACAAACCGTTGTTTCGTGTCGCTAAAAACTAACTTCAACCTGCGAACAAATGTTTAACAGAATCCTGATTGCCAATCGCGGCGAGATCGCGTTGCGTATCATTCGCGCCTGTAAAGAAATGGGTATCGGAACCGTTGCCGTTTTCAGTGAAGGTGACCGAGGCAGCAAGTACCTAGAACTGGCCGACGAGTCTTATTGCGTTGGTAATGCGCGTTCGAGCGACAGCTATCTGCGGACGACTCAGCTAATCAGCGCCGCCGAACTTTCGGGTGCCGAAGCCATTCACCCCGGCTATGGGTTCATGGGCGAAAACGCTGACTTCAACGAAGCCTGCCGCGACTCGAACATTAACTTCATCGGCCCAACTCCCGACGCCATGCGAATGCTTGGCGACAAGAACACCGCTCGTTCGTTGGCTCGTAAAGCTAAAGTGCCTGTCGTGCCGGGTTCTGCCGGGCTGATCGAGGACACCAAGGAAGCGATGAAGGTTGCCAAAGAAATCGGCTATCCGGTTTTGGTCAAAGCCACCGCCGGTGGTGGTGGCAAAGGGATGCGAGTTGCCGAAAACGAAGCATCACTCAAGCACGCGCTCGAACAAGCTGCACAAGAAGCAAAGGCTGCCTTTGGCGACGCCGGCGTTTACCTTGAAAAATTTATCGAACTCCCTCGACACGTCGAGGTTCAGATTTTGGCTGATACGCACGGCAATGTCGTTCACCTTTGGGAACGCGACTGTTCGACTCAGCGACGCCACCAAAAACTGATCGAAGAAAGTCCAGCCCCAACGCTTCCGCCAAAAGTCCGCACGTCAATCTGCGACGCAGCCGTTCGTATGATCAAGGCAGCTGACTACTTCAACGCGGCGACTGTAGAATTCATTGTCGACAAAGATAACAACTTCTACTTTATCGAAGTCAATGCTCGGATCCAAGTAGAACACCCTGTAACCGAAATGGTAACAGGCATCGACTTGATTCAACAACAAATCCGCATCGCGGCTGGCGAGAAACTGGCCTTCACACAAGACGATATTCCTTGCAACGGAGTATCGATTGAATGTCGAATTAATGCAGAAGATCCTGAGCGAAATTTCGGTCCTTGCCCAGGCACTATCGAATCAATCTGCATGCCTGGCGGACTGGGCGTTCGCTTCGACACCCACGTTCACGCTGGCTATACCGTGCCACCGTATTATGATTCGATGGTCGGCAAGTTAATCGTCCACCAACCCACGCGTGCTCAAGCTATCGCATGTATGGTTCGGTGCTTGGATGAACTGCGAGTCGAGGGTATCAAGACAACGGCTGAATTCCAAAAGTCGGTTTTGCTGCACGAAGACTTCGTAAACGGCAAAGTCGACACAAAATGGGTTGAACGCAACCTGTAAGGCTGACTGCCAGCAAAATTATTATCTGCGATCACGGTACTCGATCAAGCAGCAAGCATTCGCTGACACATTCTTGAATTGCTCAAGAATGCCCCCTTATGCCTAGCTAACGCAGGCCACACCTGCGTTAGCGCACGCGATGACTTTCAAACGGTGCCCAGCCTAACCGACAGGCGCAACCTTGCCTTAGACTCGCTAGGGCTCACAAAGTTCTGAACGGCGAACAGCCGTATTCAATCGCTCATCATTTTTCTAGACTATGAAGACTGTTTTTCACGATAAATCACTTTTGCCGCGTTAAGAACGGTTGCAAAACGCAAGCGGCAGAAGCCCAAACTGCGGTCTAAATATTCCCTTTGAACTTAAATTACGACGAGGCTTACCGTGACCAACACACTTTCAACCAACATTGCACAATCGGATTTCAAGCGAGTCGCAATCTTGTTCGCCGGTGGTCCTGCTCCAGCGGCCAACGCGGTTATCTCGGCCGCTGCGACTTCGTTTTTACGTGCGGGGGTTGAAGTAGTTGGCATCAAGTACGGTTACAGCGCTTTGGCTGAATTCGATCCGTCGCAGCCGCTAGAAGAAAACAAAGACTTCATCATATTGAACGGATCGGTGTTGCGTCGCACCCGCAGCAGCCAAGGTATCATGATTGGCACCGCTCGTACGAACCCTGGCAAACATATCAGCTGCCCAGCCGATCTTAACGACCCTGACAAGTGCGCCCCAATGGAACGAGTCTGCGAGGCCCTTCAATCCATCGGGGTGGACGCATTAATTTCGATCGGTGGTGACGACACCCTGAAAACCGCAAACAAGTTCAAATTGCATCAGCAACAGAACCGTAGCGACAAAAAAATCATGCCCGTTGTGCACTTGCCAAAAACAATCGACAACGATTATTTTGGCATCGACTTTACGTTCGGATTTTTCACGGCAGTCGATTTCTTGGCCACCGAAATCCGCACGCTGATCCACGACGCCGAAGCCACGCGTGCGTACTTCTTGTGTGAAACCATGGGGCGATCAGCTGGCTGGCTGTCTTATGGAGCCGCTATCGCAGGCGAAGCAAGCCTAGTCATTAGTATCGAAGATATAAAAGCTGGCTACTTAATCGATGAACAGTACACAGACGCCAATGGAGTCTCAAAAAATCGACCTTGCATGGACTTGGACGCCGTCTCCGATCGGATCGTCAAAACCATGCTGGCTCGTGAAACTGAGGGCAAACACTATGGCGTAATTGTTATCGCGGAAGGGCTGGCTGAGTACCTGCCGTACAACTATGTCGAAGGTATCTCGCGCGATGACCACGGTCACATCAACATTACAGCAGTTAGCTTGCACAACATCATGGCGAAAGCAGTTAAAGCCAAATACACCGAACGAACAGGTGCCATACGAGCTGTCAAAGGACTACAGCTGGGCTACGAATCGCGTTGTGCAAAGCCTCATGCGTTCGATGCAATGTTGGGTAGCCAACTGGGCGTTGGGGCATTCCGAGCCCTTGTCGAAGAAGGCCTAAACGGTGTGATGGTGAGCGTCTCTGGCCAATTAGACTTACACTACGAACCATTCGAAAAATTGGTCGACCCAAAAACGCTCGTTACGCTTGTTCGCTACATTGACACCGACAGTGACTTCCACCGTTTGGCTCGTTTCTTAGAAACACAAATCGACAATCAAGCCTAGCGGTCTGACCATCCAGGACCCAATGGCAGCTGGAGTCGCCAGACTTCAGTTTTTGTTGAACGACCTGAATTCTTGGCGAATCCCGCTACGGTAAAGCTTAATCTGGTCAGCCCACTCGTCTGAACGGCCCGCCAGTCTCGCAAAAAGTCCGAGTTATTGGCGTTTTAGATTTTTTGCAAAAACGTTAGAGTTTCACTTAAAGATAGAATTACACTCGAATTTTCCCTGCCAAGGACCGGCGGATGTACAAGTTGTTGTTGTCTTGGAGATACCTCAAGACTCGTTTTATTGCGCTCGCCTCGATTGTCAGTGTGACACTCGGCGTTGCGACGTTGATTGTCGTTAACAGCGTCATGGCTGGTTTCGTCGATCAAATGCAGAGCCGCATTCACGGCATCCTCTCAGATGTAGAAATTTCCGCGCCGCTACTATCGGACATTCAAGAACCCAAAGCATTCATCCAAGAAGTTCGCGACGTGGTCGGCGACGACCTAAAAGAACTCACCTCCGTCGTTCGCAGCAACGCCTTGATTTCGTTCAACTTTAACGATCGTCAATGGACCCAACACGTGATGTTACTGGGCATCGACGACGAAACCTTTGGCAAAGTCACCGATTTCGAACCGTACCTAACCAACGATATCAAAAAAGAAAAATTCTCGTTCGATTTAGAAGAAACCGGCTACTCAAAATTTAACAACGCTGGTTGGAAATATCGCCGCGAAAAATTTTGGCAACAGCAAGAGCTGGAGAAACTCCAACGTGAATACCAAAACCTATACGACAAAGAAGCCAAACGAGTGATGTCTGACCAAGCGTCTTCGTCCGGTTATTCAACAGATGGTCGATTACTCTCAGCGGACACAACTCAAAGCCCAGCAACCGCACCCGTTGCCAAGTTTGCTGCGTTACCCAAAACGGCCCCTGATATTGATCTTCTATACAAAGACAAAGCCGAAACCAACACGTCCGATCAATTTACCGCTAAGAGAGACGGAACCGTCGAACTACCACCTTTCGATCCTCACATGGATCGCAGAAAAAAACTGACTGCAGACGAAATGTTCAATCCGGCTCGGGATCAGTACACGGGAATCATTTTAGGCCTAGGTATTTCCGAACGGAAAATGCGAGAACACGATGGATCTTTGACGGAGATCTACATGGTCAACCCGGGCGACGACGTGCAAATGACGTTTCTATCCGGCGGTGCCGCCAAACCAGTCATTGAAAACTTTACCATCGCCGACTTTTACTCGTCCAATATGCACGAGTACGATTCCAGCTTCGCCTTTGTGCCACTGTCAGAACTACAAAAACTACGTGGCATGGTTGATCCGTTGACCGGCGAAGGTGCCGTATCCGCCATCCAAATCAAACTGAACGAAGGCGCAGACCTAGACGAAGTTCGTGATCGCCTGCTCGCACGTTTCCCGCCGACTCAGTTTGCGTTGAACATTCGGACTTGGCAAGACTCACAACGCCCATTGCTAAGTGCAATCCAGATGGAGCTAACGATCTTGAACATCTTGTTGTTCATGATCATCGCGGTCGCTGGCTTCGGCATTTTGGCTACGTTTTTTATGATCGTGGTAGAAAAGACCCGCGACATCGGCATATTGAAAGCACTCGGCGCACCCAGTCGTGGAGTGATGTCAATTTTCCTCGGCTACGGTATGTCACTGGGCGCTGTTGGTACTGGAGTCGGCATTGTGATCGGGTTACTTTTCGTGGCGTACATCAACAACATCGCAGAGTTCGTCGGCTGGCTGACTGGCCAAGAAGTCTTTGATCCCGAATTTTATTACTTCAGCGAGATCCCAACGATGGTCAGCCCGACGATGGTGACTTTAGTTGGCTTGGGCGCGATCCTGATTGCGGTTTTAGCCAGCGTACTCCCGGCACTTCGGGCGGCTCGTCTACATCCAGTTGAGGCACTTCGGTATGAATAAGTTAGCTGAATCAACCACCGCTCCTACTACCTTATCCGCTAGGAGTACGATGGTGTCCAATCCTGACCACAAGTTCAAGAACAAAAAACCCGTGATTACCGTCAGCGGTTTGCGGAAAAGCTACCGTAAAGGAAAGCTGGAAGTTCCAGTTTTAAAAGGCGTTGACCTTTCGATTCCAACTGGCGATTTCACCACCATCATTGGCACATCCGGCTCTGGCAAGAGCACACTGCTGCACTTATTGGGCACACTGGACGCGCCCGATCAAGGTGAAATCTATTATAACGATCGACGAATTGACAATCTCCCATCTCGCGATCAAGAGCAACTTCGCAATCGCGAGTTCGGGATGATCTTTCAGTTTTATCACCTGCTGCCAGAGCTAACGACGTTGGAAAACGTACTGGTACCGAAGATGGTCCAAGACGGCTTTTGGTCGTACCTGCGAAACAAAAAAGCCTACAAAGCGCGTGCGACAGAACTTCTGGAAATGGTTGGCCTCGGACACCGCATGCGACACAAACCAAGCGAACTATCCGGCGGCGAGATGCAACGAACGGCGATTGCTCGCTCGTTGATCTCCGATCCGAAAGTGTTGCTGGCTGATGAACCCACCGGAAACTTAGACGCCGAAAATGGCCGCGAAGTTTTGGATTGCTTGGCGACGCTACGAAAAAATGAAAACTTAACCGTGATCATGGTAACTCACGACGACTCGTTGGCTGAAAAATCGGACCACACAATTCGATTGGTCAACGGCGTAGTTGCGTAGCGCATAAAAACGCCTCAGATGAAAACCATCCAAGGCGTTAATTCTTACTTGTATCAGGCACTAAAAACCTAGGGCTTAATGATCCAATGGTTCGTGAGCTTTGATTTCGCCCTTCAGTGTTTTACCTTCAGTAATGATTTCAATCTCCACACCCAATGGAATCGCGGTTCGCAGCAAAACTGCATCCAACATGAACGAGCTAGCGGCCCCTTCTGGATCGACATTTTCTGGCTCAAGTTCAAACGGCTCGTCTTCACTTCCAACCAGCGACTTAACCAAAAACTGTTCAACCACTAATGGCTTGGGAGATTGCCCCTTGCCATCAAGCAAGTAAAAACGAATTACGTTATTGTCTTGATACTGGCACCATTCGCCAGTGAATTCGTCTGAATCCAAATCGAACAGATGACCATGATTGGGACCATGCGGTGGATGGTCATCATGATCTTTGTCGCCGCCATGGTCGTGACCACAATCACAATCCGCATGGTCATGGTCATGGTCATGATCGCCGTGGCTATGGCTATTACTACCGCTATCAGCGACCGGTTCTTGGCAGCCAACGGCGAAAATGACACTTGCCATCATCGCAATGACAAAAGTTAATAGTGACTTAGTACTCATCGGGGGTTCCTCGGCTAATTCGATTCGAATATTTGTTTTGTTAATTGTTTGTGAAAATCCATTGTTGCCTAAAAAGCACCTCCGGCAACGGCGAGATTATTTATTTACGTTAAAAAATGATGTTTGTTCAATTTCTTACGCGATTAACATATCCGGCAAATCAATTCAGCGGACTGGTTTTGGGGCCCTTACTGGTTTTGGGGCCCTTTAAACGCAGCTCTTCGGCCGCGCTGGGCCGAAAATACAACGGCTCGACCTTCCAGAAATCATCTCGATGGCCATCCGCGTACATCGCCGAACCGACTTGCCCCACGGTTACGGCCGAAAGATCCCAGTTTTCTGGGGCTGTAATCGTTACCTCGGGCTCGGTAGCAGCAATTGTCTCTACAAGCGGCCTAAGACCTGCCCCCGCAACGAAGTCGTTCGGCTTAAGCCCCTCAACAAACTGGCTATGACCGACAATTTGATCCGGAACGTGTTTTTCAATTTTCCATGGCCCGCGATGACGAAACTGAGCTGCAAATAACTGTTGCCGCTGAGCGTTGATTGCCACGTGCAGATTTGCTTCGGCCGCTTCCGGTAATGCTGCAAAGGTCTGAGCGGCGATGGCGTCAAGCGCGTCAACTGCTACCAAATCGATTTTACCGGCATAAGCGAGCGTTTTTGCAGTTACAACACCAACTCGGAGGCCGGTAAACATGCCCGGACCGTTACACAAGCAAATCAGATCCAGATCGCTGGCCTGCAGTTGATGTTGCTCGAATAATCGTTGCAACATCGGGGCGAGCATCACCGAGGCCCCCGGCGGGAAGACGCGACGGGTCGCTTGACCACGTTTTGAACGTTTTTTTGTATAACCAGCAGGTAATTGATCGTTTGACCCCGCTTGCCGGCCACTCACCCCCCCATCATCATGGGACGCCGAACTCGCTAAATCAAAGTCAAATCGCGAATCCAGCTCCGAAAGAACGTTTTTGCCGTCCAACAGAGCCAACGAAACGAAATTGGCGGATGTATTGATCGCAAGGGATGGCACCTACTGTAGACCCCCAAATAAACTAATTGAAAGATTGAATTGTTGATCGATGGATCAATTGCAAGGTACCGCCGATATTTTTACACTATACGGGCACTCAAACAATTCTCATCTAAAGGCTTTTCAGTGAAGCGGGCAATTATAAGCGACATTCACGGCAACTTTGAAGCGTTGACCGCCGTTCTGAAAAAAATTGACGAACTGAAAATCGACCAAATTATATGCTTAGGCGACGTCATCGGCTACGGCCCCAATCCGCTTGAGTGTTTGGACACGGTTATGAAACGCTGCCACGTGACGATCCTTGGCAACCATGACCAAGCGGCCATTTTCGACCCTGAGGGCTTCAACCCTGTAGCATCCAAAGCGATCTATTGGACTCGTGAACAACTCGAAAAAGACGCCTCAGTTTCCGAACAAGCCGACGCTCGTTGGGATTTTTTGGGTGAACTTCCTCGACGTCACGACGAAGGCAAGTTCCTGTTCGTTCACGGTTCTCCACGCGACCCGACCAACGAATACGTTTTTCCAGAAACCGTTTACGAACGTGATCGCCTGGATCTGTTGATGGGACGCTTCGAACAGTATTGCTTCCAAGGCCACACGCACATCCCAGGCGTGTTCTACCCGAGTGGAACATTTTTGACGCCGGAAGATCGCGATCATCATTTTGACCTAACGGACGAAAAATGCATGATCAATGTAGGTAGTGTCGGACAACCTCGTGATGGCAACCCTCGGTCCTGCTTCGTTGTAGCTGATGACGACGCCAAAACTTTGGTATACTATCGAGTCAGTTACGACGTCGAAGGAACCCGTAGCAAAATTTACGGAATACCAGACTTGGACAACATGCTTGGTGATCGCTTGATTTCGGGTCGTTAACTTTCCAACCTCCAACAACTTATAAAAACCAATCTCTGCTTAGAAATTCACTGCTTCGGCTGGCGTCTACAGAGACACAAGGAATTGATCTCGTGGCCCGACTCGCAATCTTGAGCGACATTCATGGCAATTTAGAAGCACTTAAAGCAGTACTTCGGGACATCGAAGGCCAACAGGTTGAAGATATTTATTGTCTTGGCGACATCATCGGCTACGGCCCGAACCCGCGCGAGTGCATTGACCAATGCATGAACTTCAAGCTCAACTTGCTGGGCAACCACGATAATGGAGCCCTGTTTGATCCCGATGGCTTCAGCAAAGGTGCCGAATCGGCCGTCTTTTGGACTCGGCAACAAATCGAGCACGAACACACTGATGCCGCGCGTGCTCGCTGGGATTTCATTGCGAGGCTACCGCGAACTCACCGCGAAGGTAACACGATGTTCGTACACGGCTCGCCTCGCAGCCCGCTAAACGAGTATGTGTTTCCGGAAGACATCTACAACCAACGTAAGATCGAACGGATCTTCGGTTTCATCCAAGGTACCTGCTTCCAAGGACACACACACGTACCAGGAGTGTTTACCGAAAATCTTAGATTTTACTCACCAGAAGAAATCAGTGGCCAGTACAAGATCGGCGATCAAAAATTGATGATCAACGTGGGTAGCGTCGGTCAACCGCGCGACGGGGATCCTCGCAGCAGCTACGTAATTTTTGATGGCGAAGAAATTGAGTTCCGTCGTGTCGAGTACGATCCGCAGCAAACGCGTCAAAAGATTTTAGCCGTCGCAGAGCTGGAAGACTTTCTGGGCGACCGTTTGCTCGAAGGCAGATAAGCTACTGGCTTGACCGGCATCCCTGACGAACGTTTAAGAATTGGCGCCGACTCAACTGTCTTCAGCAAGACCATGCTGATAGTCTTCAATTTTTTCAATTCGAAGATCGCCACGATTATTCGTTTGCCAAATCATGCCTGAATCAACATCCACGGCCGACAACCATTGATCACCATAACAATAAGTATCGATGGCCAAAATGTGTCCCAAATTCAACACATCGCCGTCCGTTTGAGGTGTGTGTCCCACAATGGCAATCTTGCCATTCTCATGAGGCGGTGGAACAGACATATTTAAATGCTGCCAAAAAATCAATTCATCAGGCTGTTTTGCCAGCGCAATGTCCGGCTCATAATTCGCATGAACAAAGAAGTGAGTGTCGTTTTCATAAAATCGGAGGCAATGCCTCAAAAATGCAAAGTGATGCTGCGGAATATTTTCGGCTCGACCACCATAACTCGCGACCGTTGCATTCCCGCCATGTCTGTACCAGTATTCGAAATCACTTTTCTTACCGTACAGCGCGTGATACATCATTAGCTCGTGATTACCAATCAACGGAACAAATTTTGTCTTGCTAACCAAGTCGATCAAAATGTCGATCGTCCGCGCAGTCTCCATACCGCGATCAACATAGTCACCGATTCCGATAACTGTGTCCCGTTGAGTCGGTTGTATTTCAACTAACAACCGATCCAAAGCCGTTGCACAGCCATGTATATCTCCAATAGCGATCGTTCTTGACATAGGGTGGAGTGACTTTGGTGGAAAAAACGAGTGGCGAAGACCAACAAACTACTTTCTAGCAGTCTTTTGAAAAGCCCATACTGACAATTTTCGGCAACTCATCCATTAAACTTAAGGAGTGCTGGCAGCACGCCACCGATAACGCTTTGATCCAAAAATGTAATCTCCGGACACGAAAGTACCAAGACCAACGTCACTTAAATTGGTCTATTTCGTAAACGTTTTCGGCAATAGCTAACGACTGCCAATAGACAATTTTGCCCGAATCACGGGCAACCGCTCCGCCAGAATAGCCCTCGCCGCATCCCGATCCAACTCAGCACGTTCGGCTCGGACTAACGCCGGCGCCACGTTTGATTGCAACAACATCGTTGCCCCACGAGACCGCAACGCATACCGAGTTGCACCGTGGTAGTCCGAAAACAATCGATCCGTGACCAGGAAGTCAACGACTCGATTGCCGAGTGGCTTGGATTCTGTATTAGCAGCTACCGAATTCGCCCTAGCAACGGTTACTCCGCCACCCGCAGTTCCTGCCTCAGTTGAAGACAGCCGTTGTGTCCTCTTTTCAATTGTTTTTTTCGCGCCCAGCAAAAACTGAAACTTAACCAACACAGAAAACGGATGCCGCGCCGCTGGCTCAACCGAAACCTTAGATAATTCAATCGGCAACCCATCGTTGGTCAAATTTAAGCGATCTGTAAACCAATGTTGTCGCAGTTCGCCAAATCGTTTTATCGTCGCCAAATCTGTTAGATGCTCACCCACAGACAACGGTGCTGAACCTTTTACCGAATCCTGCGTCGGAGACGATTCCTTCAGCGTCGGCTTGGTTGGAATTCCCGAACCAGCTTCCATTTCTTTTTCGATCACCGCTTGCGTTGATTTCTCACGCGCAGGCAAACCACTAGGCGCCACTTCCACCTCATTCGTTTGCTGCGGCACAATTTCCTGTTGTTCAGCCAACTCAATAATTTGCTTGGCCGTTTTTGAATTCAACCCGATCTGATACTCGCCATAGCCCACACCATCGCGGATCGTGATCGTCAACGAACGCTCGATAAATCCATCTTCGTATTCATGAGCACTAACCAAACCTTGCGAGCCAGCAAACAGCCAAACAACCAAAGAAACGCTTAAACAGAACTGGTTGAAATTAGGTTGGCCGAATATCATAACAGCAAGATTAAAACAGGAATTAAGATGAATGCTAACGAGATTTTAGACCGTGAATTTTTAGAAATCCGCGCCAAACTGTTGGAAGTCGCCGCCGCACTCGATCGGATTGACCGAGCCGAAGGTTCGATTGAATCGGACCCGCGAATGCAGTTGTTATCAACAGCTCTAAAACTAAACGCTGATACAACCCATGATCCGTCACGAGCCGAGAAAATGCAATTACTTTTCTCGCGGCAGTACGATCCCGATTGGATAAAATCGTTTGACTTGAGTAAACGATAACCAGCCAACCCTCGATTCATTATTGGCGAACACCAACCTGCCCAAAAAACAAAAACTGACTTGACCGACTGAAGAACGCCAAGATGAATTATATCGACCCTCACATCCACATGGTTTCTCGGACCACCGACGACTATGAAACGCTGGCAAAAATGGGCTGCGTGGCGATGAGTGAACCAGCGTTTTGGGCTGGCTTCGATCGTGGATCGGCCGATAGCTTTCGCGACTACTTCAACCAGTTGACCGACGTCGAACCGAAACGGGCGGCCGAATACGGCATTCAACATTTCGCTTGGCTGTGCATCAATGCCAAAGAAGCCGAAAACGTCGAACTCTCCCGTGAAGTTCTCAAGCTCATTCCAGAATTTCTCGACCGCCCAAACGTGCTGGGGATCGGCGAGATTGGCCTGAACAAAAACACCCGCAACGAAGCCATCATTTTTCAAGAGCACATGGAATTGGCGGTCGCTCACGACCAATCAGTACTCATTCACACGCCTCACTTGCAAGACAAATACCAAGGCACGCGAATGATCTTGGATATGCTGGCCGACCATCCGGTCGATCGCCAACGAATCCTAGTCGACCACGTAGAAGAGCACACAATCGGGGCGGTCTTGGACGCCGGATACTGGGCTGGCATGACGCTGTACCCGGTCACCAAATGCACGCCGTCACGCGCCGTCGACATGATCGAAAAATTTGGAGCCGAACGTCTTTGCGTGAATTCGGCTGGCGACTGGGG
>CAZHCH010000062.1:0-17892 GCA_964530985.1 uncultured Pirellulaceae bacterium | reverse complement strand
GGCCACGTTAGCGGATCGCAAACACGTCCTGTCATCACGGGTGGCACTACTCTGAAGGTGATTCAGATCGATGCAGCGGTCAACCATGGCAACTCTGGCGGCCCGTTGTTTAACGATAAAGGAGAACTGATTGGGATTGTCAGTCACATCTTAAGCGAAGGCGGCGGGTTTGATGGCATTGGCTTTGCCGTTGCAACCAACGCAGCAAAAACAATCTTACTTGATCAGTCACCGATCTGGACTGGGTTTGAAGGCGTTTTACTTTCCCCCGAATTGAGCGCAGTATTAAACGTGCCGCAGGGTCGAGCGTTATTGGTTCAACGAGTCAACCGAAACTCCATCGCCGCCAAAGCGGGACTCCAAGGTGGCACGGATCAGATTTCTTTCAGAGGCCGCGACCTATTGGTGGGCGGAGACATTATTCTTGAGATCCAAAACACCGTTTGCGACTGCCCAAAATCGTTTGAGAACTTAAGCCGTTCGCTCAAGACACTCCAACCCGGAGAATCAATCAAGGTTAAGGTTTTCCGAGCCGGCAAGGTAGTTGAGTTGTATTTCGTAACTGAAAAGTAATCACGGCATCTTCGTTATGTCACTTAATTCTAAGAGTGACATTCAAGCAGTAGAAAAAGCACCGCCTTGTCAAAGTGCCGAGTTACTAAAATAATAACGATCCTTAGTAAGGACTCGACCGTCAAAGCCTCATAGAATTAAGTTTCGCTTGCTGATTCAATAGCAAATAGCACCGAAGAATACTAACACTACTCAAGCCAATTATCACATTAAACGAAAGACACATCGATGCAATCAATGGACAACCTTAAGAAGCTTGGCAATCTTGAGAAAGCCGGAAACAACGCTTGGCAAGCATTTCAAGATTTCAACTCGGCCGTCATGAAGGAAGGTGCAATATCGGTCAAGAATAAGGAGCTGATTGCCTTAGGGGTAGCGTTAACAACGCAATGTGGATATTGCCTTGAGTTGCACCGTCAAGCAGCCGAAAAAGCGGGTGCGTCTCAAGAAGAAATCGCTGAGACAATCATGATCGCAGGAGCACTTCGCGCCGGTGCCGCGCTCACACATGGAACTCAGATTCTTAGTGATTAGATAGGCCACGCGAAAGTTCGCGACCGCAATTATCTGTTGCAGTTCCAAAAAAGTAAACATTGACTCCAGTCGACCAACCGCTGCAGACTTGGGGGGTAGCCTACGGCTCTTGACGCCATGTTGTAGTGGCGATTTTGGTTGCTAGTGTTTCAGGATTTCTGAAACGCCTGATACCGCTGGCTTACTTCGAGGCGATTTTGTCACGATAGACTTGCGCGTTATTATCATGATAGCGACCGTACACGCCACCGTAGTAGCTGTAGTTACCGTACTGGTAGCCGTACTCGCTGTAATGCGGATTCTCATCCACGCCGTTGACAATTACACCCATCCAGTTGGCGCCAACGCGATCCAATGTTTCTTTGGCTTTCTGCGAAGTCAGCTTGACGCCTTTGCGGATTCGAGTGACCAAGTACACACCGTCGACGATACTGGCGATCGTAGCGGGGTCGGAAACTGGTAACACTGGCGGTGAATCGATCAATACGTAGTCAAACTTTTCTCGCAACGCTTCGATCAGATTGCGGAACTCCTCCGAAGTCACCAATTCACCAGGGTTGTGCGGTCGACCACCCGCAGCCAACAAGAACAGTTCGTTTTGAATGGCACACTCTTGGATGGCTTCGTCCAATTCTATTTCACCGGATAATACTCCGAGCAACCCCGGTGTCAATTCTTGGCCAAAGTATTGGTGCACACGCGGACGACGGAAGTCAGCGTCGATCAAGCAAACTTTTTTCCCTGCTTGCGCAATCGAGATCGCAATATTGGCAGTCGTGGTCGACTTCCCGTCTCCCGGCGACGGGCTAGTGAACAGGATCGTTTTAATGTCTTCCGCATTTGAACGGAAAAACAACCCCGTCCGGACGTCACGGAAAGATTCTGATGCAGTTGCCGACGGTTTATGGGCAGCAACCAACGACGCGTGCCCCTGCTTGGCTTCGATTTGGCGGATATTGATTCGAGGAATCCGACCCACCACAGGTATCTGAAGCCGTTGGAGAATCTCTGCTGGATTGCGGAAGGCAAGCTCACTCTGGTCAACTAAAATCGCTAAGCCCAACCCTAACAACGACGCTAAGACTGTCCCTAGCGCCAACGACTTAGGCAACGATGGAGCAACCTTGGCTCCACGTTTGGGCGTATTCAAGACCTTGACAGTCGTCGTCGAATACTGGTCATCTTTCGAAAGAATATTGAATTCCGATAGCTTATTCACAAAACCATTTACCAGCACACCTTTTTCATCAATCTGATTTTGCAACAGCTTCAGCTTAGCAATGCCAGTCGTCACGTTCTGTGCTTTCCTAGAACAGGAAACGACCTCTTCTTCCAGCGTTCGTAGATTACTTAGCAAACGACTCTGCTCATGCTGCAACTTCAATTGGTACATTCGAATCCACTCGCGATTTTCATTGTCGCGAAAAGTTTTTAAATCCAGAGGCGGCTTTTCACGTTTGGCTGAAAGCTCCGACTTCATCTGTTGAGCTTCTGCCTGAATCTGCGCCTCAAGTTCATCGAACTGCTTCACGAGTTGATCTCGTTGATCAGAGAAAAAGTTAATTTGCTTGTCCAAAGACGTAATCGACTTATGCCCCCTGCCAAAAACATCTGAAAGCCTTGAGCGTTCAAATTGAAGCTCTGTTAAACGGGTTTCTTGATCCCAGATTTTCTCCTGAATTAGGTCTCGTTGTCGCAGTACGGGCTGCAAGCTATGAACGACACGGTCGCCACCGAGAGCCTCTTCTTTGAAAATAGCCCGTGAGAGCTTCAGATATTCTTGGGCATCTCTTGCCGAAATTTTGATTTGTGTTTCATCAATCAGACCAGTGTCTTCATTAATCTGAAGGCTTTTAGCCAACAGACGAGCACGATCCTGTACCTCTTTCAAATCACGCCGTAAACTGTCGTGCTGATCCTGTAATCGGAAGAGTTTCTTGTTATAGGGGTTGATAACGTTACCTTGGCTGTCGGTAGATTCAATTTCTAGGTCAGCCCACAAGTGGCTATGTTGAGTTTCGAAAGATTCTTTATCATCGGAAAGTTTGTCTTTAAACCTCCGGATGAAGTCTTTCGTTTTTTGACCGTCGTTCTTCGAGTCTTTCTCGATCTCCTTGTTATAGGAAGTGATAATCTCGACAACAATGTTTGGCAATTCATCTTGATCGGGGCCAGTGCAGATAATCGAAAGCGTCTCCTTGCCATCAGGCACCACATGAAGCATTTCTTTTAACGTGCCAACCGGATAGCCGGAATCCTCAAAAGTTTTCATGCCTTCAAGTTTTCCCTCATCGACCGCACGTTTTAAAACCAATTCACTAGCGATCAAACTTACATGCCTGTCCAGCGATTGCTGGTTATTGCGCAGCTCTCGATCAATCAGTGAAGGCGGAGTTTGGGTCGTGATCATCAACCTCGCGCTAGACGAGTAAACCTTGGGACAATTGACATAATAAAAGTATCCAATTATTGCACCGACAATCGAGAACAGAGCAATCAGGTACTTGCGCCGTTGCAATGGACCCCAGATATCAATCCCGCCAGCAGCCTGACCAGAAGCCGAAGTTGGGCTGAAAGTATTTGCAACGGGAGCCGCAACTGGTTGCAAGGCAGTCACGTCATTTGATGAGACAGGTGATGGTGGAAGTAACGTCATTCTTGTGTTTCAGCAACGCAGGGGGGGGAGACTTGTATATGACACGTCTAATTTAGGTATCATTTGTCCGATGTAAGGGCAGCGCAGTATAAGCTATAACATTTTACGTAATTGGGTAATCGCTTATAGTGGAATCTCCGCTAGACTCACCATCTTCGGTGGCAGTTGTGCCGACTAGGTAAAACAGGTAGTTTGCGGGAATCACATAAACGCCACAATCCAACCTCGGACAACCAACTCTAATGGAGGAGCCCCACCTAGATTTGAAAATAGGGATTGCGGCGCCTGTTGTTAGTTTAACGGTTGTGGGGTCTTTTGTCTGTCATTCTGAGAATCATTTCAAACTATACAAACCGCTAATTTAAAGGCGGACGAACGATTCGGTGGTTCAAGCCCTCTACGATTCCAATTTCGGGCGCAAAATCATTATTTTTAGTGGAAATACATAACCGCCTTACTGCCAAGCAGGTTTACACATCTAAACCTGACCCAACAAAGCCTTCACGGCAAATCTCACCCATACTAGCCAGCTTCCCAAGCCTGTAGATTCTTTTAATATTACGCAAAGATGGTAGCTCGGGTTCGACGAAGAAACGTCTTACATTCATGTTTTCACGGCGCTGCTTACTAAAGACACGGAGAAGCTTCCTTCTTCGTTTTGACACAAAAATATGTTGGATAGTCTGGACAACATCTAGTTTTCCATCGCCCACCAACCGCGTTCCCTCAACCCTATTTCAACCTCACTGCTAGACGGTGACTGGCGCTTCTTGATCGACGCCCGGTCACCCAGAGGGACGGAGTCTGCTGTGCCAGCCAAAAGAATCGATTTAAAGCCGCGCCAACCGTCACCGCAAAACTAGCTGGTAGAAAAAAACACCGACCTTCCTTATTGGCCAACCAAAAAACCACCATGCAACAACACACTACTAAGGGTATCGTGCTCGCCGGCGGCACTGGCAGTCGTTTGCATCCGATCACGCAAGCGGTTAGCAAGCAGTTGGTGCCGATCTATGACAAGCCGATGATCTACTATCCGCTGTCAACTTTGATGCTGGCCAACATCAAAGACATCTTGATCATTTCGACCCCGCAAGATTTACCGAAGTTCGAATTACTACTGGGTGATGGCAACCAATGGGGCATGTCATTTAGTTATGCTGAACAAGCGGCCCCCAACGGTTTGGCAGAAGCCTTCATCATCGGCGCGGATTTCATTGACGATGACAATGTCGCTTTGATTCTGGGCGACAACATTTTTTACGGCAACCAGTTAACAACGATCCTCGAAACGACGGCTTCGCGAACTGAGGGTGCGACGATCTTTGGTTATCATGTCCATGACCCACAACGCTACGGAGTAGTGGAGTTCGATGCGAACGGCAACGTGATAGCGATCGAAGAAAAACCCAAACAGCCCAAGTCCAATTATGCGGTGCCTGGTTTGTACTTTTACGACAACCAAGTCGTTCAAATGGCTGCCAACTTAAAACCTTCTGCTCGCGGCGAGCTTGAGATCACCGATTTGAATCGCCTCTACTTGCAACAACAGCAATTGCGAGTCGAATTGTTTTCGCGAGGATTCGCTTGGTTGGATACGGGCACCAAGGATTCCTTGCTAGACGCATGCAATTTTGTTGCGGCGGTGGAAAAACGCCAAGGTTTAAAGATTGCCTGTTTGGAAGAGATCGCCTACAAAATGCAATTCATCGACCAAAACCAACTGCTGAAACTCGGTCAACAGTACAACAACTCCTACGGCGATTACCTGCGTAGCGTGGCCAAGCACTAGTTGCTTGTCAACTCAAGTTGGGTCAACTTAAGTTGTGGGCCGCCCCCTTTTAAACACTACTAAATCGATTCGAATATGATTTTATTGCTTGGCGGAAACGGATACGTTGGTCACTCCTTCCAGCGACTTTTTAAACAAAGCGATGTTACATTCCGTGTGATCTCACGAACGGACTACGACTATACCGATCGCGACACATTAATCTCGCTAATCCGCGAGACGCAGCCGGAGTTTTTGATTAACTCGGCAGGCTACACAGGTAAACCCAATGTCGATGCTTGTGAGATCTACAAAGCTGACTGCCTGCTTGGTAATGCAGTGCTTCCAGGCGTCATTCGCGAGGCTTGTGAGGCAACCAAGCTGGCTTGGGGGCACGTGTCATCTGGCTGCATCTACACCGGCCGCAATGCAGACGGTTCCGGCTTTAAAGAAACCGACGAACCGAACTTTTGTTTCCGCACTAACAATTGCAGTTTCTACTCTGGCTGCAAGGCGATCGGCGAAGAAGCTTTGGCTGATGCAGATAACATTTTTCTATGGCGTTTACGAATTCCGTTTAATCATCTTGATGGGCCACGAAACTATCTGTCCAAGTTAATTAACTACGATCGTTTGCTAGACGTCGAGAATTCCATTTCTCATCTGGATGAATTCGCTGCATGCTGTTGGGCCAGTTGGAAACAGCGAATTCCGTTTGGCACCTACAATATCACCAACACCGGTTCGGTGACCGCTCGCCAAGTTGTAGAGTTGATTAAAAAAGAACTGAAGCTCGAACGCGAGTTTAGTTTCTTTGAAAACGAAGACCAATTTATGCAAATCGCCGCCAAGACGCCTCGGTCAAATTGCGTGCTGGACAACTCAAAATTGATCGATGCCGGTGTAGCCATTTCCTCCGTGGAAGACGCAATCGTCCGCGCACTCCGCCAGTGGACTCCTGCCTCGCAGCTCCGACCGGTTCGATCAAAACAAGCTGGTTCGGCCATTTAAAAAATTGAAGCTCTGCCAATTGTGAACGTCGCAACGCAATCTCCTCACTCGCCAAACTATGCCGTCGGCCCACCGATTTCAATATCGAAGTGGCTGATCGTTGCGGTTTCCGTTCGGCTAGCGCTAATGCTGTTGATTCACTTCTCTGGGGCCGAGAAGTCGATGAGCCTAACCCGTGACGCGTTTCTGTACGACGAAGTCGGCGCTGGAATTGCCGAGTATTACACCACCGGTGGCAGTACGGCTTGGCCAGCGCGTGTTCGTGGCGTTGTCGACTTTGGCTGGGAGCACTTCATCGGTATCGTATACTACCTTTTTGGCCACGAACCACTGTTGATTAAATTGGTTTGTGTTTTCGTGGGAGCGATGGTACCGATGCTCCACTGCCGAACGGCGTTGATTGTGAGCAATGACACTCGGGTGGCGCTGATGGTTTTGATCATTTCCACCTTCTTTCCAACTCAGGTCTATTATAGTGCGCTAATGGTGCGTGACTCGATTTCTGCCTTCTCGGTGTCGTTGCTGTTTCTGGGGCTGGCTCAGTTTATTCGCAAGACCACGTTTTGGTGGTGGTTAAACTTTTTGATCGGCTTTCTAATTTTGGTCAGCTTGAGATCGTATCTGGCTTCGGTTTTAGGAGTTGTGATCCCGATGAGTTTCCTTGTCACTGCCGTCGTGTCGCACGGCGGGCGAGCCCGCGCGATGGCAGGAATCTTTGTTATTGGAGTCACGGTTGCTGGGGTTATGGTGCTGGCTCCAGCTCTGGTTGGAGAAGTAGAACTCGACACGCAATTCACCGACCTGAATTATATCAACAAAGTTCGCACAAAAATGAACCACGGTTCGGGAGCAATGTATGCCGATGGGTCCGTGACACAAGTGGGTTCTAGTGTCGTTGATACAGCAATGAGTTTTCTGGTGGGACTGTATTTCTTTTTCTTTAGTGTCAACCCAAGCAATCTAAGCAGTATTCGCCAAATCATGGCGTTGCCCGAGGTCGTGTTAGTAGCCCTTGGTACCTGGTACGGCATCCGCGGCGGTTGGGTGCTATGGAAAGAAAGACGCGACATTTTCCTACCATTGATATTGCCAACACTCGTCATGACGTTGGGCTACAGTGCAGCAACGACCAACGGTGGTCCGCTTATGCGTTGGCGAATGCAACTGCTGGGTGTTTACTTGATCGCAGCGGCAGTCGGCGTCGTGACCACGACCCGACAACGACAAGCCACCGAATTCCACTATGACGCGCAGAGAAATCAAGTTGTCTGATCGCTTGGCTATCGTCATGGGTGCGTCACCAACGGGCTTGGCCGCCGTTCGGGGCATGGGAAAAAAAGGAATTCGTGTTCGAGTTGCCGATTTCAAAGCTGATCGCCCCGCCTTTCATAGTCGATTCAATCATGGCTCAGCGATCGTCGGCGATACTGCCGAACAAATCATTGACAACATTTTAACTGCTACCCAACAAGAATCTCAGCCACCCATCGTGATTCCTACTAGCGATGCGATGGTGCTAGGTCTGGTTGAACACCGGCAGCGTTATCAGGGTAAACTTAAAACTTATCAAGCAATCGAAAACGGTTTGGCGGCTTCGGTCACCGACAAAGCCAGTTTCTACCAACAATGCTTAGACGCCGATGTCCCGACCGCCAAAACGGCGTTCCCGCAGAGCGGCGACGAGATTCTTGCGTTGGCAGCCAGCTTTCAATTTCCGTTGCTGCTCAAACCCGTATTCGGGCATCTTTGGCGCGAGCGATTAAAAGGTCACAAACTACTTGTCGCAAACTCTCGCAGCGATTTAAAGCAGATTGTTGATTCGCTTGGTGACGATGCGGCTGGATTGATGGTACAAGAACTAATCCCCGGCCCCGAAAAAGACATCTGGATTGGCGGAGTCTACCGAGGTGAAAACGGTCAGCACGACGGTTGTTTCGTCGGCCAAAAAACTCGGCAGTACCCCCCTAATTTCGGTTCGGCATCGTATGCGAAGAGCATCTACAAATCCGAAATCGAAGACTTGAGTTGGAAATTCTTAGATGCCGTCGACTACCGCGGAATCTGTGGCACCGAATTCAAACTCGATCGCCGCGACGGACAATACAAAATCATCGAAGTGAATCCACGGCCGACGTTGTGGTTCCATTTAGTGTCTGCTGCGGGCATGAATTTGTTTGAGTTTGCTTTTCATGATTTAGCAGGGAAACGCTTGCCCACTTCGATCACCGCTCAAGTTCCCGGCGTACGCTGGTGCTTTCAGGACAAAGACTTTTTGACTTGGGGCCACCACCTAAAACGCATGAACCTGTCACCGGTAGTAACAACCTTTTCTCCTTGGAACCATGGAGCCGTTGTTAGCCTGCGTGACCCCAAACCGTTTTTGAAAATCCCTTTTTACTACCTGCGTCGTATTCGCGAACGTTTTTTCAATCGATGAGCCCCGTCTACCAAAAAGTAATCTTAGAACGCGGCGTCTTCGTTGTTTCGCTAGACTTTGAACTCGCTTGGGGTACGCGTGGTCGTCCGTCTGCCAGCAAAGTTGGTCGTCACCTAGCTGGCAGTCGCCAAGCCATCGATCGCATGCTACAACTGTTCCAGCGGTACGGAATATCCGCGACTTGGGCGATGGTTGGTGGTCTGCTCCTGGGGGGCGAAAAACGCCATCCTTTGCTCGGCGATGCTCGTTACGACGACATCCCTGTGGGAGATTGTCGATCCCAGCCGAATTGGTATGCCGAAGATATTGTTCAGAAAATTGTAGACTGCGACGTGCAACAAGAAATTGGTTGCCACACACTAACACACATGTACGTCAATGAATCGGATGAAAGCCGACAACAGTTTGACTGGGAGCTGGGCGAGTTTGTAAAGCTATTTGAACAGCGGGGATTACCCAAACCTGTATCGTTCATTTTCCCGAAACATTACATGCACCACTTTGATGTAATCGCTAAACACGGACTCAAGTATTACCGCGGCCCTGAAACAGGTTGGTTCGAACGGTTGCCTACGGCTCAGCTTCGCGGCGCCATCAGGTTGCTGAACTCCCGCATTCGACGAACACCGATAGTCGGCTTGCCCAGTCTCACCCCCGAGGGACTGGCAGAGATTCCGTCGAGCCATTTTTATGCGCCGTTTCAAGGCGTTGGCAAATACGTTTCACTCAACGATCGCATTGCACAAGCGAAAGCCGGTTTAAACGCAGCCGCTAAACAAAAGAAGATTTATCATTTGTGGACACACCCTTTTAACATGGGTGCAGACACCGCGTCATTAATGAACGGTCTAGAGTCGATTCTAAAGCACTTTCAAGCGCTCGCGACCGCCGGCCAAATCGAATGTCGTTCAATGGAGTCTTTGGCTTAGCGGCGAGGAAAACTCGCAACGCCAGCACCATGAACGACATCGAAACTAACGCTGCTAGTTCCCAACGTTCGCTAAGCCGCTTCATTGCCAAAACAGCCGGCGGCACGTTTGTTTTGCGAGTCTTTTACCTCGCATCTGGATTTATCACAACGCTGCTGTTGACCCGGTGGATCGGCGCTGAAGGGCTGGGCATCTACAACTTTGTCATTTCGTGGGTAGTGTTGATCGCGATTTTTGTGAAGTTTGGACTCGAAGATTACTTGGTTCGCGAAACCGCTGCGGCTCACGGTCGAAACGATCCTGAAACTGCAAGTCGTCTTTGGAACTTCTCGCGCGGATTTATTCTGGCAGCTGCGCTGACGGTTACCGGTTGTATTTATTGTTTGCTGCCATGGGTTGCCTTTGAAAATCCAGAACTGCGCCCAGCGTTCGTGGTCGGTGTGGCGATGATTCCATTGCTGAGTTTGATAGCAATCTACCGAGGTCGTTTCCGTGCCAACAAACAGATCGTGAAGTCGCAGGTTCCAGAATATTTAATCCGACCGATCTTACTGATGACGACTATCGGTTTGCTGCTATGGTATGCAACTCCCGGCCGTCCAGTGATCGCAATGCTAATCAATGTGGTGGCGACATCGATCGCAGTGTTGTTCTGTCTGCTTTCCTCGCGTCTTAAGGCCTCCGATGTTGAAGCGATCGACCCGACATCAATTCCGGCAAAAAACACTTTCCCTGGCTATCGCAAGGCCTCCACAACTTGGCTACTAGGGGCATTTCCGTTTGTCGTGATATCAGGCATCGCCATTATCAATCAACGCACTGACCGACTCATGCTGGGTGCATTGCAAGACATGGAAAGCGTCGGTTTGTACTCGGTAGCGGTGCAAATGGCGATGGTTGTGAACTTTACTCTGATTGGGATAAACCAAGCAATTGCTCCGCTTGTAGCGGAACGACACGACGCCAATCGCGGCAAAGAACTCCAAAAAACACTGATTCAGGCTACCAACATCGCTACGATTGGCAGTCTGCTGATCGTAGCGGCGCTTGTATTGCTGGGGCCGATTGTACTGGCCGTTTTTGGTCCTAAGTTTTCAGCCAGTTATCTGCCGATGATAATCTTAGCAGTCGGTCAATTGTTGAACGTCGCTTCGGGACCAGCAGGAACGATCCTCTCGATGTCGCGTCATGAACGCTTTGTCGGCATTGGCATGTCAATCAGCGTTGTCTGCAACATCCTGCTGAACTACATGTTAATACCTTCGTACGGCGTTAGCGGTGCTGCAATCGCAACGGCGCTTTCGGTAGGCATTTGGAACCTGTTGATGGTTGTATTTGCCAAACGCCATCTAGGAATCGACGCCAATGCCGGTGCAGCC
The DNA here is from genome assembly GCA_964530985.1 of uncultured Pirellulaceae bacterium. Lineage (GTDB taxonomy): Bacteria > Planctomycetota > Planctomycetia > Pirellulales > Pirellulaceae > Mariniblastus. The sequence continues at coordinate 6,602 of CAZHCH010000062.1, read as the reverse complement.
TTGATCCCAAACAAGATCCAAGCCGAATGAATCAGCCAAACCTATTTATCATCGGAGCGCCTAAATGCGGTACGACGGCATGGTATGAGTACTTAGGGCAGCACCCGGACATTATTTTTAGCGAAGCCAAAGAGCCACACTTTTTCAACGAAGACTTCCCTAATTTCCGCTGGGCCCAAACCCAAAGCGACTACGACAAACTTTTCTCAAACCTTCCGAAATCAAAATACACTGGTGAAGCGTCGGTTATGTATTTGTTTTCGGAAGTAGCAATCAAAAATATTTTTGAGTTCAACCCAAATGCAAAACTGTTGGCCTTCGTTCGGTCACCAGAGTCTTTTTTCGTCTCCTATCACTCACAGATCTATTTGTCGCTGGACGAACAAGTTGAGGATCCCGAAATGGCTTGGGATCTCCAAGCTGCTCGGAAGAACGGTGACAAACTGCCCAAGAATTGTCGTGAACCAAAGTTTCTTCAATACCGAGACGTCTGCCGATTTGGCCAGCAACTAGAACGAGTCCGCGAGTACTTTCCAGCCGAACAATTGAAGGTGATTTTGTTTGAACAGTGGACCCAAGACCCGCGGTCGACCTACACCGAAGTGCTTGAATTTTTAAACTTACCCGACAACGGTTTTTCTGACTTCCGTAAGATCAACGTCAAACGAAAAAATCGCTCTCGCTGGCTGGGGCAACTTGTTCGACGCCCTCCTCCTGCGCTGCTGTCGATCGCGTCGCTTGCGAAGAAAGCCTTGGGCCGCGAGCGACTAGGGTTGGCCAGCAAAATACGACAACTGAACGAACCCGACAAACCAACTCATCGTCAAATCTCGAATTCGTTTCGTCAACAAATCCGCAATGAATTGGCCGACGACCGACAGTTATTAGAGTCGTTACTCGGTTACTCCATTGACTGTTGGCCTCGCGCAGACCAGCAATACCATGATCGAACTGAGGGGGTACTGGATGATACGTAATCCCTTAGCCAAGATACTCAGAAGAATCTCAAAGCTGAACTATGAACTCAGGTCCCACTTCCGTCGCTTTATAATCCAGCTTAGATATCCCAGCTGTAAAATTGGCCGCGGCGTAAAAATTGGCCGAAATGTTCAGTTCCTTGTTACTGACGGAGCATCAGTACACATCGGCGACGGCACATGCATTAAAGACAACTGTGTAATCATCGCGAAATATGGCATTTTGACCATCGGTACCAATTCATTCATTGGATGGGGCACAATCATTTGTTCCAACGAAGAAGTACGCATTGGCAAGGACTGTTTGATTGGTGAATTTGTGACTATTCGTGACCAAAACCACGGCGCCAAATTGATCGACAGCCCATTTCGCGAACAACCGATGCACACTGGCCCCATCGAAATCAGCGACAATGTTTGGATCGGTGCAAAGTCAACGGTACTAGCTGGATCTTCAATCGCTACCGACTCGATCGTTGCCGCTCACGGCGTCGTCAACTCGACTTTCGAAAGCGGTGTGATCATCGGTGGCATCCCTGCAGCGGTAATCAAACCCCTGTCTTAAGTCTCTGCAGCCCCACTTCATTTGTTCACCGACGCAATGCGTATCTTATTTCTGACTCAATACCCCAAAATCGCGCCCAGCCCCCGGTACCGCGTGTACCAATTGGTTGAGTGGCTCGAACAAAACGGCGTCGAGTGTGATGTCCAACCCTTGGTCGATGAAGCGGCCTACCTAAAGTCTCGAAAAAAAGGAAACACACTGTGGAAGGCCAAGCTGATGGTGTCAGCTTATCTTAAGCGTAGAAGACTTGCCAAACGCGCCCGTGAATACGATCTGGTTTACATCCTCAAAGGCGCCTTCATGTACGGGCCCCCGCGAATCGAACGCATCATTCACAAAACCGGCGTACCGATGATCTTTGACTTCGACGACGCAATCTTTATTCATAAAGGTTCGACCGCCAACGGGATCATGGATCGCTTCCGTTCGACCGATCGGATCCCCGAAACCGTCAAAATGGCCGACCGCGTTGTCGTGCCAAATTCCTATCTCGCCGACTACAGTCGCAAGATCAACCCGAACGTAACCGTGGTTGCCGAGGCCGAAGACACCGACCGTTTCACCATGCGGCCCAGTCATGGACCAAGCGATAAGATCGTGATCGGCTGGATCGGTAGTCCCAGCACCGTTAAGTATTTGAAATTAATCCAAGGTGCATTGCGAGAAATTTGCCAGCGTCATCCGCATGTGGTGATTCGCACTGTCGGTGGAAATTTTGAATGCGACGGCGTGCGGGTCGAGAACATTCCGTGGACGTTTGACCAAGAAGTCCAGAACTTTCATGCGCTGGACATTGGTATCATGCCATTGCCGCTGGAAGAGTGGAGCAAAGGAAAGTCTGGCTGCAAACTCCGTCAATACATGGCCAGTGGCGTACCCGGTGTCGCAACAAAAATCGGCTACAACTGTGAGCTCGTAGGTCACGACGGCCTCGGCATATTAGTCGAAACCGAATCCGAGTGGGTTGAGGCTTTGGAAAAACTGATTCTTGACCACGAACTGCGAAACAGCATCGCTAAAGCCGCTCGTGACAGTGTGGTCGAACGCTTTTCAATCCCAGTAATTGGCCCGCAACTGATCGCTGCCTTTGAAAATACGATCGCTGGAAAACAGAAAGCGGAAGCTTAGTGACGCCGCCAACCGACCAGTCACAGGATGCCGTACAAAATCCTCGCGTGCTGTATATTGCCTCGGGTGGTATTAACGAACCCTTGATCGTTTCGCAGGTACTGCGTTATTTGAAACGCTTGTCCGGCACCTACAAAACCTGCCACTTGATTACGCTCGAACGCGACACGCCAACCGATGCCGCAGCGATTGCGAATCGGCTTGCACAAGACGGCATTCATTGGCAAGGCTTGCCTTCGCGTCGCGGGATGCGGGTGATCAATCTTTGGCGAGAAATCTATGCGGGCTATCAGACAGGCTTAAAGCTAATCAAAGAACATCGTTTGAACTTGATCCACGCGCGCAGTTTTATCCCCGGCAACATCGGTTTACGACTGGCTAAAAAAACAAACACAAAGCTCCTGTACGACATGCGTGGTTTTTGGGCCGACGAGAAAAAAGCTAAGGGCACAATCAAATCCGGTTGGCTGTTCCGTCGGGCTCTTGCGATGGAAAGCCGCCTGTTCCACCATGCGGATGCTTTGGTATCGTTAACCGAAGCGGGCAAGCAAAAGCTAATCGGCGACGGCGTGAAAACTCGAATTCACATTATCCCTTGTTGCGCGGACACGGATTTGTTTCGCCCCGCCGATCAACCCTCAAAGACAACGGCTGAATCCTCACTTCGTCTGATTTCGGTGGGCTCACTGGGAGCCGGCTACCTACCATCGGCGGTGTTTGGTTTGTTCAAAGCAGCCAGCGAAGTCGACCCCAACGCCAGCCTTCAGCTACTTACCCGATCCGACCAATCAGCCATCCAAAAGGTAGCCGAAGAAGTCGGCTGCGACTGGAACCAAGTCAAAGTTGACTCCGCCAAACCAGACCAAGTCGTCGACTACTTAAACCAAGCCAACGTTGGACTGTGTATGATCGGGCCAAGTTCAGCCAAACTTGCCTCCAGTCCAACGAAGTTGGCCGAGTACCTCGCCTGCGGATTACCGGTAATCGCCAACGCTAATATGATCGGCGACGTCGGAGAGATTTTGCGACAGCATCGAGTCGGTGTTATTGCAGACGACTTTTCGCCAGCCGGGTTCCAAGCTGCCATCGCACAACTCAAGACTTTACTTACCGACCCAGAACTCGCCGCTCGCTGCCGCCAGACCGCGATCAAACATTTCTCAGTAGACGTAGCGGTCGCAAGATATGCGGCTGCCTATCGCCAGTTAATGGGTGTAAAAGCAGCACATTGATTAAGAAACAACCCAAAATTTGCTTTGTTCATGGCAAGCTTGGTTTGGGCGGCGCGGAAGTGCTCCGGCTTTCGATCCTAAAAGAAATGGTGCATCGGCAGCACGACGTCGAAGTGATCCAATTGCGTGGGGAAGGCGAGTTAACCCAAAACGTGGAAGCACTTGGGGTGAAGATCACCTCGCTGGACAACAAAGGCGGTTTGTTTGACGGAGCAGGAGTGCGTCGCCTAAAAGCTTTGTTAAAAGCAAAGAACTACGACGTGGTGCAGTCGAGTCAATTTGTTACGAACCTGCACACTGGCTTTGCTTGTCGCTCGCTAGGTATAGCAAACCACATCATCGAAGAACACGGTATTTATCTTTGGAAAAAGCTTCACCACCGTTTACTCGACCGCATCTTCAACTCTCGCGCTGCAGCCGTGATCGCTTGCTCGAGAAAAGTTGCCGAATCGGCAGCAGAAAATTTGAATCTCCCCACTAATAAAATCGACGTCATTCATAACTGCGTCGGCGACGAACACCTACTACCGATCAACCAGAACTGGAAGTCAAGCGAAGCATGGCGAGCACAACGAGCGAAGTTCGTCGGAACTGACGGGCCTGTTCATTTGACTGGAATCGTGGGTACATTGCGATGGGAAAAAGGGCACCGCTTCTTATTGGAAGCTTGGCAACAGTTGCGCAAACAGGAACAACTCACCGCTAAGCACCACCTACTGATCATCGGTGACGGTCCGCTTCGCAGTGAGCTTGAGACGCAGGCCAACGATTTGCCCAATGTGCATTTCTTGGGTAGCGTTTCGAAAACTCGGACGGTACTACGATGCCTCGACTTGTTCGTTTTACCGTCGGTCAACGAGGGCTTTGGGATCGCGATCATCGAAGCAATGGCGGCCGGAGTGCCAGTGATCTCAACTCGTAGCGGCGGAATCCCCGAAGTGGTTACCGATGGCACGGGTATCCTCGTGCCGCCAGAGAACTCGTCCGACCTAGCGACCGCAATTGCAGATACGATCAATCGCGATTGCTCGGCCACACTCGTCGCCGCGCGGCAACGAGTGGAAGATCATTTCACGCCCACCGCTTATGTGGACCGTCTCGAATCGATTTATGCCCGCCTGTTGAACTTTTAGCCCGTCGCTTTCGCCAGCGGGCTGCTGATTTAATAGTAACTTCACGCGAAAGCGCGAAGTTAAACGGTTCACGCGATCCGCTTGGTTACTTTTTTTTGATCTCCAACGCATAGTTCGTTTTTCCGCCGACCACATCTACTTTCAGCGGCGTGTCAACATGACGAGCATAAATCACCGGCAACGGACGGTGGGCCAGCGACAGCGCATAAGCCTGTTTCGCCAACGGAGCCGTTGAAGCAGCTACGGTTGCCGGAATTGCTCCCTCGGTCAATGTGACCAAATAATTACCAACGGCTATGTTGGGGGATTCGTCATTATCGTATGTCAACGCAAATTCGCCGTTGGCATTGGTGATCCCACTGGGGATTAACTTTTCTGAATCGGGATCCGAAGCGAGATGAAACGTCACCAAGACGTTTTCAACTGGTTGTCCATCTTTAGTCAGCACGCCGTTGACGGTTGTTTTCGTGGCCGATCCAAAGCAGCCGCAAATCAGTATCACAAACGCAAGTCCTGCAAACTTCAATCGATTCATTGTATTCGGCTTAGCCTTAATGGCATGAGTAGTTTTTTGAAGTGACGATCGACGCCGTCAGAGATTTCTCGTTTTATCAGTTTACCCAGCAAACCGTAGGGCTGCAAACTTGCCCACACACTAGCTCCCCGCTCCGAGGCTGGCATTTTTTGCGCGGTGTGTTCGTAGTAATGCCTTTAGGCTTTTCTCTTCGAAGTGGACTCGCTAAACCTCTGCTAAAACTGACATTAGAAACAAGTCATGACGCAATGCACCACCTAGTCGATTAAATGCCACGCTCTCCCCGGAAATTCCGCCTGAAGGACGGCACCTCAAACTACTCACCGACCGCCGACCAACTCAACTGCCAAACACTTCGCTGGCGAGTCAGTGATATCAAAAACGAATCTTTGTGCTCGGTCGCTTCATCCAACCGAAGTCGTACTTCAACTTGCCGTTCCGACCAAACAACAACTTCGGAGGTTCCTTTTGCGGCTTGCTGGACGTGGCCACGACTACCTGATATTGGTCCTTGGTAATCCAAATAGACTCGGCGGTGGTCCGACAGCCGTTCGGCTTCGCACTTCAACGGCAATGGCTGGTGCACCGGATTTACGGGAATCGCCCAGGTCCAAAGCTGCCCAGCTCCCGGCGGGGACAACATTAAATCGTAGTGGTCTCCTCGCCCCAGTCCGCCGCTGGAGAGCGGCAGTTCCTCGACTTTGTGGTGGAGTAGAACCCATGGTTGGCGAGAATCGGTCATGTTTTTCCGGTTCGAGACTGGAATCGAAGTTAGGATTGGGAGGTTCGCTATCTGGGAAAACTTAGGCGATAGCACCTGTTATCCGAACCAGCAAAGCTCAAAAAAACGCTATTTCTTTGGATTTCAGTCTGGTTCGGTAGAGAATTCCTTTTTCTGAAAAAAAGCTTTCAAAGGCGCGAACCTATTTGTCGAACACTTGTCTATGAGGGCGTAAGTGAAAAGGCAGTCAAATTTACTTTGATTTTTAGAAATTTCACGCTACACTTCCGATGAGACGAAAAGTCTCGTCA
>CAZHCH010000061.1:0-18458 GCA_964530985.1 uncultured Pirellulaceae bacterium | reverse complement strand
TACCGTCCGCCTTGGGGTGTCCAGCAGAACCAACATCGCTCATCTGGATTTTCTGTTTTCAGTAATCGAAGATGTTTGCCTAGCGTTTTTTTAGCGAGGCTAACAACGTGTACTCCTTCGGTGGACCAGACGAACGCTTCGCCGCGTTCGTGGTTGACGGTAACACCATGCCCCCAGTGTCCAACGGCTGTTCTGGCAACCGTTTTTCCTGAATCACGATCAACCACGTTCAAATGGGTAGGCCCGGACATCTTGTCGGTGGCGACGAGATAGTTTTTAAAGAAGGCCATGTTGGAATGCTGACCACCACCGTCGTAACGCTTGATCGTCAAGTCTTTGGTGTCCAGCACGTGCAGGCCACCATCGCCCACGGTATTGAATACGATTTCAGTGAATTCCGGGTTGGGTTGCCAGTGTAATGCTGGTCCGCCTGGCAATTCTTTGTTCAGAATGACTTCCCAGGTTTTTTTGACAGGATCGACTTGAAACACAACGACCGCGCCGTCTTTCGAGTCCGCTCGGTGGCCATGGATGACGAAACGGTTAAGAGCCTCAATCGGCGTGATGGCATGAGTCGCGCGAATACCTTCGAATGAATGCAGTAGCTTCGCGTTGTCGAGATCAATCAGGTCCAACCGGCCGCCACCGTAGGCCATGGCAACACCCCACATCCGGTCGCGTTCGCCTGCCTGTAGTTGTTGAACGGCCAGTTGTTCATTCAAGAGTGCTGGCAGTAGCAGGCCGCCAGCTAAACAAGCACTGCCGGTTTGGAGAAAGCTGCGACGTGAAACGTCTTCCTCGTTTACCATTTCGACTTCGATTTGTGGTACACCGGTCATGGCTTTCCTTAATGGCTTGTGTAGTTCAGATGGAAAATACAGCTTCGCACTTGTAATTTGACGCAGTTGCAGCCGGAATATAACTGATTTTTTATTGCTTTATCAGACGAGTGGGTGCCAAGCTTCACGGCTTTGAGGGTAAGAAAGTGTCTATAGAAAAGGCTTCCAACACGGTATTTGTCAAAAGTCACGCTTTGCAATGTGACTTTGCTTCGTCGGTGATCAATACTCACTTCCTGTGGCGTGTTCTGAGCCACCAACGCTGGTCACTGCGAACATAGCAGCTTGAGCAAACCCTGTCCTGCCGTTATCTGTAACGGGATGTTTGTGCCCGTTTCAAATGTAGTTTCTCCAGCCGCTCTCAAGCTGTTTCATCGTTGCGGGCCGTCAAAATCGTTAACTGCCGAACATCTTGACGCAGCAACTCGCTCTAGGTCAAGCCATTGATAATTCTTAGCAAGTCCACTGGCAATGCTTCGATCATGTTTATTTGAGTATCTCAACAAGGGAATGTATTGTTACAACGACAGCCATCCGCGCAACGACACCTAAACCATGCCCGCGCAGGCATGGCGACTATCGAATACGCTGTCGTTAGCTCACTAATTATTGTCGTATTAGTAGCATCGATTTACGCTGTTGGTCAGTCAACAAAACAAGCATACACCGGCGTCGTCAACTCGCTAGATGCGACATCAAAGCAAGCGACGCCTGTTGCTGTTTCGCTCAGTGACAACCAATCGGCGATTGATACCCAAGCCGTGGATAATGGCCGCCTACGGTTCCTTCTATTGTTCACAGCTTTTGCGTTGACCGTCATGGGGATTCGCTACATGTGGCATGGTAACCGAACGATGGAACCAGTGCCCGGCGATCCAGCGAAAGCCAATGTTTCAAAACAACAGTCAGAAGCTTTACGCCACATTTTCGGCAAGCGAAATCTCATCCATCGAAAGCTGAGTGAGAATTGGATACAAATGCTCCAAGGCGATGCAAACATTTCGCCTTACATGTCGACCGACGTAGTGTCCGTGCCTCCTACCATGAGTTGCCAGGATTGCTTGGATATGTTGATCGAAAAAGGCTACCGCCGCGTGATGGTAACAGACGGCCTTGGTCGCTTGCTTGGTGTTGTCAGCAAGAAAGATATCCAATCTAAAACTGGAGAAGTCGTTGCCGACGTGATGACGAGCGATCCGAAAATTGCTTCCCCCGAAACAAGCCTTCGAATTGCTTTGTCGCTATTGATAGCCCATCGCGTATCTTGCATTCCAATCGTCGAAAATGGTTTGCTGGTTGGCATACTTTCAACTTCCGATTTACTGGTCGTTCTTCAATCGATAGTAGTCATTTTAAGTGACGACCCGGAAGCCCACATGCCAGATGACGATCTCGAAACGGTCCGACCCCAACCAGCACCATTCATCAATTCACCAGACATTCAAACATCCACTCTGCCAATTGAGCAAATATGAAAAATTATGATCTAGTCGTTGTCGGCAGTGGCCCGTCAGGGCAAAAAGGGGCTATCGCAGCCGCCAAACTCCGCAAGAAAGTGGCAATCATTGAACGAGCACCTCGGTCCGTGGGTGGCGTTTGTTTGCACACGGGGACGGTTCCATCCAAAACCATGCGAGAAGCAATTCTTTTCCTGACGGGTTACCGACAACGAGGAGTCTATTCACAACGGTTCGCGGAAAAGCGTCGAATCACAATGGACAATTTGCGAAAAAAACTCTTTGAAGTCGTTGAACGTGAACGAAATGTAATCGTAGATCAGCTCGAGAGGAATTTCGTTGACACTTACTATGGCAATGCAGAATTCATCGACTCCAACGCCATCCAAGTCGATGGAAACATACTTCAAAGTAAGAGTTTTCTGATTGCGACGGGAACGAAACCGTCTCGCCCGCCTCACGTTCCGTTTGATGGCGCCCGGATTTTTGACAGCGATGAAATTCTGACAATCAAGGAAATCCCTCGATCCATGGTCGTGATCGGCGGAGGTGTCATTGGCCTTGAATACGGTATTATGTTTGCCGTGCTGGGTGTCAAAGTAACAATCGTTGATGGTCGAAAGCAATTGTTAGGTTTTTGCGATTCAGAAGTCGTAGATCATCTAATTTTCTCCGCCCGGGCGCTGGGTATCGTTTTTCGTTTAGGAGAAAACGTCGTTTCGGTCGAGACGCTGGACGAACGAAACGTGATGGTTGAACTCGAAAGCAAAAAGAGAATTTTGGGGGAGACGGTGTTTTTCAGTGTTGGAAGAGAGGGTGACACCGCGAGCCTGAATCCAGCCGCTGCCGGATTAAGCACTTGCAAACGCGGAAAATTAGAGTGCAACGAGTATTTCCAGACATCGGTGTCTAACATCTATGCCGTTGGTGATGTCATCGGATTTCCGTCGCTCGCAAGTACTTCGATGGAGCAAGGACGGCAGGCAGTCAATCACATTTACGGCACCAATTATCAGCGTCCCGATCACATTCCCTATGGGTTGTTTACGATTCCCGAAATCGCGATGATCGGAAAAACGGAAGAAAACTTGACCGCTGAAAAAGTTCCATTTGAGGTTGGAATTGCTAAGTTTGAAGAGCTGGCTAAGTCGCAAATTAGCGGAGAGCATGCTGGTATACTCAAGATTTTATTTCACCGAGAAACCCGAGAACTGCTGGGGGTTCATATCATCGGCAGCACCGCAACCGAGATCATTCACATCGGGCAAATGCTAATCTCCTTTGGCGGCAAAATTGACTATTTCTGCGATACTATTTTTAACCATCCGACTATTGCAGAAGCCTACAAAGTCGCGGCCTTCGACGGTATCAACCGACTTTGTCTACAAAGGCCGGCGTCTGAAGCCAATGCGAAACCTGTGGCCGTTCCAATTGATCTTTTGAAAAACCTTGGATCGACTACGACCGTTCAAATACCGACAGTCAATTAGAAACGTCTTTATGCATTGAGTAACAGAAGCAGTATTGAGTTTAAGACTTCATTGGTTTTTGTGCGAGAACTAGATACTGAGCGCCTAATGGCAGTCGATGCACCAATTTTTCAAGCGGCCTCAACCAACCTAGCGAACGCGGAAACAGAAACCAGGCATCCGTTCTAGCAACTTCGAATCCAGCCGTTATCACAAGCGATCTTGCTTGGATGGGTGAAATGACGATTGCGTCACGGTCAAACGGAATCTTGCTCATCACATAGCGAGTACCAGGATTCCACGGGTTGTTTTCCCAAAATGCGAACCAGCCACCGGGTTTCAATGCTCGAAATACGGTCGCAAACGCAGCAGGACGATCAACCGGAAGAATGTGATGGAAGACGCCGTTACAATAGGCTAAGTCAAATTCGTTGTCAGCAATCGCTTGGGTTGTCGCCGTGAAGTTAACGCCTTCGTTGCCAAATTCAACGTGAGCCCGTTTAATCGCTTCAGTCGACGGATCGAATCCGCAGATTGATTCGGGTTCAAACGCGGTTTGAATTAACGGCGTTGCAATCCCCACTCCGCATCCGAAATCAAGCACTGAGTTGATCGTGCCCGAATTCGCTAAAACCTGCGCTGTCCATTGAACTCGTTTGCTCGCAAAATACTCTGGAGCTTCACCTGAAACACTCAACCCTTCGTTAAGAGCGGTTTCATATTGACTGGCGTACGCATCAAACTCTTTTTTTGCTTCGCACATCTCAGTAGATACAAACTCAGTTGAATTGGCCGAATTATCTGAACTGTTAGGAAGCGGTTGGCTAACTAAAACCGAATCGGACATCGCGTCGGTTGCAAAGTTGTTAGCCGAAGAGGTGTTGGCGTTCACGATTCGAATCCTTGTCAACATACTGTGAGACTTCGGGAGAAACACGCCGTTGCCTGCTTTCACCGTAGAAGCCTACCTCCCGCATTTGAGTTGTCAAAAATAATTAGGCCGTTGAAAAGCGGTTGCTGGAACCCATTACGAAGTATGCGGATTGCGTTGTGAATACGGATGTTTGATATCGTGAAAACAACGATTATTGGTCGAAGCGTTTGACCGTTTTTTCATTAAAACTTCCTGCAATGCAATCGGTTTGTAGTGATTGAAACGCTTAGAAAAACGAACTATTTGGCTTTCGGCATTACGCCCGTCTTAAATTTTGACATCAATTACATGGGAGGTAAATTTCCACACCGAAATTTAACATTTAAATGAGTCACTATGCCTGCTTCCCCAACTTCTGGAATTTCCAGCGTGCCAACTGACGTAACAACGTCTGCATCCGTTCCTACATTGACTAAAGCGGATGAAAATCTACAGCGCGTGGTCGATGCTGTCGACGCATTGGTCGCAGCAGGTTTAAGTAATGAGCCTGTAATTGAACTTTCAATTGTGATGCCATGTCTGAATGAAGCAGACACACTGGCCACATGTATTAAAAAATGCAACCAAGTCATTGAAGAGCATGACCTGTCTGCAGAAGTCATTATTGCCGACAACGGAAGCACCGACGGCTCCATTGAAATAGCACAGTCGCTCGGCGCACGTGTCGTTCACGTCAAGGAAAAAGGCTACGGCAACGCACTCAAGGGCGGCATTTCGGCGGCACATGGAGAGTACGTCATCATGGGCGACGCCGACGACAGCTACAACTTTCTCGAAATCCCGAAATTCATCGAACAGCTTCGCCAAGGCAAGGAATTGGTTCAAGGGTGTCGGCTTCCAGGTGGCGGTGGGGAAGTGCTCCCCGGCGCAATGCCATTTTCACATCGCTGGCTGGGAAACCCAATGTTCACGGCGATGGTCAAACGCATGTTCGGCGCCCCGATCAATGATGTCTACTGCGGCTTACGAGGATTCAGAGCCGATTTGTACAAAAGGCTCGACCTCCGTTGCTGTGGAATGGAATTCGCCACTGAGATGATAATCAAAGCCAGTTTGTTCAAAGCTGATATTGCTGAAGTTCCAATCACACTTCATCCAGATGGAAGAAAAGCTCACGCACCGCATTTGCGAACATGTCGTGATGGCTGGCGTACACTAAGATTCTTTTTGGTTTGCAGTCCGAAATACCTGTTCCAAATTCCTGGAATTGCGATGTTGGCGATGGGTTTTTTAGCGTACATACTTGCTATTTCTGGAGCCACGATTCTTGGGGCGAGCCTTGATGCTCACACAATGTTGTTTGGCACGTTAGCCATTCTGATGGGGTATCAGCTTGTTCAGTTTGCGATTTTCAGCAAGACATTTGCGATTGAACAGGGATTGATGCCAAACGACAAAAACATGAAGCGTTTTTCAAGTATGTTTACGCTTGAGCGATGCCTGTTGGCTGGTTCGCTCGTATTTGTTGGCGGAGCGGCTATGTTAGGTTTCGCCGTAAACCAATGGCGATTGACTGGGTTTGGTCAGCTCGATTACGCCAGCACAATGCGAATTGTCATTCCCGGCATCACGTTGGCGGCAATCGGATTCCAAACCATCACCGCCAGTTTCTTCATGGGAGTTTTGAAACTCGCCCGACGAGGCGAGAACTAGGACGCTTTGATACCTACGCTTTGCAACAACGATCTACGGACATATTTTAACCTTCGTAATCAAACGACGATTGAGCTGACAAATGCAATCCCAGACACAGCAGAGTTCACCGTCGGTTTATAAAACAGTAAGGCGTGCGCTCAGGAATCCGCGTATCTGCGTTTTGGCAACATTGTTTCTCGGAACCGCAATTGCGCTATTGATAACAGCAGTTCAAGGTGTACCAGCGCCCTTATTCACGGACGAGTTTGGATACCTACTGGGTGCTGATACATTTCGGTCGGGGCGAATCACCAATCCGACACACCCAATGTGGCGTCACTTTGAAACGTATCACATCATTCACCAGCCGAGCTACATATCAAAGTACCAGCCAGCTCAGTCATTGGTCTTGGCCGTCGGCCAATTGCTTGGTCATCCAATTGTGGGATCCTGTTTAGCAACTGGATGTTCAATGGCGGCCCTTGTTTGGATGCTAACGGGATGGTTACCTCGGAAATGCAATTGGCTGATTGTGTTGTTTGTACTGTTGCATCCTTGCCTTCATTTGTTCTGGGGACAGGCGTATTGGGGAGGTACGTTAGCAACAGCGGGGGCATCACTTTTGCTCGGAGCCTTTGCGAGGTTGAACAAACAATTCCAAATCAAGTACTCTCTAATTGCTGCGGCGGGGACGGTCTTGTTAGCCAATTCCCGGCCGTTCGAAGGAGCAATTTTGACAGCCATTGTTGGTCTGGGATTAGTGGCGAAACTTATTCAGAACAAACAATGGCAAGTCCGTCCGTTTTTAGTTCGTGTCATTCTACCTGGCTTTATCGTAATTGGATTGGGTGCGACATGGACGATGACTTACAACAACGCTGTGACAGGCAATCCGTTTGAGATGCCTTATAAAGTCCATGAAGCGCGGTATGGTTGGACTCCGTTGTTTCTTTGGCAAACAGCCGGCACGAAGCCGGTCTACCGTCATCCGGACATGGAATCAGGCTACGTCGGGGACAAAGAGCACGCTGAAACTCGTTTTCATTCGTTATCTGAGATTGTAAGAATCAAGGGCAACGCAGCTATATACTTTCTGAAAGTATTCTGTGGCGGTTCGTTCATTTTCATCTTATTGAGCATGCCTTGGATATTAAAAAAACCGAAATATCAAATCGCGTTCCTATTATCAATTCCTGTTTTTGCCGCTGGGCTGGTAACGCCATGGGAATACGCGCACTACTGCGCACCAGCAGTACCGCTGGTGATTGTGCTTTTATTAGCTAGTTGGGTTGAGTTTTGGCGACGCACGCGAACGGTTCCGGCATTGAGAATTGGATTCGTGATTATCATCATTGTGTTTCAGGCTTCTTGGACTTACTCGGTAGCCAAAAGGCATTCCTCGAATGCACAGCGGGTTTGGGCTGACCATCGAGCAGCGGAAGCGCAACGGTTGATTGACTCGCCCGGTCGAGACCTTGTTATCGTTCGTTATACTAAATCCCACATTCCTTCTCACGAGTGGGTTTACAATGACGCAGACATTGACGGTTCCGAAGTCGTGTGGGCACGAGGCATTTCCGAAGAAACCGATGCGGAACTGATTCAGTATTTCAGTGATCGCAATGTGTGGTTGTTGGACGCAGATATAGAACCGACTGTGTTTAAGCCGTATCGCGCAAGCCAATAATCGGATGCGGTTGGCTTTCAACTAGGTATCGCGCGCATGCTCTCCATTGGCCAGCAACTGCCCAAAGCCCCGCCATTTCCCTGGCTGTGCTAGTTCGATAGCAAGATAATTCAAGCCTAGATAGGCTAGGTGATATAGCATACAGAAAATCCATATCAGCCGAGCGAACCCCACTGTTTCGGAGCAAATCCCACTATTTCCGAGCGAACTCCACTGTTTATGACGCTCCAAGATCACTTCAGAAGAGTAAGCAGATAGTACAGGTACGCAAAATAAACTAATTGATGGTTGCAATCCTTTACTACTCATATATACTTTTTTTCATTCTGATTTTAATTGCAACATGTTGTATGGAAGTTCCACGATGAAGATAACATTTTCTCAGCTCCTCAGCGGAGCAGCTTTAGTGCTTGCTGTGATGTTGCCAATTGGCGCATCGGCAGAAACGATGTTTGAAGAGATCATTGTTGTAAATTCCACATCAAGTTCTGAGACAGAGGCAATTGACGATTTTACGTACGATTTAGGTGAGTTTGATGTTGGCGAAGGTGATTTCTTAGTAGTAGCTGTCGCCTTTGAAGGAGGGAGTAACGGTTCTTTTCTTAGTTTTAATGGTGCGGACCCAGTCTCAACGACAGCATCATCAAGAGCTCTAGTTGAAGGTGAGCAACAAACATCGATTTTTACGTTTGAAGATGTCAGTGGCTCTGGCGAGTTGACATTATTCACTACCGCTGCAATCGGCTTGCCTGGCTTTTATGCAGCTTCGCTTTCAAATGTGGCTGGAGTTGAAACAACTGGATCTGGCGCTAGGACTGGCCAGGGTGACCTTGTCGGTGATCTTAATGGAGTCGGCGAAGATTCTTTCGTAGTAGCAGCATTTTCAGACAACCGTGGAGGCGGTACTCTTCGAGCGCGATCAGGTGTGAATATTGGAGGCAACCTTGATGACCTTACTGCGGTTGATGATTTTGGTATTGATGCGGTTGGTACGGATGATGATACGATTGATTTCATTGGCGGTGCTATTGGTGCAGTTGCCACGGGATTTGGGCCCAGCGAAGAGGATTTAGCCGGTCAAGACTTAGAAATATTCTTTTCAGATGTTTCTCCATTTGCTCCTGTGGCTCTAGGCAACGAACGATCCAACTTTAGCTTCGTATCGTTGGCACCTGTCGCATCAGTCGTACCAGAACCAAGTTCTGTGATCGTGTTGGCATTGGCTGGACTAGCCGCGACAACCCGTCGTCGTCGATAAAGAAACACTGGCAAGACAGCGAAACTTCAAAGCCCTTCTTGGTTCACATGTAGTGAAGGACCAAGGAGGGTTTTTTCGTGTATTATTGACCATCAAAATCACAGCGTCGATGATGGTGTTAGCTTAGCTGCGACAGTTCGATTCAAATAACGGCGACTGAACGCCACGGTCACCATCCTTACTAAGAAATTCGCAAGCGGCCAAGCGACAAACAGACAAGCAAACAGTACCACCAACACCTCTAGCAGCGCCTGGCCGCTTGGCTGGAACTTGTATTGGTCTGACACTCTGTTTAGCGTCATGAAAATGCACCAGCACAAGGCTGACACTAATAGCGGCATACGCCAAGCCGAAGCGGCACTAGCAGGGCTGGTCGCATGAGCCTGGTATTTCTCCTCCGCAACGCCCAAGCGAGCCCCATGAGTCATAATGCCGATGCGACCCACCGTTTGTCCAACCAACGAGCCATACAGAACCGCGGCTAGAGGAAAAAGATTATTCGCGCCAAGTATCAGGCTTCCATTGAGATGGTTGAAGTGGACTAACTCGGGAATGGCTACCACGAGAAAGCTACCCAGCACACCGATCACGCCACCCGTAAATGCAGCCAACGTGCCTGGTCGAGCCAGTTCGCCAAACAATTCTCCAAGAATTCCGAGCAATATCCTGGCCAATACCAAACTTAACAAGAGCCCTAGCAAGCCTGCCGGAATGACCAGAAACATACCGCCCAGATGATTGCCGCTTTCTCCGTGAACCGCTTTTGATAATTCAATGATGGCGACCAGCCAAATTGCGAACAGGCTACCTGAGCAACTGATCCAACATACCGCGTCCCCATGTCCAGCCAGCCAAGATACCTTAGTCGATTCTGGATTCTTCTGGGTTGATATCAGTAGTTCCGGCATGACGACTTCAGCGCGAGTATCTTCATTCGATTCAACCTGCACCCGTTCGGATGCCGTCAAATCAGCATTCGTTCCAGCCAAACTACTAGGTAATGCCCTTGGCTGTTCCCATGGTTTCAGCCGAACTTTACCAAACCTCTTTTGAAAGCCCGCTGTAAGTAAGATCGCTGGATAAAAAACCGCTACCAAAACAACCGTTACGCTTCCCGCTAAGACCATTAATTCCATAAGTACCGCTTTGTCCAATGTCTGATTTAGCAGCGCCAAGCTGAACGCGACTAGGAACATCATAATCAGCAATTGGTGAATTCGAAATTGAACATGGCATGGCGGTTCTGTGTACAGCTTGCGTCCTGCTAAAGCGTTATGATGAGCAATCTGCTTTGCCACGGCAACACGTGCGGCAACCTGAAACCACAGCGACCCCAAAAACAAAAACGCGAGTAGGGGACCACCGTCGATCATGACTGTATTACTACTAGAATAAACAACTGCTTCGGCGAGTAAAAAAGCTACCAGAAAAGCAACGTTTGCAGCCAGCGCGGCAATTGCAGACGGATTTAAAGGATTGCCGAACATCCAGTTGATCCGATGTCCAATCGCTACCGTACAGCCCCATGAAGCGAACAAGGGAATTGCCAATCCAATGAAAGGACAAAACGCACTTCCCGCGCCGATGCCCACAATCTCGATAACCGAATTGCGAGGACCGTTCTGTGCTACGAGCACGATCGACCCAACTAGCGTCAATACGAATGCGGTAAGAAACATCGCCCCAGCCGAGCGACTGACTAACTCACCTTCGTCTATTGGTTTTTCCATCGTTGCAGCGGTGCTGTATTGCAAAATGGTCGAACTGTTAGTCACGATAGTTCCTAAGAAGATCCTTTAATACCGACTTACCAAAAGAAGACTGGTTGAATCGGTCTTAAGAACTCTAGCTCTGAAAAACGGCGTGATAGACCACTCTCAGGCGAATCAATTTCGGCGTCCATACAAAAAGCAATGCTTAGGCGGATTCTAACGCTTGTACGACGTGCTAATTGCACCGCCTCTCTACATCTAAAACCACGATAAGATTCTCGAAAATCGGCCATTCCATCGGCTTAGGACTTGAGAAACGAGCCTGTTTGTTCGACGATGCGTGCGGCTTTTTTAACAACAGAACAAACATTTGAACCTTGGAGTGATTCTCGCCATGCCTGAAAAAGTAGTCATTATCGGAAGTGGTCCCGCTGGCTGGTCTGCTGCTATCTACGCCGCGCGTGCCAACCTGAACCCGCTGGTCTTTGAAGGCACCTATGAACCCGATGGCGTTCACATGATTCCTTTAGGTCAATTGGCTTATACGACCGAAGTCGAAAACTATCCCGGCTTTCCTGCTGGCGATATTTTCTCTTTTGTTCGCAGTGCTGTGGATAGCTCTCGTGCATGGAATTTCCCAGCGGCGCCAGAGGGTCACACTAAAGATGACAAGCCCCACTATGCGGTGCAAGGTTTGGAGCTGATGGAATTGATGCGTCAACAAGCCGTCAACTTCAACACGCGTACTATCGAAGATGATATTGTCGACATCGATATCAGTAGTAAACCCTACAAGGTTATTCGCCGTAATGGTGAGACCGTAGAGACTCACGCAATCATTATTGCCACCGGTGCTCGCGCAAATTACTTGGGTCTTGAGTCGGAAGAGGCCTACAAGAACAAAGGCGTGAGTGCGTGTGCGGTTTGTGATGGTGCGTTGCCGTTGTTTGTTAACAAAGAACTGGCCGTGGTCGGCGGTGGTGATTCAGCAGTTGAAGAAGCCTCCTACTTGGCAAATTTGGATACCTGCCCGCAAGTCCACATGATTGTCCGCCGCGATCAGATGCGGGCGTCACCCATTTTGCAAGACCGAGCAATTAATAATCCCAAGATCGCGATTCACTGGAATTCGGTGGTGGACGAAGTGTTGGGCGATGAAAAAATCGTTACCGGCATCCGTCTGAAAAGCACAGCCGACGAATCTACGGAAGAGCTGAGCGTCGGTGGAATGTTTGTGGCGATCGGCCACACGCCTAATACGGCGTTTTTAAACGGAAAAATTGACCTGAACGACAAAGGTTATATCAACTGGACCAAATCTTTTCGCACTGACACCAGTGTGGAAGGGATTTTTGCTGCAGGAGACGTCGCTGATGATTACTATAGGCAGGCAATTACCAGCGCAGGAACCGGTTGCATGGCGGCGTTGGATGTCGAACGTTGGTTGACGGACCAAGGGGTGGCATAAGCAGGCCTCTTAGGCGACAACCGTCAGGCACTTCCTAAAATTAGTCTCCACTAACGTAGCGAGTTAAATGATGAGTGACCAGTCTTTTCGAGACCGAGAAATCCTTGCCGAAGCACACGAGAAAGGAATCGTAGCGACTTTCGGAGCTTTTCTACGGCTCTCCGGTCCTGGCTGGTTGCAAAGCGCGATCACCCTTGGCGGTGCTTCGCTAGGAAGTGCGTTGTACTTGGGAATGCTTGGCGGTACCGGAATGCTATGGGTACAGCTAGTCGCAATGGTTGTTGGTGTGGTGATGTTGTCTGCCATCAGCTACATAACGCTTTCTTCTGGCAAACGCCCTTATGCGGCGATGAACCAACATATCAATCCAGTTTTAGGGACGGCTTGGGTCACCGCCACGATCTTGGCTAACATGGTTTTTATCCTGTCTCAGTTCAGTTTGTGCTTCGATGCCTTGCAAACCAGCCTGTTTACAGGCCTAGAAGACAGCGACAAAAACAAGTTGATTGCGTCTAGCGTGATTGGCGTGATCGCGCTGGTGATCGTGTTGATGAGTTACAAACCAGGTGGGGCCGCAAAGGCATTTGATATCATCTTGAAGTTGATTGTCGGATTCGTGGTGTTGTGTTTCGTAGGTGCCGTCGTGGTCCTGTTCCAGCAAGGCAACATTGACTGGAATACAATCGGCCAAGGGTTTATTCCAAGCTGGGAGTCATTGAACTTACTGTCTCCTCAGCTCGCTCCACTAACCGAAGGCTTGGAGTCAGCCAGTTTTTGGACTGCTGAAGTAAATCAATCAAGACAGACGAGCATGGTTGCGGCGGCAGCTGCGGCGGTTGGGATCAACATGACGTTCTTGTTGCCATACTCGATGCTCGCTCGTGGTTGGGATCGAACTTTTCGTGGTTTGGCTCGTTGGGATTTAGTCACCGGCATGGCAATTCCTTTTGTTTTGGTTACAAGTTGCATAGTTATTTGCTCCGCGAGTGCTTTTCACGGTAAAGCGAGCGAGAGTATTTTGAGTAGCGACCCGGCTACGGTGCAAGCGAGTCCGTTCTTTGATGGCCTTACAAAGCCCGTCAGCAAACGAATTGCTAGTCTAAGAGATTCCGATGCGGCTGCCGAGTTGGCGAAAGTCAATGCAATGCCAACTAATGCTCGGGAACCACTGCTACACAAACAACAAGTCGAAGCCAAAGAAACCGCGATGACCGCGTTGATGGCAAACTACATTAGTGAGATGCCAGAGAACGAACGCAAGCTGGCATTAGCGACCGTTAGACCGGACTCTAATCTACTAGCATTGTCACTCAAACCACTGCTTGGCGAGTACTCAGGCACCGTGTTCGGGCTCGGCGCACTGACCATGGGCTTTTCAACGATCGTCGTTTTGATGCTGATCAACGGCTACGCATTTGCCGAAATTACTGGCCGCCATGACAGCCGATTGGTTCGATCCTTCGGCGCGATCATTGCCTTAGCCGCTGGCATCAGTTGGATTTGGCTGTGGGTTGGGGGATCGAAGACATACTTGTTGATCGTTGCAGGAACATTCGCGGCAGTGCTGTTGCCGATTGCTTACCTTGCATTCTTCTTAATGATGAACAACCGAGCATTGATGGGCGACGACAAGCCTCGTGGTTTGTCCATGATCATCTGGAACCTGCTGATGATTACCGGCGTTGCTGGAGCGGTGGCTGCGGCCTGCATTTCCGTGAAGGATAAACTGTCTCCTGATTTCATTAAGTCGATCACGTCCGGCGACGGCGTGCTTAATGGTACGATCAATGACGGCTTAATCGTTGGTGGCATTATCACGTTCGCGTTGTTAATGCTGATCGGATTTTCCGCTCGAAACCGCAGCGTTTGATTTGCCGATTTTTTTCCGGCCGTGTTTTGCTTTTGTTCTTTGAGGCAAGGCGAGCCAACACTACATAAAAAAACCGCGTCGTAAAGCATGAGTGCTTCGCGACGCGGCACAGATTTTATTCTGTTTTTGTTTTTTTAAGTGTGAATCGCGCGGCCATCGACTGCGAGGGCTGCTTCTAACATGACCTCGGAGAGCGTTGGATGGGCGTGACAAACGCGAGCGAGATCTTCACTGCTGGCACAGAAATTCATTGCAACGGCAGCTTCGGCGATCAAATCACCAGCTCGTGGACCGATCGCGTGAACGCCCAGGATCCGATCCGTTTCGGCATCAGCAAGGATTTTGACTTTACCTTCTGAATCTCCCATCGCACGAGCACGTCCGTTGGCACCGAAGGGGCAAGCACCTTTTCGGTATTTAATACCAGCTTCTTTGAGTTGTTCTTCGGTTTGCCCGACCATCGCGATTTCAGGATGCGTATAAACGATTGCAGGAATTACTTCATAGTTAACGTGCCCTGCCCCTTCTGCGATTTGCTCGACCACGGCAATCCCTTCTTCAGAAGCTTTGTGGGCCAGCATTGCGCCACCGACTACGTCGCCAATCGCATACACGTTGGCGGCCGAAGTCTTCAGGTTAGAATCGACGGTAATAAAGCCTCGTTCGTCCACATTTACTCCGGCAGCCTCTAGCCCTACCCCGTTTGAATTCGGAACTCGGCCAGCCGCCATTAAGACTCGATCGCATTCGATCGGTTCCTGGCCCTTGCACTGCACTACGCAAGCGTTACCGTTTCGCGTAGCGCTTTCGACCCACATATCAGTCTTGAAAGTCAAACCTTGCTTTTCGAAAGTTCGTTTGGCTGTTCGAGCAATTTCTTTATCTAGGCCCGGCAGCACCTGCGAAGTACCTTCAAGAATCGTGACCTCTGACCCCAAGCGACTCCAAACCGAACCTAGTTCTAGGCCAATGTATCCGCCACCGATAACGACCAACCGTCGTGGCACGCTTGAATAACTAAGGGCAGTTGTGCTGTCGCCGATAAAATCACCGTCGTACTCGACTCCCTTCAGGTGCATCGGTTGGCTGCCGGTGGCGACGATGATGTTTGTTGCGGTCAATGTATCGTTAGTCGACACTTCGACTTGTCCGTTGCCAATTAGCTTGCCTCGACCGACGTAAGTGGTAATTTTGTTTCGTTTGAGCAGCATGTTGATGCCACCCGTTAAAGTATCGACGACGCTGGATTTGCGTTTCATCATCGCGGACAAATCAACGGTTAGCTTGGTCGCACTGATACCATGTTCAACCATGTTGTCGCGAGCTTCAACTAATAAGTGACTGGATTCCAGTAGCGCCTTGCTTGGAATGCAACCCACTCGCAGGCAGGTTCCACCGAACTGAGGATTTTCGTCAATGACGGCGACGTTCAAGCCAAGTTGAGCTCCACGAATGGCGGCGACGTAACCGCCAGGCCCGCCTCCAAGGATTACTAGGTCAAATTTGTGTTCAGCCATGAGTTGCCTCTGATTTGATGTGGACACGACAAGTGATTGAATTGATGTGTCTCGGGTGCATTTCAATTAAAGTGTTCGAAAAAAAACAAGCCGGTTGCATAAGCAACCGGCTGTTGAGTGAGGTGTTCGCTTTAGACTTCCAGGAACAATCGAGCCGGCTCTTCAAGCACCTCTTTGATTGTCTTTAAGAATCCAACAGCTTCACGGCCGTCGACGATTCGGTGGTCGTAAGTCAGCGCGACGTACATCATCGGCCGGATCACAACTTCACCGTTGAGAGCAATCGGTCGATCTTGGATTGTGTGCAGCCCTAGAATTCCACTCTGCGGTGGATTAACAATCGGAGTTGAAAGCAATGAACCATAAACGCCACCGTTGCTAATCGTGAACGTTCCGCCTTGCAGGTCGCTCGGCACGATCTTGTTAACTTGTGCCAACGCAGCGAACTCGCCGATCTTTTGTTCGACGTCTGCGAAGCTCAAGCGTTCAACGTTTCGCAAGATTGGCACGACCAAACCTTTGCCGCCACCAATTGCGACGCCGATATCGTGATAGTTTTTGGTGATGACTTGGTCGCCACGAATTTCTGAATTGATCGCAGGGTAGCGACGTAAACCTTCCACAACGGCTTTGGCGAAAAATGACATGAAGCCAAGTTTGACACCGTGTTTATTCAAAAATGCTTCCTTGTACTTTGACCGCAAATCCTTCACCGGTTGCATGTTGATTTCGTTGAAGGTTGTTAGCAACGCCGCCGTTTGCTGAGCTTCAACGAGCCGTTTCGCGATCGTTCGCCGAATCATGCTCATCGGAACCGATTTTTCTTCGCGTTCGGCGTTCAGTGGAGCCAGATCGGCAGTTGTCCTCGACGGAGCGGGAGCTGTCGGAGCAGGACGAGCCGGCGCTGTGACTGCAGGTCGATCTGCAGCTGAGTCCGATGCCGTATCGGTTGAAGACTCACTTGGCTTAAGCCCTTTGGCTTGGATGTAATTCAGGACATCCTCTTTGAGCAATCGGCCACCGGGACCGGTTGGTGTAATCGCGTCTGCGGAGATTTTATATTCCGATAAAATACGTTCAGCGGCGGGCATGATCCAATCCGAGTTTTTCGGGGTTTGAGCAACGGCAGATGCGGCGGTACTTTCAGCACCACTATGAACTGAGGCAGAGGCTCGGCTATTACCGCCAGTGCCACCACCTTCTTGGGGTGAAACAATCCCCAGCAGATCGCCTACAGCAGCAAACTCTCCGTTGGCGACTTTAATTTCGGTCAAAACGCCTTCAAAATCGGAAGGCAAGTTCTGCGAAGCCTTTTCAGACTCTAGTTCAACTAAATCATCGTCTTTGTTGACCCAATCGCCGACCTGTTTTAGCCAGTTAGCGACTTGGACTTCTTGGATCGATTCTCCAAACTCGGGGACTTTGATTTCAAACATGCTTTTGTAGTTTCGTGTCAGCTTAGAAAAAGAGTGCAAATTCGGCTGGCAAAATTAAACGGTTGGCCGGAAAATTTCAGCGTATTAAAAGTGATTTCATCGACCAGCAGCCTCAGCGATTTTAAGCAGATAGCATTCTGATCGATCACGCCGTTTAATTGGATCATAATAACCGCCAAAAGTGAATCCAAACTAGCACTAAGTTGACCTTTTTTCCTCGGTCGCTCGATCGGTGGCTGTGACCACCGATTAACTGTTTTTTGGGGTGCAAATGCCGGCGCTGGTATATGAACGAGATGTGTTGCAGCCGCGTCGCTTTTAAAATACCAACAGTAAACATGGGCATTCTTGGGTGCCTAATATTGGCTGCTGCATCAGCCAGAAATGAACACACCTTTGCGTGTTTTTGATGGACAACGAGAGTCTCGTTTTTACTGGGACAAAACCGGAAACGAAGCACTATGGCTCATTGTCGTGTTGAGCAAAATTTGCTAGAATCGGAGCTTCTAAATAACGCCTTAAAAACCAAAGAAAAACGCGTTTTTTAACCGTTAAAGGTGAGCTTTTTTGGTTCGCTGGCGGTAGCAAATCCTTAGCAATTTTTGCCCACTGAAAGGCATCTAAATTGTCGACTGACACCCCTGCCCCTGAAGACGATAAATCCGACAATGACGGCACCGGAAAGATCGAAAGATTTCTGGAAATGCCGATTGAGGACGAGCTAAAAAGTAGCTATCTAACGTATGCGATGAGCGTCATCGTTTCTCGCGCGTTGCCAGATGTTCGCGACGGCCTGAAGCCTTCGCAACGCCGCATCTTGGTCGCCATGAACGACCTGAACTTGACCTCCGGTGCTGCGCGAGTCAAATGCGCTAAGATTTCAGGCGATACATCGGGTAACTATCACCCGCATGGTGAGAGCGTTATTTATCCAACGCTGGTCCGGATGGCCCAAGAATGGAATATGCGCCACGTTCTCGTCGATAAACAAGGGAACTTTGGCTCGATTGCTGGCCTGCCGCCGGCTGCGATGCGATATACCGAAGCTCGCATGTCGGCCGTTGCGTCGTTGATGTTGGACGACATCAAACTGGATACCGTCGACTTTACGCCGACTTATGACGAGCGCCGGCTTGAGCCTTCAGTGCTGCCGAGTAAATTCCCGAACTTGCTGGT
>CAZHCH010000060.1:10892-18575 GCA_964530985.1 uncultured Pirellulaceae bacterium | reverse complement strand
GAAGCCAAAAACGCGCCCAAACCGCCGAATTCGCGAAGCATATCACGCATGGAGACGTTTGCTTCGATTCGCTCATCGACTGGAAAACGATTGCAGAGCAAAAACATCACGCCGTAGGCAAGCACTGGCAACAGCATGACAAAGAAAATCCACTTTACATTTGCCCAGTTCGTTGTATCCCCGTCAGGATTAATCAACAACAAATAGGCCACGCCTCCCAACACGATTCCGGCAGGCCAAGACGCGTGCAAAATATTGAGCATCTTGCTTTTCTCGTCCCTGTAGATCGAAGCACACAAAGGGTTAATAACCGCTTCGACAACACCGTGTCCAAGTCCGGCACAAAAACACGCCCACCATAGCGAACTAACATCCGTAGCGAGATAGGTCAGCACCACAGATACCGCTTGCAGGGCAAATGCGAAAAACATCGAAACCTTGTAGCCAATTTTATCAACCAGCAGACTGAACAAGATCATCGTTACGGCGATCGGCCACAGCGCGGCTCCAGTCAACGCACCCACATCGAGCATGGTGATCTGGAACGCATCCGACCACATCGACGGAATCATGACTCGAAAAACGAATCCAACCCCTGCCGCAGCCAACGCCAAAAAACTCGCCCAAAACAACTTTTGCTTGTCTGACTCAGTTAGAGCCTGAACCGATTGATTCATATTGTCTCCGATGGTGGGGATCCCACTTGGGTGTTGGAATTATGAGCCGGAGCAGAGAACCAACCTGATAACACGTATTATTTTCCTGCTATCAATCGCTTCCGAAAACTCCCGGATTTAGGAGTATAACTCATCACAATGCCCAAATAAACCTTGTAAATGTCCGGTTTTGCAATGCAAGATGGCCGCAAGCTTTCCCCGGATTGCCTCACACGATCGTGTTACCAGATTACTTTTTGGTTTAAGACTTTGATTGTCTTGACGAGTGAAAAGTCATTGGCGGTGAAATCCTAACGCTTGAGTGTCACTTGATGCTTTTCAATCGAAAAACAGATAGCTCCGGGCACGTTGAGTGTTTGGGTTTGAGGTGGCTGTTTTTTTATGGCTTCGGTCAATCGCTGCCACCATTGGGCAGACATCGATTGCAGTGGCCATTGATTGTTGGACCAAATTTTCAATAGCAGTTTTTGAAGCAATACCTCTGGTTGATTGATCAATTGGCGACGGTCCAGCCGCACTTCGGTATCGGTTTGTTTGAGGATGCAAGCCAGTAGAGGTTCGACGGATGAGTCTATAAAAGCTTCGGTCTGCTGCGCATGTTGGCTGAGTCTCGAAACCGCAGCGGTAACATCGCCGAATCGCTGCTCCAAAGACGGCAAGACTTCGTTCCGCAAGAAGTTACGGGTGAAAGTGCTTTCAGCATTCGTTGGGTCGGTGCGAAAGCCTTGCCCGATCTGCTGCAAGTAATCTTTGAGTTCGCTGGCGCGAACTGTCAGTAGTGGTCGAACGATTGTCAGCGCTTCGTTAACGACTCGTTGTTTAGGGATACCTTGTAAGCCAGCGATCCCAGTTCCGCGAAAAATTCGAAACAAAACGGTTTCAATTTGATCGTCTAAATGGTGTCCGGTCACGAGATATCGGCAACCGAGCCGTTCCGCCATTTTGACGAGTCGGTCGTATCTTGCGTTCCGTAGCGATTCTTCGCTATGGGTGATAGCGTCTTTTGTTTTTATTGAAGTTAAAGATTCCGAAGAGCAAGTGTTGGTTGCTTGTAACTGGATAGATTCCAAGCAAAATTCTAGTTGGTGTTGTTGCGCCAATTCGTTGACGAATTCAGCATCGGCGTCGGACTGTTCGGCGCGCGTGGCGTGGTTGATGTGAGCCACGATCAAGTTTGATTTGTTTTTAGGATTGGCATTAGCAACCATCAGCCGAAGCAGTGCGACGCTGTCGGGGCCACCTGAAACGGCAATCAGCGTACGAAAACTCTGCCATTGGCTCACCGGAAACGCATGTTCGAAAACGTTACCCAATTCGTTCAGCACAGAATCACTTTCGAAAAAAATTTATATAAGAACAAACAAGCCTATGGCAGCTGTTGTGGTGCAGTGTTAGAGACAAAGTAGATAAGTTGGATTATGCGGTTTATGACGGACAGGCGAGGGTCCGATGCGTGAAAAGCTTCGTTCTGTAGCACTTTATCGCTGAATGATAGTTATGACACAAAAGACTTTTCATTGAAACTATTGAAGGATACGCTCAGTCCAAAGTTGAATTTTTTAGCTGCTTCGATTAAGCTATGGAAGTCGGACGGCTCAAAAGACTCAAATGAGACGTCCAACGAAATTTAATTTTAACTGCATAAAGAGCGACGTTGCCGTCAAAACTTGATCTGCTCGGATCCTGATTATTTAAATTGTAAAGAGCATTTTAGAGAGTGACTTGTCGTTAACGCGAAGAAAAATTGAGTTCAGTTACAAACACCCAGTTCATTAGTTTTCAGGTTTAGTAAACGCCCGCTATGGATTTGATCTACATCATCCTGAGCATCTATATTCGTCTGTTTCAGGCTGCGTTTCCACTTTCTTGTTCAGCCACTTCCTACAAGTCTCGCCAAGACGCCCAACAGTGGGCAATGTGGTTGCCGTTAGCCGGATGGTTTACTATTTCAGTGCGTTTAGATCCAATTGCTCGATGGCTAAATTGGCGAGTCTATAAGATTCGTCGAATGTCTCGACCTCAATGGAACGAACCGCATATTTTGGAAAAACGAAAGCCGCATTTATTGTCGAAACCGGCTAAAAAACTGCGTGACTACGAACGTCGAGCTGATTAATTTTAACAGCCGAACTGTTTGTTTAAACTGACCAATTCAATTGTGTTTCGAGGCAACCTGCTCGCCAAAATATAAGGTGACTGGTATGAACGAAATAGTTTACGGAGTTGGAGGCCTAGCGGTAGGCATTTCCACTGTGTTGCTGTACACGTTGGCGATCGGCAAAGGTGCTAAAGCCAAGGCGGCTGATATCCTTAAAGAAGCAGAGCGATCGGCCAAAGAGAAACAAAAAGATGCTGAAATTGGCATCAAAGAAAAAACGCTCAAATTAGAAGCCAATGCCGAACGTGAACTCGGAAAATTGCGCGAAAAAATTCATCAACGCGAACGAGATCTTGATCGTCGTCAATCTGGAATTGATCAAAAGTACGACGATCTGAAAAAGCAAGAACAGTTCATCGAGTCGACTCAAAATCGAATTAAAGTCAAGCTTGAGCAAGTTACTCAAACTGAGAAAGACCTAAACGGAACGCTTGAGCGCCAACGAGACGAACTGCGCAAGATGACGGGCTTGAGCAAGGAAGAGGCCACGTCGCGGTTGTTGAAACTACTGGAGGACGAACTCGAATCCGAAGTCGGTGGCAGGATTCTTGATCATGAAAAAAAGATGAAAGAGATCTGCGAAGAGAAATCTCGTGAGTTAATTTTAATGACGACGCAACGATTTGCGGCCTCGCACACCTCTGAACACACCACCAGCACAGTCGATATTCCCAGTGACGACATTAAAGGCCGGATCATCGGTCGCGAAGGGCGAAATATTCGGGCCTTCGAAAAAGAAACTGGAGTCGACGTGATCATTGACGACACCCCAGGCGTGGTGATTGTCAGTGGGTTTGACCCGGTCCGCCGCGAAATCGCTCGACTTTCACTAAACCGGTTAATCGCTGACGGGCGGATTCATCCTTCCAGAATCGAGGAAGTCGTTGCCGAAACTCAAGGCGAAATTGACGCATTGATTCGTAGCAAGGGTTTAGAAGCCGCTCAAGAGGTCGATGTGCTTGGCTTGAAAAAACCTGTGATTGATTTATTAGGGCGATTACATTTCCGCACCAGTTACAGCCAAAATATTTTACGACACAGCGTCGAAGTTGCCTTCATTTCGGGTATGCTCGCCGAGATGATGGGGTTGGATGGTCAGCTGGCCAAACGAGCTGGGTTGTTGCACGATATTGGTAAGGCAGCGGACCACGACATGGAAGGTGGGCATCCTAAGATCGGCGCTGATTTACTGAAGCGTTACGGTGAGTGCGAAGAAGTCGTGCATGCTGCTTTCGGACACCACGATGAAATTTTGGCCGATTACCCCTATACCGTCGTCGTGGCGACCGGTGATGCTTGCAGCGCCTCGCGACCAGGCGCACGTCGCGAGTCACTTGACCGTTACGTCAAACGAATGGACGAACTCGAACAAATTGCCAAAGAGTTTAAAGGCGTTCGGCAAGCCTACGCTGTTCAGGCAGGGCGGGAAGTTAGGGTGATCGCAAGTGCCAGCGATACCGATGATGCAAAAGCAGCCAAGGTTTGTCGGCAGATCGCATCTGCTTACGAGGATCGACTTTCGTATCCCGGCGAAGTCAAAGTGGTGGTGATTCGTGAATCACGATTTACTGAACTGGCCAAATAGTTTTACTTTTGGCTTTGACCGGTGGAGCTTAATTTCATCGGTGGGCTAAATTGTGCATCAACCATTTTTTTTTATAACGCACTCAATCAGTAAACTTCTGTTACCAGTCACCTCACTGCGGCGTATTAGGCGGTTGAACAGTTAGAAAGCAAAACGTGAGAATTCTTTTTATCGGAGACATCGTTGGGAGGCCGGGAGTCGAGATTGTGCTTCAAGCTCTACCTGGATTTCGACGACAAGAGTCAATTGATTTAGTGATTGCCAATGCTGAAAACTCAGAATCGGGCTCCGGAATCACTCCAACCATTTACAAACGACTAATCGCTGCTGGTGTAGATTGTGTAACGCTTGGTGATCACATCTACCGGAAAAAAGACATCATTACGGTGCTGGAAAGCCGAGACAATATCGTCAAGCCAGCGAATTACCCAGCCGAAGCCCCCGGCAAAACTTGGGCGCTGGTGAAGTCAGAAACCGGTAAAGAAGTGGCCGTGTTTAGTTTAATGGGGCGCGTGTTCATGAAGCCAGTGGATTGCCCCTACCACAAAGCCGACGATATTTTGAATGAGATTCCTGAGTCAGTTAAAATTCGATTTTGTGATTTCCATGCTGAAGCAACCAGCGACAAACAATTGATGGGGCGACATTTAGATGGTCGAGTAACCGCAGTTTGTGGAACACATACGCATGTTCCTACTGCCGACGAGCAGGTTTTGCCGGGTGGCACTGCATTCATTTCAGATGTCGGTATGACTGGACCACACTTGAGTATCCTAGGACGGAAAATCGACAAGGTACTTCAGGCTACGCTAACATTTCGTCCAATCCCATTTGATGTTGCAACCAAGCAGGTCGAAATTTCCGGCGTGGTGATTGAAGTAGATGCATCGACCGGTAAAGCTCAAGGAATTCGCCGGATTAAAATCAACGAACGTGATGCCAGAAACTTTGAAGATGAATTCGAAGACTAGTGTGTCACCACAGTTATAACTTGAGATCGATAAAATGAGTCGCTGGGCGATCGCTTAGGTTTTTGTGAGGATGATCGCCGCCAATGCAAAACAGTTCATCCATAAATTATATTTTGCCAAACCACTACGCTCGTGTGTGCGTTTGTATTGACCGTCGACACGTCCAACGAAGTTAGAAATTCTGCTACGGAAATTCTTTTATGCTAAAACCATTTAACATCAGCGTTATGATCTCCGGTGGAGGGACAACACTGAAGAATTTAATCGACAGATACGAATGTGGCGAACTGAATGCTCAGATTACTCAAGTCATCTCTAACAAGCCCAATGCAGGTGGTTTGCAGTATGCAGGTGACGCTGGGATTGAGTGCCATGTCGTGGACCATCGAGATTACGACAGCGTCGAAGCATTTAGTAAAGCGATCTTTGACATTGTTCGCCTGGCTGGCGTTGACTTAGTGGTGATGGGTGGGTTTTTACGGCGGGTCACGATTCCCGAAGACTTCGTGAATCGAGTTATCAATATTCACCCAAGCTTGATCCCGGCTTTTTGCGGCAAAGGGAATTATGGCCGGCGAGTCCATCAGGCGGTGGTTGATTATGGATGTAAGGTTTCCGGCTGTACGGTTCACTTTGTGGACGATCAATATGACCACGGGCCAATCATTGCTCAAAGCACCGTCGAAGTGAAAGCAGACGATTCGGCGGAATCGCTCGCTGCCCGAGTTTTCGAAGCCGAATGTGAATTGTACCCCCAGGTCATCAACGCGTTTATCGCTGGCAAGGTGCGTGTGTTGGACCGACATGTAATATGGAATTGATCAATGGCTGACTCGCAAGAATTAAAATCGCAACTATGCGAATTTGGCCGTAGGGCTTATGAGAAGGGATTGGTGGCGGCCAGTGATGGCAATCTTTCGGTCCGTTTAGATGAAAATCAAATTCTTTGCACCCCTACGTTTCAGTGTAAAGGGTTTTTAAAGCCGGAGGATATTTGCACCGTTGATTTAGACGGAAAGCATGTCGCTGGGCAAAAGCGCCCGACAAGTGAAATACGACTGCATTTGGAGGTCTACCGAAGACGCAGCGATGTCAATAGTGTCGTTCATACTCATCCGCCACACGTTACGGCTTTCGCGGTTTGTGGAAAGCCGATCCCGAGCGGAATATTAGCCGAGCCCGAGGTCTTTTTAGGGGAAGTTCCAACGGCTGAGTACGCAACACCCGGTAGCGACGAGTTTGCGAAAACGATTGTTCCATTTGTTGGTCAAACGAACACAATCGTGCTCGCCAACCATGGAATGGTCAGCTATGAGAGTGATCTTGAACGAGCTTTCTGGCTGACTGAAATCCTTGAAGCCTACTGCCGAACGTTAATTTTAGCGACGAGCATTGGAGAACCGAAGCGTTTAAGCGAGTCGGAACGAACGGAACTGAAGCGGCTACGACAGGAATTCGGTTTCGGCCAATAAATTCTGACCGTCTGGCGAATTAGCATTTATGGTAATGCGATCGCATCACTGGCGTAGGTTTCCAATTTATCATATGAGATAAATTGCTTGCTGATTTGATCGCACAAATGCGTTAGGTAAAACGATTCAAATACACGTTCGCTAGTGCCCAGTGATGGTCGCCCTGCTTCCGGGAAAGCGAATTCGTCGGGGCCTTTTGAGAAAACAAGTTTGCCTTCATCAGCAATGTCGTATGCGCTTGCTGTCCATTCAGAACGGCCCTTGTACAAAGTGGCGCCTTCATGAATTGAGTAGTTGTCTATGTCGATGACGATGACATAATCTGCTCCGACAGATTCACCGAGTTTAAAGGGACTGTCATCTGTCCATCCGTTGGTATCAATGAACTCTTCCACTTTCGCTGGAGCGACGATGGTAATTTTGTCCTCGCTGGTTGCCATGGCGATGCTGAGGTGCTTAGCGACAGTAACTGAAAGTGAATCGGGCCCGAAAGCCGTCGCCTTTGCGTTACACACGATGGCGACGTTTTTTTCCTTGAGTTTGGGGAAAGCCGGTTCAATTTTATGCCCTTTAATGATGTACAAGAGCTGCGCCATTTCTTGAATGCAACCAGTCGAGCACGTAAACGTGGCAGCTAGAGCCAGAAGCAAAATAAAATTGTTTCTTTTTGATACTGCGAACATTTGAAACCGCTATGTGACGTTTTTTAAAGTGACCAATTTCGAGCGAGATTAGCTATCGAAATTACGTCATGCAATGTCATTTAGTGATAGCAGTTGAGCAAAATCCAGTGAAATCTTCGTTTACAACTATCTAGCCA
>CAZHCH010000060.1:0-10792 GCA_964530985.1 uncultured Pirellulaceae bacterium | reverse complement strand
GACATCAGCCACGTGTTTTTAAGAAGGAGTATCGTTGGTTAACGTCGCAAACCGCGCATCGCGACCATGGCAGCCGGAACATATAGTAGGACGGGAGTCCAAGCCGCTAGGGCAGCAGGGCGAATCAAGCTGGAAGCACCTAACGAAAAGCAGACGATCGACGTGAGCTGCACTAGCCCAACGATCCCAAAACAGATTCCGGCGCTGACAAAAACATTTCGTTCGATACCGCCAATTACCATCGGCAGGCCTAGTAGCAACAAGGTCACGTCCAGGATCGGACGAACTAACCGAGTGTGAATGTTGACGTACCGGCTGCGATTGGGCCGGCGTTTGGGTTTATTCGCGGTCGCAATTAACTCTGGCGTCGACTGGTACTGCTGTTGTTGTTTCCCGTAAGCAATTTGTTCTTTTGAAAGGTTGCAGCGAACAAACAGCTGCTTTTCGGTTAGCCAGCGGTAGTTGGTAGGAGTGTATAGGACTTCCTCACCGTTGGCGTCTTTGACCGATGGAGGAAGTGAATCCATGCTACTGGTTACAACATCCAAAATAATCCCTGCCGGTCGCCACTTTTCTGCTTTCCTTAAAAATCCTGATTTGGCTCGAAGTGGAGCCGTTGGAGGCGACGCGCTGGCAGGCAGTGTGATTTGAACGTTGGAGATACGTTGGTCAGCGTAAAAGAAATGTTCCCCTTGGATCGTCACGTTGTTGTCATCGGTTAACGTCGACATGTCGGTCTTGCCGGTGTCTCCCCAACTCTGAGGCGAGCGAGCGAGTTGCGTTTGAAGGCGAGGAATCAAGAGTTCACGATTGGCGATCGTGAGGCCAATCAAAATAAACGAGATCACAAAAACCGGTCGCAAAATTCGCAGTTTGGTCAACCCGGCGGCTTCCATTGCTGTCATTTCTCGGCGGCGTTGTAGCAGGCTAACCGAGAAAACCGCCGAAAATAAAATCAGGATGCCCGTGGATTTGCTGTACAAGTCGGCTATGCGAGGCAAGTAAAACTCTAGAAACACTGCTGACCAGCCAACTTTTGTTGCGATTGCGCTAAATTCGTCCAAGTTGCTGAATAAGTGCACGACAGTAAATAACCCGGCAAAGCTGCAAAAGCAGATCAGAAATGTTGTCACGAAGACAGAGCAAAGGTAACGATCGACGATCGACATATAATCTTGCACTTGGCTAGAGGTTGTGTGAGCTGTTCATTGTTCGGTGGCCTATTGTAGTTTTTATCATCGGTTGCTCCGACGCCAGTTTTTACGGCCAAAACCAGCGATTGTGCTCACCTGCTGTTAAAACAAAGGTTCGGCGGCTGGGCCAATAAGCGGCGCAGGTTTCCAGCCTGCGATTAATGCGATATAACCACAAGCTGGAAGATCACGCTACTTTGTCGTTTATTGGCTTGGCGCAGGAACATCGAATGGCGAGCAAACTGGTAGCGTCGGTGCAGGCGGTTTTTTTTCCGGATCAATGTACGGGGTGCGAGCAGCCTTTGTTCAGTGGAGCGTCCACGGGAGAGTCGTCGAAGGAAGAACGTGGCGCGGCGTTTCAAGCCAGTGGTGATGTGAATCTGCGTCGGTGGTGTGCGTCTTGCTGGGCTGAACTGGGATTGGTGGGCCGGTTGCAATGCAGTTTTTGTGCGGCAGAGATTCGCGCAGTGAACCCGCTGGGCGGCGGGTGCCCATTGTGTTTGAATGCCGATTTGCGATTTGACCAAACGGTTTGCCTGGGTAACTACTCGGGGTTGTTGCGGGAGCTGGTGGTCAAGATGAAGAACCAGCGGGATGACCATCTGGCGGTTCGGTTGGGCCAGTTGTTAGCGGACAAGGTTTCTAGTCAGCCATTTTTTGAATCAGTCGATCTTGTCATGCCCGTGCCAACTCATTGGAGTCGCCGGCTGATGCGAGGGTTTTGTGCAGCCGAGATTTTGGCGGAATCCGTGGCCGAGCGAGCCGGCGTTGGGGCTTCTCGGCGGCTGGTGCATATTACCCGACGAACGGAAAAACAAGGTAAGCTTTCGATTGCTAAACGCCGTAAGAATATGGTGGGCGTGTTTGAGTTGGCAGCCAAAGCGGATGTTGCAGGAAAGGTTGTGTTGTTGGTCGATGATGTAATGACTTCTGGGGCGACGGTTAGTGAATTGGCTAAGTGTTTGAAAAAGGCGAAGGCGAAAGCGGTCTACGTTGCCGTGGTGTCGCGTGGGGCGGGCGTGATTTAGTGTAGACGGTTTAAGGCAACACGTAGGCGGTTGTGTTGGTGGATGTGCTGCGAGTGTTTGTAATCAATACGGCTCGATGAATCGTCGATTTGCACTTACAATCTGGGATTCAATTTTCGACCGACCAAACCGTTTGAAGTTTTATGTCTCAGCCCGTTATTCGCCTTGGAACTCGTGCTAGTAAGCTCGCTCTAACTCAGAGCAATTGGGTGAAGACGCAGTTGGAATCTCACGGCCATGAGGTAGAACTGATCGAGATCAAAACCGAGGGCGACATCAAAACGGGTCCGCTGGCTCAAATTGGTGGACAGGGTTTGTTTACCAAACGATTGCAAATCGCGTTGGTGCAGAAAGAAGTCGATCTTGCGGTGCACAGCATGAAAGATCTGCCGACTGAAGATCATAGGGAGTTAGTGATCGCATCGGTGCCCGAACGAGAGAATACGTCGGACGCTTTAATCTGCCGCGAAGGGATTGCTGATTTTCAATCGCTGCCCCTGGGAGCCAAAATCGGAACCGGTAGCGTGCGTCGAGCGGCTCAGTTATTGCATTTGCGTCCAGATTTAAAGATTCATGACATTCGTGGGAATGTTGATACTCGGCTGCAAAAGTTGCAGGCGGAGGGATTCGACGGAATTATTTTGGCTTGTGCGGGACTGAATCGAATGGGGTTGTCCGAGCGGATTACTCATGCGTTTAGCGAAGCCGAGTTGTTGCCGGCCGTCGGGCAAGGTGCGTTGGCGTTGGAGATTCGCAAGTCGGATCAAATGACCCACGAAGCGGTGAAGAAGCTGAGCCATGACGAGAGTTTTTTTCGGGCGATGGCGGAGCGGTCGATGTTGCGTCGTTTGTTTGCGGGTTGTTTGGCACCGGTGGGTGCAGTGACTAGGATCGAGAATGATCAGTTAATGCTGACAGGGGTGGTGCTCAGTCGCGATGGCAAGACGCGGATCGAGGCTCAGGCAAGTAGTAACCCTGAAGCGGCAATTGAGCTAGGAATTGAGGTTGCCGAGAAGTTGTTCGCCAGTGGTGCCAAAGCGTTGTTGGAAGATCGAGTGACGTAGCGGTTTGTGAATGCGAATGTATTGTTCAAACGCAATTCTCTAGCCAAAACGTTGGCACAGGAAATTGCGGTCGAATCACAGCTCGATGGCCGGAAGGTCATTAAAAATGTCCGAATAAACTGCATGCTTCACAGTTCACCCGGACTTTTTGGCCTCGTTTTTTTAAGCGTCTGTTTCATTTACGGTGGTTGACACCCTATTCTTGTACAGGCTCAGCGTCGGCGACGTGCCAAGCACGGCAAAGAAAGCAGAAAAATAAAGCCGCATGTTGCCGGCTCCGGAACGGCTAAAGCTCCAACAAAAAACTTGAAGTCCGCCCTGCCTGTGTTAGTGACTCGAAACCCACCAATTGGCTCGTCAGCTCCAAACAAATCGAAATCGATCACACCTAAGACTTGAGGTTGCGCATTACTACCATCTAACTGGTTTGAATAACCAATTGACCACTGATAGGAATCTGCATTGAAGAGTAGCGTATTTCCATCAGCAATCAGGTCTCCATCTTCATCTAATGCCTGAAGCTCGAAGGTCGTGTTTCCGTCTCGTTCCTCAAAGATAAGAAAGTCGTTGGTGTTCAACGGTACGTCATAAACAACATCCCAAACAGCTAGCCCGTTGGATCCGTCAACTCCAAGATAGTTGGCGAGATCGCCGTTGGAGTAAGTTCCGGCGAGGGCGTCTAGGAAACCCGCTTCGGTGTCTTCAATTGCTCCGGTTGGAGTAAAAACTGCGATGTCGAGAGTAGTTGGAAATGTAGCGTTCTCAATACTCGGAGTGGCGAAATTAAAGTCAGTGAGTAAACCGGCGGCAGTGTCTAATGACACCAACGTCGCGCTGTTTACCGCAGTCGTGGTTCCCGTTGACGGTGTATCCTGTGTATCCTGAAACATTCCCATTCCATCATTATCAACTACGTCCAAAACGACCTGTGAAATGGTTTGGACATTCGCGTCGGCACCGTCGGCAACAATGAAAATATCAGTCCCTTGAGAACCTTGAGAACCTTGAGCAACAAGCACACAAGTAAAAACTAACACAACAGACAGTAATTGTACTTTCAGTAAATTCAATTTAGTTCCAATCATCGTACAAACAAAAAACACCACGAAACCTAGAAAAGCCCTAGGCCGCGCTTTGGTTCGGCGAAACAGCGGACGTTGCAATAGTGATTTTTGGCAATTCGTTTCCCCAGCGCACTAATGTGTCTGGCGACAACGGTGGTAGTATCTGGACGCGAATGCCCCATTAATTGCAAAAACCGAATTTTGTGGTCTCTGAGGAATTTAAGATGAAGGTTTTGTTTGACTGGCTCAAACGGGCCAAGCAGTAATTTTTCATGTTCTGCTTTAGCCATCCGCTCTCTGCAATGCAGCAACTAATTTCGGCAGGTCTTTGTACCCAGATATTTGCCTGAAGTCCTGCTCGACTTCCAGCAACGCGAACACCAGCAACGAGCGGGCTTGATCGGTTTCAACTCGAAAGCGAGCCACACGCCCAAGCTTGTTGCGTGTGTGGTGGAATAATCTCAACCAAATGTTGCTTCAATAGTTTTGATTTCATGTTGCGCTCTTTGTGAACCAATTAGCACTGAGTCATCGAATCAAGAAAAAACCAATAACTTCGCCCAAACTGCAGAGCATTATTTCTCAGCACTAAAAACGGATTTACGTTGATCCCCAGTCGCATCAGCGGTAATAATGATTTAGATTTGTCGTGACCCAGAAAGTTGATTCGGCTAGAAATTGTCCTGCTAGAGAGGACTCCAACGGCGATCATTCTTCAACTCTGCTCCAGCAGATTCACACAAATTATTCAATAAAGGTAGTTGAGATGTCCTTTTCGCCGACAAAAGTATTCGTAACCTTGACAGCTACAGTAATTGCAATATTTTGCTGCACCCAAGAATCGAACGCCCAGCGGCGTGGATTTAGAATCGGAAACATTCTTCAAGCGGGTGGTGGGCAAGGTTTTCGCTTAGGTGGCAATCGAGTGGGCATGCAGTTTGGCGGGGGCCAAGGCGCGATCATTGGTGGCCAAAATGTCGGCATGCGTTTCGGAAACGGTCAAGGAGCACGCTTCGGCTCTAGAGATTTTGGAATGCAATTTGGCGGAGGCCGAGGCACTCAATTTGGGCGACTGGCTACACAAAGCACCTATTACAACGGAACGATTCAAAACCAATCTTATCGACAACCGATGGGAATTACTCAGCCGATCGTTGGTCAACCCTTTGCAGGGCAGGCGATTCAACCACAAGTTGTTCAACCTATTACGCTAGGATACGCAACGAATGTGAACCAAGGCGTCGTAACATCTAACTACATCCAACCAACTACATCAAATTTTGGACAAGGCGTAACCCAAACCGATATTGCTCGGGTTAGCAGAGAAACAGAGATAACTGAAGCAGTCGCTCCGCCTACCCCTACAGACAATAAGCCCGTGGCAGCAGAGGCTGACCAAACCCTTTCCCTGACAGCTCCGCTGGATCCGAAAGTCCATCAAATTCAATTGAGTCTACCAGCCAGCGAACAGGGGCCTTTTAAATACAAATTGAATGGTTCTGAGTTCACCATCCAACCTGGTGAAACAGTACTGATGGCTGCCGGAGAAGCGTGGAAAATTGAGTTCGCTGCTGGCGGTGAACTGGGAGGGCGTGAAGCGATTCTGAAAGAAGCCGGAACATATGCCTTCGAAAAATCGGACACCGATGGTTGGGTACTAATGAAGAATTAAACCCTGCGAACGACCGATCTAGGCAACGGTGACAAGCCAGGCAATTAGCCACTGCCAGCTTATTTGCACCACAGACTCCAACTGCTTAGACTTAGACCAACCATTATTATTGTTACGGCCTGCAAAAAAAACACGAATCGAATCAGATTAACAAGTTTCCGCTGGTTCTAAATGCGACTTGTGTCACTCTATGGTGGTTTAGCAGAGTTCCGTTTTATGAGGGTCATCTTATGCTTCTGCAGTCTCCCGAAGACTTAAACACACCAGCGCTCACAATTCAACAGCACATCGTTGTCGAACAGCAGCGTTTTCCCGAAGCTACAGGAGAATTCTCCTTTTTGCTGTCTGGATTGACGTTGGCCACGAAAAAGATTCAGGCCCAAGTTCGCAGTGCCGGAATCAACAACATTTTGGGCGAATTCGGCGAAATCAATATCCAAGGAGAATCGCAACAGATCCTGGATGTCTACTCTAATCGGGTCATGATCGAGAGTCTTTCAAGTCGAAAGAGCGTTGGCGTCATCGCGTCCGAAGAAGAAGACGAAGCACGTCTATTGAACGATTCACCGGCGGCAAAGTACGCCGTGATCTTTGATCCACTGGACGGTTCATCAAACATTGATGTTAACGTAAGTGTCGGAACAACCTTTTCGATTTTTAGACGCCCCGATGGTGCTACCGGCGACGATCCTAATAAGTGGGTCTTACAGAAAGGCACCCAACAAATCGGCGCTGGCTATGTCGTCTACGGTTCGTCGACAGTCATGGTCTATACCGTCGGCAATGGCGTCCACGGATTTACGCTCGATCCCAGCATCGGAGCGTTTATATTGAGTCACGAGAACATTCGAATGCCAAAACAAGGCATCAGTTACTCGGTCAACGAAGCATACCTTGAAGACTTCCCGTCAAAGTACCAGAAGTATATCAATCACTTAAGAAGCGGTGCTGCAGGAAGTTATCGTTCTCGATACATCGGTTCCATGGTAGCTGACTTTCACCGTACTCTATTGCGAGGCGGCATCTTCCTGTACCCACCAACCGAAAAACACAAATCGGGAAAGTTGCGGTTGCTTTACGAAGCTAACCCGATCGCAATGATCGCGGAACAAGCTGGAGGGTTTGCCACAAACGGTGAATCGAGGATTCTTGACATTGACCCCCAAGAAGTCCACCAACGAACGCCGTTCGTGGTAGGCAGCCAGTATGAAATGGATCTGTTTAAAGATTTTTCCTGATCAAGTAGCTGGAGTCGCCAGAGGCTGTCGCTTTATTAGCCGGTTTGGCGATAGCCACCGGTTCATCGGCCATTAAACCGTGACTCGCGCCAAAACGGCTCGCGTTATTTTTAATTGAATAAAGCGACAAGCTCGCCAGAGCTCAGGATTACCGAATTGTGGGCAAGGTGGTTCGTAGTGATGCCTTTAGGCTAACGTCTCCGTCACGTTTAGGAACCGGTGACCATCTGCATTACCCACATACCGACCATGGCTTTGAGCGTTAAGACGTACAAAATGAAGCAAATGAATCCGACAGGTAGGTCTAGTTTTTTGAGCATGAGAGTGTTTTTAAGATTGTTGAAATAGAGGCCGTAAGGCGGATTGCCTGTTGATTTAAATCGACCAGAAAACGGTTCGAAGTTGACCGAAATTTTAATTGGAGCCGGCAACTTGAAAAGGTCAATCTTGCGATAGTACCAGCGTATCTTGAAGTTGGTCAAAGAGTTTTTCAGTCGAGCAACAAAGTAAATCGGGCTTGAGCAAATCAACGGGCTGTCCAGATAGCTGTTTGATCACGGCGCCGGCTTCGGTGGCGATCAGGTACCCCGCAGCGACGTCCCAGACTTTTAGGTTGTTTGCCCAGTAGCTGTCTGAGCATCCGGCAGCAACATAGCACAAATTCAATGCCGCCGACCCTAGCCGTCGAATCGTACCAGCGGTTTCCAACAGCGATAAAAACTGCTGGACTTGGTCATCTGCCCGAGTCACGCCTTTAGCAAAACTGACAATCACCATCGCGCGATCAATCGCGTCACAACCACTGTTTGAAATTGGCTGGCCGTTACGGATTGCCCCGCCACCAAGCGTCGCTTGAAACATATCTTCCAAAATTGGATCCCAGACCACCGCCGCGATCGGTTGGCCTAAATACAACAATCCAATCGAGACACTAAACGATGGCAACTGGTGAACATAGTTCGTGGTTCCGTCCAGAGGATCGACAACCCAGCAGAACGGCGATTCCGAATCGTTTTGCGGCAGCACCGAATGGTTCAA
Organism: uncultured Pirellulaceae bacterium; assembly: GCA_964530985.1. Lineage (GTDB taxonomy): Bacteria > Planctomycetota > Planctomycetia > Pirellulales > Pirellulaceae > Mariniblastus. The sequence continues at coordinate 2,495 of CAZHCH010000060.1, read as the reverse complement.
CGCCGGATCATCTTCCTCACCCAAAAACCGGTGCTTCGGAAACGCGGTGGCCAAATGAAGGCCAATCGCTTTTTGAGACGCCAAGTCGGCTTCAGTTACAAAATCGCGTTTGCCCTTTTCGCGAACCTTCGCCGTGCCCATTCGAGACACCAACTCTTGGCCTCCGATCTTTGCGGCCTCGGTTGCGGCCTGCAAAAATGATTGGAGTGGAAGACTATCAAGTGGAATTTCGCTGGGGTTTAGCATGTTTGATTTGTTTTTTGAGGTTCTTCTGACAATTTGATGGCAAATTAGTAGAACGGTTGGATTTTGAAAAATCCGCAATACAAGCTCGACGCGCTAGCGAGTGCATCCTTCAGCTTTTAAAAAATGCACTTGCTTGCGCTGCGAGCTTGTATTTCAGCCCGTTTTCCTTCAGCCGTCGGGGCTGTCGGCTGACTGAAACTTTTCGGCGAGACCTAGGCAATGGAGGCCCAAAATTCCTAGATGGGCCTTTTTGAATGGAAAAGCTTGATTGTCCAGAAAAATCATTCCTTGCAAAGCCTCCTCCCTTTGAACAGATGAACCACTTAGCCCATAATGCGTACCACAAGAATTGACTTCCTTTCGAAGTGAACCAATCCGTCGCGAGCGACGCTCGGTATCGAATTGGCATGTTTTGTTGCGAAGGAAGTCACACATCAGCACTCGGCAACCATTTCAACGAAACGCCCATGCCCTCCAATCTGTTCTCTGCTGGCCTGCTGGCTCAAAACGCTGCTCAAACTAACTGGCTGACCCCGGTTTGGTTATATTCGCTGGGAATTGCTATCGGCTTTATTGCAGCGATTTTGATGTTGGTGAAGATCGCGATCGGTCGCCGAATCCCTGGGCTGAATCAAATCCACGACAACCTGACCTCTCGTACTGTTGCCGGTATTGGATTGGCATCCGTCTACTTGGCAATCTTTCTCGGGTTCAGCTACTGGTACTCGGGTGCGGGAGATTTCTTCAAACACCTGCCGGTATTGGTCTCGATACTAGTTCCTGTCAGTTTGACCATCGGTTTCGGCGCTTGGGCTTTGATCAGCAAAAAGCAAATCGGCGAAACAAATTCGATTTTTCGCGAAGGATTTCTTGGGTGGCTTAATTGGTTCTGTATTTCGGCAGTTGTATTCACTGTCGGTGGTTACTTGTTGGCGCAAGCCAACGGTTTCGGCATTCTAAATCCAGTTGAATCGCCGAACGATTTAATCAACTCGCTGGCGCGACTCCCGTTTGCAGGAACGGTCGACGAGACCTTCGTGATCTCGCCAACCACCGAAGGTAAACCTCAATCAATTTCGATCAACTTCGATGGCGCGGAACTAAAAACAATTGCCTACCGCGCAAACAAGAAAGTCTTGTTGATGGCCGACGAAACCCCTGTAGATTCGTCAGGGATTTGGGACCTGCCCACCGTACCGGAACTAACTCGAATTTACCAAGGCGGGCCTGGCGCAGGTTTGATCCCAGCGTCACCAGTCAAGCAGTTGTACGTCGCCAACCTTTCTGATTCTGATGCAGAACTAAATCTCGTGGTCCAAACTGGCCCAATTTACAGCGAAGTTGCAATCGTGCCTGTTTTAGCGCTGAGCACGTTTGCGATCTACGTTCTGTATTTGTGTTTGTCGACATTGTTCCCGAAAGTTTTCGCCATCGCGCACTCGACATTCAAAACCGAAATCAGCCAACCGGTTTACTTGTTAGCATTTTTGATTGGGTTCTTTTTTACTGTTGGCTCGATCTACATCCCGTACAACACGTTTGGTGAAGACATCAAAATGTACAAAGACTCGGGCCTTACGCTGCTACGAGTCCTATCGATCTTTATCGCGATCTGGGCAGCCAGTAAATCTGTTGCAGCGGAAATCGAAGGCCGAACGGCGCTGACGGTTCTGTCAAAACCGGTTGGTAGACGGCAGTTTATTTTCGGAAAATTCTCGGGCATCTCGATGGCGTTGGGACTGTTCTTTATCGTCTTGGGGTTCTGGCTGATGATTTGGATCGCCTATAAGCCGCTGTACGATTTCCGCGAGGCCTCCAAAGGACTGGCCGAATGGACGGTCTGTTACAAAGAATCGGTACATATGCTGCCGGGGTTGTTCCTGTGTTTCTTGGAGTCTGTTTTGTTTGTGGCGATCAGCGTCGCAATTTCCACTCGAATGGGAATTCTACCGAACTTTCTGATCTGCTTTTCAATTTACGTGCTGGGTCATTTAACACCATTACTAGTTCAATCATCCTCGTTTGCGGCGTTGCCGACGGTATCGGTTTTTGCCAACTTGATCGCGATTGTGTTTCCCGTGTTGAACCACTTTGACGTCCAAGCCGCGGTGAACACCAACGCACAAGTTCCATTGGTGTATTTGGGATGGTCAATGATCTACACGGCAATCTACGGCTCGATGACAATGCTGTTCGCACTGGTCATGTTCGAAGATCGCGACTTGGCGTAGGCAACTGTACTTCCGAGC
>CAZHCH010000059.1:7238-18953 GCA_964530985.1 uncultured Pirellulaceae bacterium | reverse complement strand
ATTGCGAAGTAGTAAATTCGGCGGCTTCGTTAACGTCAGTCACGTTGATCGTAATTTCTAGCTCGGTGTCCGTTCCTTCATCGTCTTCAACGAGAACTCGTATCGAGTACGTGTTGCCACCATCACTAGAACCTGGATCTTCAAAATCAGGCGCCGCTCGAAAGGTGATCACGCCAGTATCTGAATCGATCTCAAACAATGCCTCGTCATCGCCACCAACAATGCTAAACGTTGTCTCTTCATTATCTGGATCAAAAGAAGCTAAGCTACCAACTACGGTTTGATTTTCAGCTACGCTAAAATCGGTAATTTCGTTGACGTCAGTCACGTTAAACGTGAAATCGCGTTCTTCCCCAGCCCCTTCATCGTCTTCTACTCGAATTCGTATTGAGTACGTGTTGTCACCATCACTAGAACCGGGGGCTTCAAAATTAGGCAACGTATTGAAATTGAGCCTTCCATTATTCAGCCCAATGTCAAACAAACCCGCATCATCACCGCCAACAATTCTATAGAATCTAGTCTCATTATCTGGATCTTCCGAACGTAGATCGATCGCCAAAGACGTATTTTCAGCAACGTCGAAATCCGATCCCTCTGTAGTAAAAAATGCAGCGTCGTTGACGTCAGTCACGTTAAACGTGAAATCGCGTTCTTCCCCAGCCCCTTCATCGTCTTCTACTCGAATTCGTATTGAGTACGTGTTGTCACCATCACTAGAACCGGGGGCTTCAAAATTAGGCAACGTATTGAAATTGAGCCTTCCATTATTCAGCCCAATGTCAAACAAACCCGCATCATCACCGCCAACAATTCTATAGAATCTAGTCTCATTATCTGGATCTTCCGAACGTAGATCGATCGCCAAAGACGTATTTTCAGCAACGTCGAAATCCGATCCCTCTGTAGTAAAAAATGCAGCTTCGTTGACGTTAGTCACATTGATCGTGAAATCCCGCTCGGTGCCAAACGCCGGAGTAAGTTCATCCTGGACTCGAACTCGTACCGAGTACGTGTTGTCACCATCGCTTGAGCCGGGAGCTTCAAAATCTGTTGGCGAACGGAACGAAAGAACGCCAGTAAAGGCGGTGATTTCAAACAAGTCCTGGTCAACACCCCCTACAATAGCATATACTGTCGCCAGACCGTCTGGGTCAAACGAATCCAGGTCGACAACAAAAGTTTGATTTTCATCCACGCTATATTCAACTTGCGACGAAGAAAAATCAGACGGTTCATTAGGAGGAACTTCTCCGATCTCAACATCAGTCACGTTGATCGTAATAGCTCGATTGGTGCCAGCCCCTTCATCGTCTTCAACGCGAATTTGTATCGAGTACGTGTTGCCACCGTCACTAGAATTTGGATTTTCAAAATTTGGCCCAACAATGAATTCGATAATGCCAAAATCCTCAGTAATCGTAAACAAGTCTGCATCAGCACCGCCGATGATGCTAAAAAACAACTCGTCACCTTCTGGATCAGTCGCGTCGATATTGGCTACAAAAGTTCTGTTCTCCGGCGTGTCATACGTTGTTTGCCCCGTATCAAAATCTGGCGCCTGATTCGCTGCGGTTGCTGCCGCCAACAGTACATCGAATTGAATTCCCGCCGTCGCTGAAGCTGGTGCAATTAATTCGGTCGCAGACGACTGAACCTGTAAAGAGGCCTGCAATGCCGAAGATTCCACGACTGATTCGTTGCTGCCTTCAAAACTGCCGCCAAGGCCGTCCTCAAGCGGTTGGATATCAGAAATCGAATCCAGTGAGCTGGCGGAATCGATCTGCGACAGTAAATCATCAAGCTCGCTGATCCCGTCGGTTTCGATCGGCGCAAGGCCTAGGTCGGTCGCGGTAACGTCTTGCACGTCACCCTGTGACAACAAATCTGCACTAGCAGCAACAACTTCCACTGGCACTGGGCCAGCGCTATACAAGACCCGATCTTCTAGAGCTACCAACTGCATCGGTGAATCTGCGGACGATTCTCCAAGCCATCGCGTAAGCAAGCTTGACGTAAGTTTTTGTGCAACGTTCATAAATTAAGTCGGTGGCTTGATAAAAGCGAGTTCAAATTTGACTCGCAATGGAAACAAAGGATCGGGCAGTCTGCGAACGCGCATCCGCCCTCTATGGGTAAGATTACGTCTTAAAAACCGCCCCCGCTGCCATTATTTGGCCAAACTGTTTTGCCAAACGGTAGAAGCTGCGGATTGAACGGGTTAGCAGATCACGGATGCTGACACAGATTATCTAAAGCCTGCCGCCTATGATTAGTGTTTCGGATAACCGGAAAAACTGTCACAATCAGCCATGAAAGAAATCGGGCCAGTATAAGACTGTGATTATTTTCCACCTTCAAGTGATAGCTAACGTTGCCCCATGATGAGTCATTTTAAAATCTATCTTGAGTACTTTGCTTTGCAGTTAGTGCTGGCAGCGGTACAGATTTTGCCAATTTCAATCTGCGCATCAATTTGTAGTTGGCTCGCATGGTTGATTTGTGACGTGATGAAGTTTCGTCACAAAGTTATTGACGAAAACATCGCTGCGGTTTACCCCGACCTTTCGGCGGCTGAACGAAACGACATGTCGCGAAAAATGTGGTACCACCTGACCCTAATGGCTTGCGAAGTAACTCAAGCTCCCCGAAAAATTCACGACTCAAATTGGCGCGATCACGTTTACATTCGCGACAAAGTTCAAATGACTAACTATTTGATTGACTACCGTCCGCTAGTGGCGGTGTCGGGACATCATGGCAACTTTGAAATGGGTGGATATGTAACTGGCTTATTAGGAATGCCGTCCTACACCGTCGCACGTAAAATGGACAATCCATTTTTGGACGACTTTATAAATGAGTTCCGCGGCTGTAACGGACAGTTCATTTTGCCCAAAGACGGTAGTGCATCCGCGATTCAAGAAGTCTTAGAGTCTGGTGGAATCATCACTTTACTGGGAGATCAACACGCTGGAAAAAAAGGATGTTGGATCGATTTTCTGGGCCGACCGGCTTCCTGCCACAAAGCAGTGGCTCTTTTCACGTTGTCAGGTAAAGCACCGATGATGGTCAGCTACTGCAAACACACAGACAAACCTTTACATTTTGAGATTGGATGCACTGGAGTCGCTGACCCGCTTTCGATGCCATCCGAACTGAACGACGTAACAAAACTTACCCAGTGGTACAATGACCGACTAGCCGTGGCAATACACGACGCACCAGAGCAATTTTGGTGGGTCCACCGTCGATGGAAAGAACGTCCCGCTCGAATCAAGAAGACAAAAACAGCCGCGTAGGGCACTGAATCGAGTGATCACTTTTATTGGAAACTCTTGAATACCGATTAGATCAAGTGCTGCATGAATTACATTTTGTTGACCGCGACTTTAAGTTTTACAATATAATCAAAAATCGCTGTTCGACAGATAACTTCCCAAGTGAAGTAATCGCTGCGATTGCGACTCGTAATCGTGAATAAATCGCGCATGAATGACTTGGGCCACTCCTAACCTAAACCGCCTTTTGCCTAAAATTGGACGTATTATTTGGAATTGCACCTTTCAACAGTACCATGTTATTCTCGATAGTCACTTCTCTGCTAACAGTAGTCAAATTACATTTGCCAAAACCCGCTTCTCTTCTCAGCTCCGACTGCTTAAGAACCTACCGCTCTCTTCGCGTCCACCATGATTTTTTTTCGTCACTTCATTAACACTGATCCGCCACTAATCGTCGATGTGTGGAATCAGCAGCAGCCTTTGGCCGGTCAGATTCAAGAAATTACGCCATTGATATGCGAAAGGCATTTGCTTTCCAAACCCTACTTTGATCCAGCGGGATTAATTTTGGCATTCCGTCAAATGGAACAACAGGTCGAAATAGTTGGTTTCGTTCACGCCGGATTTTCAAGAAACCCTACTGGATCAGGCATCGACCGAACTCAAGGTGTCGTTTCGACGCTTAAAATACTTGAAGCACCGGATTCAGATGAGATCGCTGCCTTGCTACTAAAAAAAGCTTGCGAATATTTGACGGACAGTGGTGCGACGAACATCCATGCTGGATCCTGCTTTCCTTACGCCCCCTTTTACCGAGGGCTCTATGGAGGCAGCGATGTTCCAGGGGTACTGGAGCACGACGTTAACTTTATCACTGCTTGTGAGAAAAACAATTTCGTGCAACTAGATCGAATCGTGGTCTGGCAACGCAGCCTTAAAACCTTCCGACCAATCGGAGGACGCGACCAATTGGCGATTCGTCGGAAATATAAAATTAACACCGTTTCAGATGCGACCCCCAAAACATGGTGGGGCAACTGCTCGCTAGGCATGTCACAACGGGAACGAATGAGCATCTTTAATAAAGTCACCCAAACCGTCTGTGGAGACGTCTCGTTATGGGACATGCAGCCACTATACGACGGAATTGCACGAGCCCGAGGCATTTACGGCCTTAACGTTTCCGAAGAACTACGCCGATCAGGCATCGCCACGTTTTTACTCGGCGAAGCACTGAAACAATCCATGCAGAGCGGCATCGAGTTGGTTGAAGCCCAAACCCGCGAATCCGAATCGGCCGCTGGAGGAGTATTTCAAAAACTTGGGTTCGAACCAAAATACTACGGTCTTCTACTAACTCAATCTACATGATTGAGAAATAATTCTCACAGGCGAAGTCCAAAGATTGCTCAGTCAGTTCCTGCGGCCTTTTTAGGTACTTACAATAGTTTTGCACCTGTAGTAAAAGGTCTCGTGGGTGGCAGTTACGTAGTGGCCGATTCGTGGGAAGATAGTGCTTCTGGATCAGCCATTGAATTAGCTCCGGCTTCCACTCAAACTTGTAAATACCACACATAATCTTGAACAGCTTAACGAAGTTCTCGACCGACGGGTTGGGTACTTCAATCTTGTACGGAATACGACGCAAAAACGCATCATCCACCAAATCTTTTGGCTCCAAGTTGGTGGAGAACACCACCAACTGATCAAACGGAACCTGGATCTTTTTACCGTTACTAGTATTCAAAAAGTCATAACGCTTCTCCAATGGCACAATCCAACGGTTCAACAATTCGTCGACGGACATTCGCTGACGGCCAAAGTCATCGATCAAAAGCAAGCCCGTATTGCTCTTCATTTGCACAGGAGCTTCGCTAATACCGGTCTGAGGATTATACTGAATCTCAAGATGCTCCATCGTCAATTCACCACCTACAACGATGGTAGGGCGCCGAATTCGGACCCATCTTTTGTCAAAGTTCTGATTCGATAACAAGCCATCGTCATCTTCAATCGGACACTCGATGTGACTCATCGGGTCAAAAACCCGAACTATATCTCGGTCCATTGAGATCGCTTTTGGAATCCAAACATAAGGTCCGAAAGCCGCTGTGATTCGTTCAGCGATACTAGTTTTTCCGTTACCTGGATATCCGAACAAAAACATACCTCGGCCGCTATTCACCGCAGGACCAAGCTTAATCATCATTTGAGGGTCAATCAAAAGATCCGAAAATGCGCGATTCAAATCTTCTTCGGATGGACTTTGATCATTGATGGTTTGAGCGTTGACACTGTCGACATAGTCTGAAAAAGCAACCGGCGCCGAGCCAAAATAGCTACAATAATCCGAATAACGACGCCCCCTATCTCGCCCACTCTCAGTCAACTTACATACATAATCGTTCATCTGCGAGTCAATGAAGCCGAGCAACTGCTCTTGCTTTAAACGAACGACAACGCTCTCAACTAGAACATAAGGCATAGCTACCTGAGCAGCGATATCGCGAATGGTTGCTTCACCGCGAGCCAATAAATATTTAATAATCAGCTCTTCCATCATCGACGCGGAAGTACCCGACTCTGCAATCGACCTTGGTTCTTCGGGCCAGAACGTGTTTTGGTCCAATCTAGCTCGTTCGTCTAACTTACTAGACTCTTCTACCACTTTAGGTTGAGGTGCCGGAGTTGTAGCCTGTTGTACCTCTGCGGCACGTGGGCTCGCACCTGCCATTCCGTTAATTCGGTCCAACAGTTGATCAATGCTCTCGTTTGAAACTGAATTATCTGTGTTCACTTGGTCCATGATTCAAAATTAAAAAATAAGTTTAGAAAATGTAGCGCCGGGCAATACCTCGACCAATCATATATCAATCAACGATCCTAAAACGGCATAATCATTTCCATGTCATACGGATCTCTTAGTCCGTCACCCAAACGCTTGAGCGCCTCGGTTTCGATCTGACGGACACGTTCACGCGTCAACCCAAGTAACTCTCCAATTTCTTTCAGTGTTCGGGGCTCTGTGTTTTCTAAACCAAACCGCATCTTTAACACCGTGTACTCTCGCTCGCCCAGATCCTGCATCATTCCGCGGATCTGCTCCATCGTGTCACTTTCAAGAAGCTCATCTGCTGGGCTTCGCGACCGATCATCCATTACCAATTCACCTAAAGACCAACCTGAATCCGACTGATCGGTTTGCGGTGTCGAATTGTAAATCTGAATCGCCTTTTTGATGATCGGCAATTTTCGCTTCGGCAAACCCAGTAGTCGTGCCACTTCTTCTGGAGTTGGAGTTCGCTTTAGCTCATCCGTTAAGCGAACAGATGCTCTTCGCCATTTTGACAGCAACTCAACCATGTACGCCGGAATACGAATCGTCTTGGCACTATTAATCAATGCTCGCTTAATTGATTGCTTAATCCAATAACTTGCATAAGTACTGAACCGGGTCCCCATTTCTGGATCAAATCCCTCTACCGCTCGCAACAAGCCCAAATTGCCTTCTTCGATAAGATCTTGTAACCCTAGGCCTTTGCCGGTATAGCCTCGAGCAATATTTACGACCAAACGCAAGTTCGCTCGCACCATTCGATCGCGTGCCCGTGCATCGCCAATCCCGATTGCTCTCGCGAGTTCCTTTTCTTCGTCAGCAGTCAAGAGAGCAGTCTCATTGATTTCACGAAGGTAGGTTTCCAGAGGAGACTGTAGCCCCGAGCCTTTTCGGCGACTTCGCGTCTTTTTCAAGTCTGCCAATTCGTGCTTTACATTTTCGTTAACGGCGTCATCGCTGGTCATATGGTTGCTCTACTGTTAGGTATTTTCCTGAAGGGATAGCAACAATATCGGTGCCCAAAGCGAAAGTCTGCAGTCTCCATAAACTTTAACGGTATACATCGACAAATGTGATTAGTCGTTCAATCTAGCTTATGATGATTGTGACGGCTGTCACGTCACCAAACTCAAAACGTCATTTCAACCAATCATCAGCGTGCTCGTTATAAGCTAAATCGACTACAAGTCCCGGCGAATGAACCGAATTCGTTTCCTTAAACGCCAATTTTGGAGACGCTTTATAGCTACGCTATGATGTTCCGAGCAAAAAGAAATTTAGCCACGAAATTATCAGAAGAGCCAAAAGCCCAGAAGAATCTGCCAACGTTCTTTGGCAGTTTTTGCATCAGTCAATCCACAACATCAGCCGACCGTCGAGCATATCCGGAAATTGCTTGCGCACCACTCGCTCCGCATGCCGACGCGTGTATCGTGTACTGCAATGACTACAGATAATCAATTCGTTATTGAAACACTCGGCGCGTTTAACAATGTCATTCAAATGCATGTGCCCATTCTTATGAATGAGCTCTTTCTGATGTTCCGGGTCGATAAACGTCATTTCAGTTATTAAAATCTTGGCGTCGTAAAACTCGGGGTTGTCATCCAAGCCTCGCGGCGATGTGTCACCCGTATAACCAACCAAAGGAAATCGTTTTTCTACCGTGACCTCGGTTCCAGCGTCTCGCAATTCACAAATCTGTTGGCCGTTGAGTTCAAGATACTCAGGTTTCAATTTTTTACGACGCTCGGAGACGATATAGCCCACACTGGGAACCGTGTGCTTAGTTTCGTAGACATTCACCAATAACTCACGAGTCAACTCAATCTCGTCCCCCGCTTCCACGCCGATCAGTTCGCACGGCATTTTCCCGCGGTCCAAACGCACAAACGATTCCAACATATATCGTACCGAATCGACAGCCACCGCCGGCAAGTAAATACGTGGGGGTTCCATCTTCATCAACCGCCGTCGCGACACGTGCAGCGGCAATGCCGACACGTGATCAAGATGAGTATGCGACAGCATCCACGTTCGCGTATTCATGAAATCCCATGGATGAGCTCCTAAATCGAAACCTAATTTCAACTCAGGAATTCGCCAATAAGTCTGCACAGCGGCGCGCGAGTAGCCTTCAATGGTCAATCCATCGTGCTGATGTGACTTAACTGGAGCGTTACCTAGCATTCGTCTAGGATCTCTACTGCTGCGAACTTTTTGCCTTCCAACATCGCCAAAGATGCGCCGCCACCGGTACTAACATGTGTCACGGAATCCTCGAAACCCAACTGAGCGATTGCTGCAGCGCTGTCACCACCGCCGATAATTGAAACCGCATCTCCATCGGCAATCGCCTGAGCAACCGCCTTCGTTCCCGACGCAAACGGAGCCATTTCAAACACTCCCATCGGTCCGTTCCAAACGACCGTTTTCGCCGACGAGATAACCGCAGCAAATTTCTTGCTGGACTCAGGCCCAATATCGTATCCTTGCCAACCATCTGGAATCTCACCGGTCGGAACAATTTTTTTGTTGCAATTCACATCAAACGCATCACCACAATGTGCGTCGACTGGCAAAATCAATTTTTCCCCGGCCTTTTCCAACAATGCCTTTGCCAAATCAACTTTATCCTCTTCCACCAAGCTACCACCTACCGCTCCCCCTTGTGCCAAAGAGAACGTATAAGCCATCGCGCCGCCAATAATGATGTGGTCACAAACACCGATTAGGTTTTCGATGACCTTGATTTTGTCGGATACCTTTGCACCGCCGAGAATCGCGACGAATGGACGTTCTGGGTTAGATATCACTCCATTTAGGTATTTGATTTCCTTGTCCACCAAAGAACCGACAACCTTCGGTTTGTCGCCCATCGCTTTGGCGACACCGTACATCGATGCGTGTTCACGGTGACAAGTGCCAAACGCGTTATTGCAATAGATGTCAGCAAACCCTGCGACTTTCTGCGAGAAAACATCACACCCGGATTTTTCGCCTGGATCGAAACGCAGATTTTCCAGCACCAAAATCTCCCCATCGGCCAGCGCCGCGACCTTCGCAGCGGCATCCTCGCCGGCGATATCAGTCGCCATCGCAACCTCTTGACCGACAATCTCTCCCAAACGCTTTGCGACTGGAGCCAAGCTGAACTCTACACTTGCCCGCCCTTTCGGACGACCAAGGTGGCTTGCCAAAATCAATCGTCCGCCGCGCTCGATCACTGATTTGATACTAGGTAGCGCCATTTCAATGCGCCGATCATCAGTAATCACCTGATTTTTATCGAGCGGGACGTTGAAATCCACTCGCATCAGCACATTTTTTCCGGCGACATCAATGTTGTCAATTGTTTGCTTGGGCATGAGAGTAACCTCTTGGTGAGGCATCATAAATAAACTTAAAGAATTTTGTGGCCTTGATTTAAGCTAGCGCTCAAATCAGTACCACTGAAACTTGGTTCAAATGCAACAGATTTCAACAGGAAAACCTAAAAGCCAAGTTCAAATGAAGCAAATGCTTGAATAAAAATCCGGTTAGCCCTCAGCTTTTGGCACAACCCGCTTACTAATGTCGGTTTCAATTTTACCGAAGACTTCTTCGTGACGTTGAACGGATACATGCAACGCATGCAGCAGGCGTTTAGCGGTGTAAAAATTCAGTACAATACGTTGAGAAATATCGACCGGAGTTTCACCGCCACCCATCGGTTGCGAGTTCATGCCGAAATCAACAATCAGTTCTTCCGGAGAACCAGTAACCCGACAAAAATTTGCGTAACTACTGATGGCTTGAGCATCGTTAACGGTAATCGGCTTTGATTTATTGCTGTCGTTTTCAGCCATTGCTAATTCCAAAATTCTTGATTAAAAGGCAGTAAATTTTAGGCCTAAGAGGACCATATCAAAGCCAACGCGTCAAGGCGACCATGCCAAGCATACGTCGATTCAAGCAGCAATTAATTTTTCGAATTTTAAGCCCAGTAGCCGTAAAGGACGCGTGTGCCTTGCGATTGTTTCGAGACCATAAGTTTGGTTCTATCATGCAATCGCAATCTTGACGTTTGGCAAACGTCTAAACTCAAGAATCCTGTTTGACTCAAAGGTTCACTCAAAATCTCTAGGCGCAAAACCGCGCGACACTGCTCAATTATTTAAGGGGCATAAACTCGATTGATCCTTCGGTTCAGAGCAGTCGTCAGGCGGAAATGGCGTTTTGGATTAACGCATACAACGCATTGACTATTGAGGGAATCCTTCAACTGTTCCCCACCAAAAGCATCAAAGACCATGCTCCTGACGCCAATGGTTTCAATGTTTGGATGATTTCGACCGCAAGGCCCAACAACTCACCAATTGTCACCACCTCAAAATCCGGTTCAACAAGGATCAGCGACTCGTGAGCAAGTTGATACCTATCGCTTTACTCAGTCGCAACGATCTTGTGGGCAGGGTGGTTGCAATTCACAAGCAATTGTCGGCGATCGTTGGCTCAGACAATAATAGAGAGTACCCCGGCGCGGAATATGCTTCCCTCGCCGGGATTCTTGTTTTAATTTTCGTTGTGAACGCCGCTAGTTTTTAAAGTCTGAAACGTATTCAAAATCTAGTTCTTCTCTTAGCGCTTCAACAGCCTTACCCTGTTCTTGGCGTTGGTAGTAAACTGCGGCGTAGTTGACTTCTCGGGGCACTTGTTTGAATTTCATGAATCGATTCTGCAAGTAATCGTTGCCGATTTCGTTAACTGGCCGACTGCCGCTGATCGACTGAATCACGTAAACAGTATCACGGCCGCGATCGACTGCCACGCCAGCCTCTAGTTCAACAAGCGAAAATGCAGTCGCCATAAAATCGTCGCTAGGCCGCTCCACGTTTCCTGGCTGACTCAGGATTCCGCCACGCAAAGTGTCGAACCAAGAAAACTCTCCCGTCGGAAGAGCGCGATTAGGATACAGTTCACTCATCTTGCTTTTGCGATCGTCATTGACTTTGTTGCTGATCGACATGGCTTCTTTTTGGGCCAACTCAAAGGCTTTGCCTTTCGTCCAAAACTGTCTAACTTGTTCTTTGCACTCATCAAAGTCAGGAACTCGTGGATCTTCTTTTTCGATATTCCAGAACAAGTAGTCATCAGGCACCGAAGGCGACGCGCCATTATATGGAATTCCTTCATAGAGTTTTTTCTCAGTTGCTTCGAAGAACAAACTGTCGCTGAATGAACTGTCTCCTAGTTGAGCGTTTTGCCTCATCTCATTGCGATCCACCAAGCCAGTCTGCTTAAGACGCAAATTCAGTTCCTTGGCCATTTTCTCGAAGTCTGGAACAGCCGGCTTCGAATTCGGATCGCTGGACTCCTCGTTTTCCCAAATGTCATAATCACCGTAGTAGTCTTCCAATTCATAGGTGACCGTTTCAATGGCTTTAGTCATTTTGGCGTTCGCCTTAGGCAACGCAAGAGATCGTCGAATGCTGTCGGCAACATCGGTGAGCGGTCTATACTTCCGCTCAGGAGCAGCTTCTTGTTTCTTTAATTCTTCAGCAATGTCTGAACCAATACCACCTGCCTCTGGCTCATCTGACTGAGGCAAGTCTG
>CAZHCH010000059.1:0-7138 GCA_964530985.1 uncultured Pirellulaceae bacterium | reverse complement strand
CTGAGGCAAGTCTGTCTGAGGTAGCTCAACCGAACTAGCTGCTTCGTTGGTCGACTCGTTACCTGCTTCCTGAACTTTGTCCACAACCTGATCGACAACTTCCTGAACCGAAACAAACTGTGTTCGTGTTCGGCGGATGGTGTGAGACGAACTTCCTGGGGCGGGAACTTCGGTAGCTGGGGTTGCTGGTACTTCCGTAGTTGGAGCTTGAGTCGCTGGAACGCCTAGGGGCATTGAATCGCCTACAGGTGTCGTCACGGCTGGAGCAGCATCGCTTGGCATTGCTGGAGTATCACCTGGTATCGCCGGAGCATCATCACCTGGTATCGTTGGTTTATCATCACTTGGCATTGCCGGAGCGTCATCACTTGGCATTGCTGGTGCATCATCGTTCGACGGATCGTTTTCGGGTTTTGAATCGTCGTCGCTGTTGGGCATTGCAGGCAAACTGTCCAAGCCAGGTATCACGAACGAGTTATCTTTAACGATTGGCTCAAGTACGATTACGTCGTTTTTTTTAACTAAACGGTCGTATTCTTTTTGGACTTCTTCGTCAGTGATTTTGCTCATTTCGTTTTGCAAAAACGTTTCCGCTTCGGCGACGAAATACTGCACATTTATTTTACGGTTAATTTTGAATCCAGGCTTTTCCCCGGTACGATCTACAAAATCGTTTTTGCCCTCTTTGAAAAGTTCTCGAAGTTCACTGTCAGACGGTTCGTCGGTGACTTTATCGATGAAATCGCTCACTGCAACCGGAATCACCTCACATTCGATTCGTTCAGCAGTACGACCATACAGAGAGATTGCTTCCGTAGGATTTGGCGGAAGATTCATGCCAACCATTGAAAGCCAAGCCCTTTGCATTGCCAACAATTCGATCTTCAAGTGCTCGTTGACAACGTCTAAAGAAACTTGGTTTACGCTGCGATTGATTACTTCAAGATCAGCTTTTGAGAACTGAGCGTCGCCGGAGATTAAAGCAACATACTCGGACACCATTGCGTCACCAACAACGAATCCTTGTTTTTGAGCGGCCTGAGCCATCATCACCCGGTTTAACATCAAATTCATGACTTCTTTTCGGTCATTACTCTGGATGGGTGAAATCATTTGGGCCAGTGATTTTACTCGATCACCGGATTTAGTTTCGGCGGCGTCAACGACGGCGTTTAAAAAACGGAGGCTTTCGGCATGGTTTTTGTAGACGCCCATTACGCCGTCTTGCGTAAGTTCACCGCCTGCCCATGTAGCAATGGCCGGATTTACACGCACCTTTTCGTTGGCAGACCGAGCCCAGCTTTCAAAAACTGAACCCAAACCAAAAATAGCCATTGCGGCAGAACCAAGCACTACCATCAAAATAGTTGCATGTCGACGAAACCAACCGAGCATTACGAAATCCGAATCAGATTATTATGTAGTAAAAACGAAGGCCAAACCGCCCACTACTACCCTAATTGAAATGTTCAGGGGTTGACAGCAGGCAAACTGGCCGATTAATTCTCTGTCGCAGAGATTGCGACGCAGCTAAGCTATCAGCTTAGAGTCGTGGCTCTACGATTGACCAAAATCTATCGCTGTTTTGATAGGGATTCAATGCCAAACCAAGGCATCAGCTGTCCCTACGCTCATTTTTGCCGCTTTTTCAGCCGAAGTTGAGAACTGTCAAGCTTTGATTTTGCCCACTTTACGAAAACGGACCCCAAAGGTATCCCACGGAAATGTCCAAGACACTCATTATTGCGGAAAAGCCGAGCGTCGCCACGGATTTGGCTCGAGTTCTTGGAAAGCTGCCCGAAGTGGGGAAGTTTGAAAAGAAAAAAGACTATTTTGAAAACGAAAATGCCTTCGTTGCGTCCGCTATCGGTCACTTGGTCGGGCTGAGCATGCCGACCAAAGCCGATGGAAAAAAGCTTCCTTGGAGTATGGCGCATTTGCCTCACATTCCTAAAAAGTTTCAGCTGGAGCCAATCGAACGAAGCTTGCCGCGATTTAAATTGCTGGTCCGTTTGCTCAAAAAGAAGGAAGTCACCACGGTTGTGAATGCCTGCGATGCCGGGCGCGAGGGCGAATTGATTTTTCGCTACTTAATGATGATGGCCAAGGTCAACAAGGACTTCACGGTGAAGCGCATGTGGATGCAGTCAATGACCGACGGTGCGATCAAAGAAGCATGGGCGAACATGCGAGACGGCCAAGAGATGGACGCACTGGCCGACGCTGCAATCTGCCGCAGTGAGAGCGATTGGCTAATCGGCCTAAACGGCACCCGCGCTTTGACGGCGTTTAATTCTCGTAACGGTGGTTTCAATGTGACTTCAGCGGGCCGTGTGCAAACGCCAACATTGGCGATTCTAGCCGAACGCGAACGTAAGATTCGTGCGTTCGTTTCTGAGCCCTATTATGAGATTCATGCTGACTGGAAAGTCGCCGCTGGCGAGTACCAATCGCGTTGGTTTGACGAAGCGTTTACAAAAGACGAAAACAACCCGCAAAAGAAACCCGAGCGAATCTGGACGCTCGAACAAGCCGAGGAAATAAAAGCCCGAGTCGCGACGCAAGTCGGCACCGTCGAAGAGGAAAAAAAGCCAACCAAACAGGCACCACCGCAATTGTTTGATTTGACCAGCCTTCAGCGTGATGCCGGCAACAAATTTGGCTTCGCAGCCAAGCGAACCTTGCAGTTGGCCCAGGCGCTTTATGATCGCTATAAATTGCTCACTTATCCGCGTACCGATTCCAAGTACCTTCCGGATGACTACCTGCCAACGGTTCAAGAAACCGTCGCCAACATGGCCAGTTGCAAGCCGTCGGATTCGATGCCGCAAGGGTTAGTCGACAGCGCTCGCTGGCTGGTTACCAACAACCGAATCACTGCAACCAAGCGAGTTTTCAACACCAAGAAAGTCAGTGATCACTTTGCGATTATTCCTACCGGAAAGACGCCTCCAGCAAAACTCGACGAGGCAGCTGCAAAGCTATATCACTTGGTTTTACGACGTTTTATGGCAATTTTCTACCCGCATGCTGAATTCGAAGTGACGCGCCGAATCACTCGCTACCAGCAAGATGCCTTTCGTACCGATGGACGAATCTTGGTTGTGCCGGGTTACTTGACCGTCTACGGCAGAACCGCGGGCGCGGCTGCTGACAAAGACGAATTGGTCGCGGTCGTGGATGGTGAGTCCGCTACCAACACCGAGATCGAACTCCGCTCCAAAGAAACTCAACCTCCTGCTCGATACAACGATAGTTCGTTGTTGTCAGCGATGGAAACGGCGGGCAAACGAGTTGATGATGAAGAGCTTCGTGGTGCAATGTCTGAGCGTGGATTGGGAACACCAGCCACGCGAGCGGCCATCATTGAAAACCTAATTCGCCAAAAATATTTGTTCCGCCATGAGTTGAGTAAACGAGATTTGGTCGTGTCCAACAAAGGCTTAGCTTTGATGGATCAACTCGACGAAATCGGGATCAAGGCGTTGAGCTCGCCCGAGATGACCGGTGAGTGGGAGTACAAGCTAAAGCAAATGGAGCATGGCAAGTTATCTCGAGCTACTTTTATGGCCGAGATCACTGAAATGACCAAGAATATCGTCGAACAAACAAAGAGCTTTCACGATGAGATCATCAATCGGCCGTTTGATGACTTGAATGCTCCCTGTCCAGAGTGTGAGAGCCAAGTGCACCGTCAGACCGATGGTGTGTTCGAGTGTCGCAATCCGGATTGCAATTTCCGTTTGAAAAAGCACATCGCAAGTCACGAACTCACCGAACAAGAGGCTCGGGATTTGATGACCAACAAACTTGTTGGGCCGATTTCGGATTTCAAAAGCCGTTTTGGGCAACCGTTTGAAGCCGAACTCACACTGGCCAAGGAAAAGAAAACTTGGAAAGTCGGATTTAAGTTCGAAGGCGACGATCGCCGCGAGGAAGAGCTTAAAAACCTCACTGACGAGATGATTATTTGCCAAGCCAAGCAATCGGATGATTCTGACGTCATGATTCCGATCTATGAGAACGAGAGTGCGTTTTTGGCTCCCGCGATGGCAACGAAAGTTGACGAGCGTGGAGTCCGGATCAGCAAAACGATTTTGAAACGGGAGATTCCGACCGACCAAGGCATCAAGTTGTTTGTCGAAGGGAAGACGGACTTAATGCCAGGGTTCCTGTCGAAGAAAGGCCGGAAATTTGCAGCGCATTTGACGATTGACCGTGAAAAGGGCAAACTCGGCTTCGAATTCGCGCCGCGTAAGTCGGCCAAAAAGAAAACTGACGCCAAGGCGACCAAGAAGAAAAAAGCCACGAATAAAAAAGCGGCCAAAAAGAAGGCAACAAAAAAGAAGGCCGCTAAGAAAAAGACGACTAAGAAGAAAAAAGCTGCTAAAAAGAAAACATCCGCTAAGAAGGCTGCAACCAATAAGAAAGACGATTAAACAGGTGAACGTTGCAACTGGAAACGCTCGTCACCCTAAACATGATCGGATTTTTGGGTTCACAAACTCAAGAAGCCCCTGCGAGACCTATAGAAGGACTCGTGCTTTCCAGAAGTCCCTGTGAAGTCCCTATTTGCGATTCTCCACCTTGCGGGCTAACATGAAAGCTCTGTACTTATTTACTCTCCAATTTAATTTTTTGAAATAACGGTTAAGCCATGCTTCGCACATTGCTCCGATCAAAGATCCATCGCGCCCGAGTTACCCAGGCGGACTTAAACTATGAAGGCAGCATCACGATTGACCTAGATCTGATGGAGGCCGCTAAGATGGTCCCCTTCGAAAAGGTTGACGTGTTGAATGTCACCAACGGTAGTCGAATTTCAACTTACGTGATTCCCGGGGTCAGAGGGTCAGGCAAAATCTGTATCAACGGTGCGGCTGCTAGGCTCGTCAAAGTAGACGACGTGGTCATTATCGTTTGCTACGGCGAATACACCGAAGCTGAACTGGAAAATCACGAAGCTCAAATCGTGTTGGTGAATAGTGAAAACGAAATTACCAAGAGCGTCGCTAAGTCAGCTGGAAATTTGAAGCCCGGCTAAACGGGGCTGTTCATTGAATTTTGCGATTCGCCGGGCGACCTGTCTCTTGGTTAGGTTAGGTGGCAATTCGGCAACCTTTTTTGCGAGATACTGTGGCTACCAAGCTGTCAAGTTGACCTAGCCGCTGCAATTTCCCTAATTATTGGCAGATGTTTGATATTCTCGTGCGGAGATTGATTTGCTTTGGCGCAGGGAATATTTATACTGTGTAGTGTATCGCACGCGGCAAGACATGAATTTCCCGTATCGCGTTGAATTTTTCCTCTGCTATCCTCGCAAAAAAAGGCACATAGAATGAACATTATGGACATGGTAAAAGGCGCAGTCAGCGACCAGATCATGGGGCAAATCGGAGGCATGCTCGGCATTCCCGATCAAAAAAAGACCTCGTCCATCTTCGACACAGCAATCGGTTCGATCCTTGGCGGGATGATGCAAAAATCCTCCTCCCAGGAAGGGGCCAAACAAGTCTTTGACATGGCTTCCAATGCTGATGTCGGTATCATGGACAAGCTCGGCGACATCCTCGGCGGTGGTGGTGATGACCTTGACGCCATGCAAAAATCCGGTGGCGGCATGTTGGAAGGCCTGCTCGGCGGTGGACAAAGCGGAATGATCCAAACGATCGCCAAGGCAGTCGGCTTGGATGGTTCAATCGTCGGCAAACTACTAACACTCGCCGCTCCAATGTTGTTAGGCATGATCGGCAAGCACATCAAATCAGCCGGCCTAGACGCCTTGGGACTTAGCAGTCTACTAGGCGAACAAAAGCAACATCTAAGCGCTGCAATGCCAAGCGGTTTAACAGAGAGTCTCGGCTTCGGCAACCTGTTGGCGGGAGTTGGCGATGTTGGTAAATCTGGTTTGAATGCGGCCAGCAATGTCGCAAGTTCTGCCACAAATGCAGTCGGCAATGCGTCTCAAGCCGCCGCTGGCGCCGCTAACGACGCTGCTAAAAAAGGTGGCGGGCTACTTGCGATGTTGCTACCGTTAATCATCTTAGGGGCCATCGGATACTTGGCGTACCCGTACATTATGGGCGCCGCTGACAGAGCTAAAGAAGGTGCCCAAGGTGTTGTTAATAAAGCTGGCGACCTTGCCAACGGAATGACTGGATCGCTCGACTTTGGTGATCTAGATCTGAGTCCATTGGGTGAAACTGGCACGAAACTGCAAGAAGGTTTCTCGGGCATCACTTCTGGTTTCACCGGACTGGCCGATACAGGTGAAGAGGGAGCCAACGCGTTGGCGACCAAGATCACCGATTTCTCAGGGTCGTTTGATAGCCTTGGTTTGGGAAACATGTCAGAGGCCGCCAAGCCAGTTGCGACCACAATGATTGGCAAGTTCATTGAAACGGTTCAAGGTTTGCTGGATAAGCAAAATGTTGTTATCAAGGGAATTCTTCAAGGGCCCGTCGATACTTTGCTTGAGAAGCTCAAGTCTTTTTCCTAAACTGGAATTTGGCGAACTGAATCCAAAGATCGATGGTTGGGCAAGTTTAGCCAAGCCAAATTAATACTATTCGAAGCCTCTGCGATAGACTTCGCAGAGGCTTTTTTGTTTGTTAGTTTGACCGAACCCCAGTTCCTACGGGAATCTTACTGCTTAAAGCCTTTGTTATGTTTGCATAAAAAAAGTCGACGGCACTCGTGCCGTCGACATAATATGCTGCAGGTCAAATTTGCAGTCGAAACTAGTTTTATCGGAACTAGTTCGGTTTGCGACGCTCTTTCAAGCGAACGGCTTTACCTACGCGATCACGCAGGTAGTAAAGCTTGGCTCGGTGTACGTAAGAAGAACGAGTGACTTCGATCTTTTCAACGCGTGGCGAGTGAATTGGGAACTTACGCTCAACACCTTCACCAGCGACGATGCGTCGAACGGTGAACATTTCGCGTACTCCGCCGCCACTGCGAGCGATTACGGTGCCAGTAAACACTTGTGTACGTGATTTCTGGCCTTCCAAAATCTTACAGTGAACGTTGACTGTGTCGCCGATCTCGAAAGATTCGACGTTTTCCTTCATGCTGGCCTTGTCGACCAAGTCCATGATTTTTTGGCTCATCACAAGCTCCTCTATAATCGTTTATC
>CAZHCH010000058.1:0-19066 GCA_964530985.1 uncultured Pirellulaceae bacterium | reverse complement strand
TCCAACCCAAACATCTCTTTCCCAACCAACACCAGCCACTCCATCAACACAAAGCCCTGCTAGCACGTCCGCCAGTGACACCGACTGAGTCAACTCCAAAAAAACACCTTGGCTGGTTCTGGCAACTCCTCTAGCCTTCCGGACCGCACTGACTGTGCGGCAGGCCAAATTGCGGAGGGTAATAAAATGCCATTGAGTCAATCAAAATTACTCGTTCGAGTCGACGCTGGAATCCATACGGGCACTGACCGTATTCGCGGCATCCACGGTTTGGCTCGTGAATATCGGCAACACGGCGGACATACCACAATCGTTTGTAGTGAGATCCCGAATTCCCTTCGCCGCCGAATCGAACACGACTGCATCACCGTGTTACAAACTGGTAAACCCGCTGGTTCGGTTGACGACTGCTTCGCCACCCAAGACATCATCGCTCACGAACGTCCCGATTGGCTCGCAATCGATGGCGCTGCCTTTGACACCAATTATCTTGACCAAATAGCCACAAACATTCGACGAGTTTCAATTCTCGACGGCATTGCCCGGGGACGCTCCAATTTGATCGTCGATGATACTTGGAACCACGTGCCGGATGACTCGACCAATTTCGGCAGCCACGTCCAACAATCTCTCAAATCAGAGTGGCTATCCGGCCCCAGCTTTAGCCTAATTGATCGCCAACGACCCCAGCAGCCAATCAATCGAAAGATCGTAGCTGAGGCCAAGAAAATCCTAGTTTGGATCCACGGCGCAGACGTTGACAACTGGACCCTGCGCACGCTGCAGTCACTCTCGGACTTGGCAACCAAGCGAATGACCGTTGACTGTCTGGTTGGACAAAACTACGACCACTTTGCCGAACTGGAAAACTTTAAACGGTATTCTAATGTTACGTTGAGGATTCACAAAAACGTAGACCGGCTTGACCCTTTAGCCGAGCGATCTGATTTAGCGATTTCCAGCGGACACACAGGATGTTATTCGTTGGCATATTATGGGGTTCCCACGATTCTAGTTTCAACTGCTGAATCGAACCAGAAAGTCATTGCCGCGTTGCACCAAAATCGTGCGGCCCTTTCAATCGCACATCAACACCAACCAAACACTGGCCATCCACCAACGGCCTTTGAAACGATCAAGAAGCTCTTAAACGATCGATTCAGGCGTCACTCGCTGTCCCGTCACGCAATGGACCTAGTCGATGGCCAGGGCGCCAAACGGATTATCAATTGCATGGCGACACGTTCCGTGTCCGTACGGTCGGCTAACGATTCCGATTGCGAACTGTTTTGGCAATGGCGAAACGATCCGGAAGTTCTCGCAGCTGCGCTAAATCAAACACCTGTCGCTTGGTCAACACTTACCGATTGGTTTTCCCATGCCCAAGCGGACCCAAACCAAATGATCTGGGTCATTGAAAACGCCACCGACCAACCAATCGGGGAAATTGAAGTGAGAATTAACGATTACGGCGATCAAGCCGAATTAAACATGCTGCTAAATCAACAACATCGTAGCCACGCCACCAAGGCAATGCTGATCCAGATCGCACTCGAAAAGATTTTTGCTACAACAGAAGTCGTCCAGGTTCTTGCTCAGACACGCAATGGAAACATCGATTCCGAAAAATCATTTCGAGCTGCCGGATTCGAAACAATTGCCCCGACAATCATCGATGGCGTAATGGCAAGCCAGTTTCTGTTTGCACGAGAACAGAGCCAACATCAAGCCGGTCATTCCAACAAAGCCGCTTAGCCAAAGCCGCTAAAACATTGCCGCAAACCAACTCCGTGCGTTTCTTTAAATCAAATCGTCGGATTCCCAATTGGCAACGCGTTGAGCATCTTGGCCACTGAATTTCCAAAACAACCCTGGGTGAATTAAGAACTCACAAAACGTCGAAGTGACCAGACCGCCCACAATCACTGTCGCCACGGGGTACAAAATTTCTCGCCCCGGAGCGTTTCCACCAAGCACCAACGGCAGCAGCGCGATACCGGCCGTCAATGACGTCATCAACACTGGCGCCAACCGCTCAAGCGACCCACGTAAAATCATCTCCTGCGAAAATGACTCACCTTCATGCTTCATCAAATGCAAGTAGTGCGTGACCAATAAAATTCCATTCCGTACGGCAATTCCGCCCAAAGAAATAAAACCCACCAAGCTCGCCACCGTCAAATCTTGCCCGGAAAGCATCAACGCCAATACGCCGCCGATAAACGCAGTTGGCAATGCGTTTAAAATCTGCAACACAATCCGCACCGATGGCAACAAAACCATTAACACCGTAAACACGCCAATGATTGAAGCCGCACTCAACAACAAAATCCGTTGCGTCGCTTCGGTCTTGGTGACAAACTGCCCAGAATAATCAACGGCATAACCTTCGGGCAACTTCAGTTCAGCATCGATAACCGATTGAATCTCAGCCACTGCACTCGTCAAATCACGCCCTTCCGTATTACAACGAATTACAATTCTTCGTCGAGCGTTCTCACGAAAAATACTATTGGGCCCGTCCGCGGATTCCACGTCCGCCAACTGCCCCAATTCCACTTGGACACCATCGGGCAAGTCGATTCGAAGCCGTTCTAGATTTGTATAATCCGTGCGATATCGCTCTTCCAAACGAATCAGCAGGTCAAACCGGCGCTGGCCTTCGATCACCTTCGAAACGACTTCGCCTTGCAATGCCGTCTGCAATACACTGCCAACGTATTGCCGAGTCACACCGTAGAAGGCCAAATCTTCAGGCCGCAAACGAATATGTAATTCTTCAGTACGGCGGATCGGCTCAACCACGGGCTTAGTAATTCCGTCGACATTTTGAATCAACTTCTCCGTTCGTTTGGCCAGCCGTTCCAACTCACCCATATCATCGCCAAAAATTTTAATGGCTATCTGAGCGTAGACCCCTGAGACCATGTGATTGATCATGTGGGCCAGCGGTTGTTCGACCTCGATCGTAACCCCCGGAACATCGTTTTCGATCCGACTACGGATTTTTTGTTTGGCCTGCTCGCGGTTCAAACCCGAATCTGGATTCATGGCAATGATGTACTCCGTCGAATTCACCGGCATCGCATGCTCATCCAGCTCCGCCCGCCCGGTCCGCCTCACAAACCCGATCACTTCACCGTTAGGCTGTGCTTCGGTTCTACGCAATTCGTTGAGCGTTTGATCAACCAATCCCGCAATCGCATTAGAAGCCTCCAACGACGACCCGCTGGGCAACGTCGCGTTCATCTGTATGCTGCCTTCATCAAAATCCGGCAGCAAGCTTCCGCCCAAATTAGAAAAAATAAATCCTGAAATCAAAACACCCACCCAAGTCAGCAGCATCAGCGGCCCAGGAATCGCCATACTCAATCGCACCAAACCACTAGCCCAATACTTCATCAGCCGTAGCAACCAACCGTCAGCTTGACGCTTGGTCGCGCTCGAATTGGGCAACAGATAAAAAGAAAGCACTGGTGTAACGGTCAACGACACCAACAACGACGACAAAATTGATACGATATAAGCGACCGCTAGTGGCGCAAACAATCGTCCAACCACCCCGCCGATTCCCAACAATGGCAAAAACACCAGAATCACGACCATCGTGCCAAACACAATCGCATTTCGCACTTCGCGACTAGCATCATAAACCACTCGAATCGCTGGCTTAGGATTGGCCGAGGCGTTGTTTTCTTTCAACCGCCGGAAAATATTTTCCACATCTACAATTGCGTCGTCCACCAACTCGCCCATCGCGACCGCCAACCCGCCAAGGGTCATCACGTTGATCGACAACTCCTCGCCAGATACATAGCTAATCACTCGAAACACGAAAGTAGTTACGACAACTGACAAAGGAATCGCCGTCAGCGTGATCAAGGTCGTGCGGAAGTTCAACAAAAACAAAAACAACACGGCGATCACTAGCAAGGCGCCGATCACCAACGCTTCGGCGACATTGAACACACCGCGGTCGATAAAGTTCTTCAATCGAAATAACTCACTATCGATCACGATATCCGCTGGCAACGATGCCTCCATCTCCGCCATCGCGTCGGCCAATTCGTTGGTTATCCGCCGAGTATCCACGTGAGGTTGTTTGGCGATCGTGAACACGATTCCAGGCAAACCGTTCACCGCGCCATCACCCCGCTTGAACTCAGGGCCTTCAACAATCGTGGCAACGTTTTCCAACAATAACGTTCGCTTTTCCGATCGTTTAACGGGCACTCGACGCAGGTCTTCCAAAACTTTCGCCCGCTCAGGACCAACTCGGCCAATCACTCGAACCGGACGTTCAGACTCGCCCGTAACCGCGTAACCACCCGTGGTGTTCAAATTACTCTGCGACAAAGCCTCGTGAACATCATGCAGACTAACACCATATTCCAACAGTGCTGGTGGATCGATCAAAACTTGATACTGTTTCCGATCTCCTCCTTGAATAAAAACCTCGGCAGTACCGGGCACTTGCAATAACCGAGGGCGGACCACCCAATCGGCAACGGTTCGCAGTTGCATCGATTGCTCGACCGCCGCCGGCTTGCTAACAGTGATCGTACGAGCTATTTTTTTGCCGTTAACGACACTTTCAAAGTTGACCGAAATAGATTGGTCAACAAAATCAATTCCCAAAATTTGCTGTTGCTGCCACGCATCAAAATCACGTGAAGCCACTTTCCATAATGTGGAATCTGATTTGCTGGGCGCCTGTGGATTGTACTCAAGCCAAAAATCGGTATTCGACAACTGAAGTAATTTGCCACCGCCCGGCCCAGTTCGCCGAAACATTCCGGCGATCATGATTTGTCCCATAATCGATGACTGAGGAGTCATTTGCGGAACGATTCCAACTGGCAGTTGCTGCATTACCGTCCGTAAGCGCTCTTGCACATTCTGCCTTGCTGCGTCTGTTTCGGTCTCCCAATTGAATTCAGCAAAGATCACATTTAAACCACTCGTGGTTTGACTCCGTACATCCTCAACACCCGCCGCGGCCAATAATGATACTTCGATCGGGTTGGACACCAACGACTCAACTTCTTCGGTCGCTAACCCGGGACACTCGGTCAAAATCACAACACGAGGACGATCCAAATCCGGAAACACGTCAATCGGCATCGTGGTCGCAAGATAGGAACCACCCACCAACGCGATTACGCTGACCAATAACGTGACAAAACGATACCGCAAGGCAAAGCGAATGACAGAGTCGAGCATATCGCTGGCGCCTTAATGGTCAGAATTTGAGTGAACAGTACCATCAACGTGAACGTGAAACTCTTGCGCTCCTTCGTTCGCCTGTGACTTTAGCACTCGGTTGAGTGATGCCGCAGCCCCCTGTGCAACTTCAGCACCGATGGGCAAACTTCCGTCATTGGACAAGACAACGTTATGCCGATCTTGATAAATTAGATGCACAGGGAATCTTCGGTAGAACCGACCGATCGCTTGAAAGGCATAAACTTCAGCTCCATCACGCACCACAGCCGCAGCGGGCAATACCAATACGTTTTCGATTTTTTCTAACGGAATTTGCAAACGCACTCGCTGCCCTGGGCGAAATCGCCACACGATCGAAGTTCGATCGTCCCCTTCGTAAACCCTCGATTGATTTTCCATCGGAACAACAAAATCAAACGTACGGCTTTCCGGATCGACCTCGTTCGACAAATTCCGGATTTTAAAACGTTGATTTAGCTTTGGCCAGTTTTCTGGCGAGTCTTCAACAAACTCAACACCGATACTCCACCCTTTTTGCATTACCCGTTCGAGATTCCCAGCTTCTCGTTTAAAAGCATGGCCACGAACGTACAGGTGTTGATGATCCGACAATACCGCAATCTGTTCGCCTGGCTGGACTTGATGACCGAGTTCCACAACTAAATTTTGGACTTCGAAAAACTGTGCCACCGAACGGGCTTCGTCGCTTGCATCGCCCCTCTTCACAGCTAAGCCGATATTTTGATTCGAATTAGCGTCGTCTTCACGCGGCTCTAAAGGTTTCTCTTTTTGCGGGGCTTTGATTTCAATCGTGCTTAAAAACTCGCCTCGCTTAACGTCGGCAACCTGAGCATCGCTAAAACCACGAGTGACCAAATCTTGGCAGATCGCCTCTATCTGCGACACCTGGCGTTCCACGTCCTGATTCAATTGGATCACTCGCTTTTCAGCAATGATGCCCTGTTCAACCATCACCTTAATCCGCTGAATCTCTTTGTTAACGATCTCAGTCTCGCGAACCGCCTTAAATAAATCAGACTGGGCCTGCTGTAAGTAGTTACTAACCAATCGAACGGTCACCAAACGATCGCCTGGCTTGATGATATCGCCTTCATGAGCATGTACGGCCGTGATGACTCCAGCGATGGGCGATGTCAAACTCCTATCGGTAAAACCTGGTCGATCCACAATCTCACCAGGAATCACCATTCGTTTCCAAAAACTCTGTGGGTATGCTCGCTTAGAAAAGAGATTTAAATTCTGTTTGGCTTGCTCGCTCAACTCAAGAGTATTCTCCGCAGCAGCCTCCTCTTCTGAATCACTATGACCGTGACTGCCATGGCTGTGACTATCATGGCTATGACCATGATGGTTATGGTCACCATGGCTGTCGGCTATTGCAGTACCCGCCGAACCTATCTGCTGCTGGAACGTCGGCAGCCAAGCGCTTTTCGTGAAAAACAACAGCCCTCCGGTTGCAATCAAAATCACGAAGTAAGCAATTGCATTTCGAGTCGTTCGTTTTGTCGGAGCCGGCTGATTCATATACCTATGCCATCGAGCAAAATTTGCCGAGACTTTGATTTAAGGGGATTAGCTGTCAGAAACAAACGGCAAGACAGGAGGGAGTAAAAACAATAGCCAGTCTCAACACGGCAAATTCACGTAGCACTAGCTCGGAAAACAACTGTTTTACTGAACCCGATTCGTGAAACTCCAACGTTGCTCACTACAGTTTCGCTAACCGGCAAACTTTGCCAAACTTAGTTTACCGGACCATACGGTTATTATCTATTAGCCCGGTTGTATCGATTCGATAAAAGAATCGTATACGACCGACTATAACGCCTTGGTCGTCCTTCACGTCAAGCCTTTCAACAAAGCTCCATGCGAATTGCCCTGCTTAAAATGCTAGTTGGCAGCGTTTTAACGCTGTGCTTGATTGGCTGCGCAATCGCACAAGATCGCAACAGTTACCAGCCAACGTCCTCGATTGGACGACTGGGAGATATTGAATATATGGCGCTCTTAGCAAACCCGGCTATCGCCAAAGCACATGCAAAACGTGAAGCATTAGCTGGTAAACGCCTGCAAGCAGGGCTTGGGCCAAACCCCAAAGCTGGTTTCTTTGGGGAAGACATTTTTGAAGACGGCAGTGGAGGGCGGTACGGATTCTTTTACGGTCGAGAAGTTGTACGAGGCAACAAACTCGAACTCTCACAAGATATCGTCGACGCCGAGATCGCCACCGTACACCGTCAGATCGAAATGCTCCAACAGCGTGTCAGAACCGACGTACAAAATCGATTTTACGAAGTCCTCTTAACGCAAAAGCGATTAACGATGACCGAATCGTTAGTCGACATGCTGGTCGAGATCGTCAAAGTCACCCAAGCGCTTACCGAAGCCAAAGAAGCCGCTGCCTCGTCGATTCTGCAAGTCGAAATTGAACTTGAGAAAATCAAAGTGGTCGCCACACAGGCCAGACTAGACCTCTCCGCCGCTCGACAGCAACTCGCAGCTCTAATCAACCATTCCGTGCTTCCATTTGAACGGCTCGAAGGCGACGTATCGGCTGTACCCAACCTACCGGCCATTGAAGAAGTGTACGACCAACTGTTGTCCTGCAGTCCCGAAATCGCGGCTGAACTCGCAAAAGTCGAAACAGCGGAACGTTCGCTTGACCGCGCTAGAGTTGAATCGATCTCGAACGTAACTTGGCAGACCGGTCTCAAATATGACACAACTGGCGAAAATATAATTGCTGATTTCCAAGTTGGAATGCCGCTGCCAACTGTCGACTGGAATCAAGGCAACATTCGCAAAGCTCGAAGTGAAATTGCGATGGCCTCGGCTTCGGTCGAACAAAAAGTAATCCAACTACGCCAGCGATTGATCCTAAACTATCGCCAATACGCACAAGCAAAAGTCCAAGTCGACGCGTATGCGAATTCGATTCTTCCCAAAAGCAAAAAGTCGCTTGAGCTAATTACGGCCGGCTATCGAGCGGGCGAACTGAATCTCTTGCAGTTACTAACAGCCCAGCGAACGTTATTCCAAGCTCAACTAGACTACTTGGACCGACTTAGCACCCTTCGCTCCAAAGCAATCTTAATTGAAGGCCAATTGCTAAACGCAAGCTTACGGTAGTGGCGAGCCGACGTTTAATTGCTACAAACATGCTATCACTGCGTTAAACCTTAACGTCACTACGGATCCTACCGCCGCTGGCTCAGATGTTACTTTGAATATTCAGAAGTTGGCTAATTTTTTCATTGTGACTTGCCGGGCTGTTGTTAAATTTCTGCTACCGCTCACCTAGAGCTTTACCATATCCACTCGATCAAGCTTTTAAGACCAATGCCAGAAATTGACCTACTACTCGAAAACGCTCATCTCCGCGACCAAATGGAACCGTATCTGGACGAATCGGTGACTTTAATCGATTTAGATCGCATGTCCGTAAGCCGCGAAAACGAATTCTTGACCTCGTTACTAGCTTGGGAAAAAGCACCTGTACTCCCGATCTCGCAATGGTTCGAACCTGAACTGCAGATGCCAAGCCATTTTGACTTAGATGACACCCAACTCAATCAGCAACTCCATCAAGTCATCGGTAGACTGTATGAGAAAAACATTTGGTTGATTCACACTGACCACTTATCTGATCGCCAACTCTATTGCCTGATCCATCGCGACATTCTAGCCGCCGAAGAAAAGAAGGTGCTACTAAAAAGCAAGATTCTTAAGTGGCAGTGTTTAGACATCGTAGAAGACGAAGAGTCCTGGTTGCGCTATTATGCGTCGGTTGAACAGCGTGACACTTGGCATTTTGAAACTGGTCTACGACTTCCGCCAAAAGAACAACTACCCTTCCCACGAAAACTGCCTCAACACGGCTGAAGCGGCAGACGTTGAGTCGGCCCTCGCTACTTGGTTTATAAAGCGAGGAGATGTTTGCGAGAGGCTTCATCGTAATTATCAAGTCTACTTTTTGGGCCCAGTAGGTAATGCGTGCTGGATTATGTTATAAAAACACTCGGCAGTTGCCTCTGGAGAAATGTGAGCCACCGATTGGCGACAGGCATCCTGCATTGCAATCAACTGCTGATTGGTACACGCCATCGAAGCATCGATCGCTTTCTCCATCGAAGCAACATCGTCTGTCTCAAACACCCATCCGTTCTCACCATCTCGAACAACCGTTTCAATCGACTGAGCATATCGACTACCAAGAACCGGCATTCCAGAAGCCAGTGCTTCGATCGGCACTAACCCCCATTCATCAGCAAAACTTGGATTCACACAGATGTCTGCATCTCGATTAGCGATACGCAACTCGTCCTGATTTAGATCACCAAGCAACTCGACTTTAAGGTTGCCACCCTGTTCTGCCACGACCTCTGCTGCGCCGTCGCCTGCCCCAGCAAGTTGAAACACGACTTCCCGTTCTGGATTTGCCTGGCACCACTTTTTTAGTGATTTCGCAAATTCAATCACGCCTTTACGAGCAATAATTCCACCACAGTACAACAATGTCCGTGGCTTGTCCGCCGGAATCGGTTCTCGTTTTCCGTGGTAAACAACGTTCTGGTCGATGCAGTATGGCAAATGATGAAGTCGTTCATTAGGTAGTCCTAGACTCTTTAGATAACGTTTGCAACTCGGGCCGTTGTAAGTGCAATAATCAACCAAACGTCGCACGACGTTTCGCAACAACCGACGGCTTAGACGCCGCTCCTTTTCTATGTCTTGTGACATATTGCCGACCATTACCAATGGCGTCTTTCGGTTCCAACGCCGGAACCAACCCGACAACAGGGTACGAACACCCATCTCGTAGGAGAAAACAATATCCGGCTTGAGTTGCTTGAGCTGTTTGACCGTATCGACAGGCACATGAATGTAATTGTCTTCCGTGAAGCCTTTCGAATGCTTCCACTTCTTGGTGAACATCCAGTTCTTTTGCATCCTGACGTCCAACCCCATCCACTCAGCATCCCAATCTTTATTGGGCTCCATCGGCACCGACAATAGCACCGTCAGTTTGCGAACCCGCTTGGCAAGTTCCACGTAGCTAACAGCGTGATGCACTCGAAGGTAATTGTTCAAAATCACAACATGCACATCCAGCACGTCACCATCGTAACGAGGTGCCTCAATCTCAATCGCGTTGCTCGCGTTAGCGGACATAGTAGTATCAAAATTCAATAAGGTGTTCGCCATTAATTTCTTCCAGAAAGCCTTAAAATCCCGATCATTTCCAGTGGAGTTTCTTCTTGATGCTTAATCGCATCGATCGTCGGAAGTGCGAGCGCAATGATCCAAATGATTGTTGGTAAGCCACACAAAATCGAGAAAATTACGTTTTCAAACAAACCATTGAATAAAACAAAAACCACCAACGGGTCAGCAATTGGGTGCCGAACTCTAAACAGTTTGAACATTCGTTCAATGCACATCCAAAGCGCGCACAAACCTCCCAAAACCCCTGTTGACAATGCCACATTCAAAACCAAATTGTGGGTGTGCAATGAGTATTCCTTGAGCAGAACCTTGGATGTAGCTGCTCCATAACCCAGCGCAGGCTTTTTGGCCACTAACAAAATCGTCTCACCCCAAATCTCTGTTCGACCAGTCGCACTGGTCAGCTCCGAAGCATCGCCTGATTTGGACAGCAGCCCTAGTTTCGAGCCTACCATCGTTTCGATATCAATGAGCATAGTTGCCACCATCAACGAACAAAGGCCAACAAATCCACAGACGATCGAAAACATTACATAACGACGCTGGAAGATGTGTGAGCGAAAGTAGATGCCGACTGCAAAAACGGTTGCCAACAGAGAGGTTCGCGACAATGATCCAACCAAGGCACCTATGGCCGCAATAATAATGAATGCCCGAAGCCATGAAATCTTCTTTTCATCATGGTACAGCACCAACGACAAAACCAGCGTAAAACCTGACATCTGACCAAGCACATTAGGGTGCGCTAAACCGCCCATCCGAGGCACAAACTGCCCATCGGTTGTCGCTTCCAAAAACACACCGACCGACGGGACGATCAAATAGGCCGCCCAAGACGCGATCACATAGAACGCGGCCGCATAAAAAACCGTATTCAATACGTTTTTGACACCCAACTGCACCAACGAAGTCGCCGTCATAAAGAGGACACAAGCGATCGACATCGTCGACGCCAGAGATGTAAAAACAGTGATCGAACTTGGAATCGCAATACAGAAAAAAAACAACAGCAAGGACATCCACATCATTGGAAACGCAAACAGCAGTCGACGCACCCTGATGTCAGTCACAACACCGATGCCACCATACAGTCCACCCAATGCAAGGAACATCACCTTCACCAGCGCTTGCCCGCCAAAGCCAACCGCGTCATTGTTCGACTCCACATCGATTAAGTTACCAAACGCTACGGCAAACAGCGAAATGTAACCAAACATCGTGACGACTGGTGTGTTCATCCATTGGTCAACCATCCCCCCAAGCGTATTCGGATTCTGTCCAATAAGAGGGCGAATTCTAGGAGTGGTTGAAGACATGCGTTAACCTACAAAACTAGACAGATCCACGGTGCAACAAAGCGATGCATGCCGTGTCAAAAATCAATCGAAGGTCAAACGTAAAACTCCGGCGTTTGATGTAATCCAAATCCATCTGCATCCACTGTGCAAACTTTACATCGCGTCCACCGTAGGCCTGCCAAGTGCAAGTCAATCCAGGCAGAACAGACAACCGAGCCCGCTGCCAAGCAGTACAGGCGAGAGATTCTTTTACTGGCAACGGACGAGGCCCCACCAATGACATGTCGCCTTTGAGGACATTCAACAACTGCGGCAGCTCATCAATGCAAGACTTACGCAAGTATTTGCCAACCCTCGTCACCCGAGGATCGTTGGTCAACTTAAACGCTGGCCCATCTTGCTCGCTCTTATCAAGCAATTCTTCTTGTAAATCCTCGGCGTTCACGACCATCGTCCGGAACTTGAGAATCCCAAACTTTCGACCGTCCTTACCTTCTCTTTCTTGCAAGAAAAAGATTGGTCCCTTCGACGAACACTTGATCGCTCCTGCCGCGACCACTAATACTGGTGATAACAATACCAAACCTGCACTAGCTCCTACGACATCAATCCCGCGCTTCCACCAAGGCGTACGCAACACTGGAATAAAACGATGTTTTGTTTCTTGGACATTCAACCCTTGAAACGCCAGCACTTCTTCTTTTTGGTCGTCGCTCAGATTCTTAGAACCACCAAAGGCCTTCGACTTGGGAACCGGAACATCTCGGTGACGCCCGTCACGACGACCGCCAGTCAACGCATCGTCGTCATCATCGTCATCTGAATACGCATTGACTTCACTGGACAATGCACGGACTTCTTCAGCCAGCGACACCAATTCATCATCAAACGGATAGGTCGACACCGCTGTATCGACACGCACTCCACCAGCAGACAATATTTTGGTAACTTCATTGGCAACTTTAAACGTTCCATTACGGTCCGATTCCGGCAACAAAATCGAAAGATCACCTTGATACCAACCAATGGTATCGGAGATTCTCAGTCGATCGAGCAACGAAGCGAAACTCGATGACTCGAAAAAATCATCAGCTAGGGAACTCGTTTTAAGACGAACCAACCCGAGATCGCGAGCAAACTCACGTCGATCGGATCGGTAGACCTCTTTCTTAAGCTCTGTCATAAACTGAGAATCACTTAAAACTATCTCAGCGCCAGCAGGTTTTATTCGACGGAACATCCGCCCGAGTCGGCTATTTCTGGTTCGCGCAATACTGCGAATCATGGTGGATCCAATGGTTAACTAGGAGTAAATCGGGGAGTAAATCAGGGAGTAAATCAGGGAGCAAATCAGTAAGTAAATTATTCAATCATCGTCCTTACGTTTTTTCCTAAATGAAAACAACGTTTTCTTCTCAAATCGCCCATCACGTATTTTCCACACAATCAACAGGTCAGTGTTACGACTTGTTCAAAACGATACCCAATACAGGCACACCATAACCCTCAACCTGCCTCTTAAATCGAGCGACACGACGTTGGTCAATAAAATTTGAGTCAACCGTCAAAATGACACCATCTAAGTAGGGAATGATCGAGTGACATGCCGTCAAATCAGAAGCCAACGGCAGGTCAAATACCGAGTACGAGAACTCAGCAAATGTCTCTTTCAGCATTGGTTCAATCGCGTCAAAAGGCAGTTCCAATGCTTCATGTTCTATTTTTTGCCCACAACCAATTACCGAAACATCTGTGATTGGGGTCTTGAAAACAGTTTCGTGTTCAGTCGCTTCACCAGCCAATAACTCAGATAACCCGAGCGCCTTTTCATGACCGAGACGCTTCGCGACAAAAGAATGTCCAAAGTCAGCCTCCACCAATAAAGTCTGAGTGCGACATAGCGAGGCCAACGAACAGGTTAAATTGAAACTGACGGTGCTGCTGCCGACTCCTCGCTCAAGTGACGTTACACCAATGGAAGTGGATCTGCCAACGCACAAGTTACCGTCGGCTTCAGACCAACGTCTAATTTGACGTGCCAAAGCAAAAAAGTGCCCCCGCAAACTGTTGCTTGGAACGATTGATCGACGCCGATTCCGTTTACGTTGCATGTTGTTCTCAATCATATTGTTCTCAATCACTAGTTCACCATGTTTCGGCTAGAGTAGACGCGTGGTAGTGTCACCAAGACAGGCAAGTCGAGTGCTTGCTCAACATCGCTCTCATTAAGCGTTGCACTAAGGTGATTCCGGTCATAAAACAATGCAGTTCCTGCAGCAGCTAACAGCCCACATACAAAGCCCATTGGCAACACAAGGCTGGCCTTTGGGTTAACGTGCTTGAGCTTTAGAGTGGGACGCTGAGCGACCTTCACATCAGAAATATTTCTCGCATCCAGTGCGCCCATTGCTTTGGATTCACCGCGAGGACGAGTGTATATCGAAAGATACTGCTCATTAATTGAGACCTTACGTAGCTTTTCGTTGGCCTGTACTTCAGCCACGTTGAGCTTTTTCAGACGCTTACTAACTTTATTTTTTTGTTGCTTCAAGCCAACCAATCGAGCACGATCGCCATTCATTTTAGCTTGAGCTTGCAAGTA
Organism: uncultured Pirellulaceae bacterium; assembly: GCA_964530985.1. GTDB lineage: Bacteria > Planctomycetota > Planctomycetia > Pirellulales > Pirellulaceae > Mariniblastus. Next base: position 4,693 of record CAZHCH010000058.1, on the reverse strand, counting down.
AGAAGTTTCCAACGCTTGGTAAACCGGATTCGGCTCCGATGTCGACTCTGTTCGCTCACTTACCATTCCGCCAAGCTCTCCTTCGAGTGCCCTAATCTGCTGATTAATTCGTTGCAATCTCGCATTTCTATCCGTGTAAGCCAAACGCATTCGCTCTCGCTCCTGCTTCAACTTATACAACTCAGTTTGCGAGTCCTCAAAAGACAGACGCTCAACTCCCTTGCGTGGCATCGCGATTGTTCGCGACGTACCCGCCAGAAGCTCCTTCAACTTTTTCAGCCGGTTCTCTGACTCAGCCAACGCCACATCCGCGTTGACTAAATTTAAATCCAATGTCGATATAATATTCTGCAAAGAGTTACGTGCGGCACTAACAGACACCACTCCCAATTCATTACGAAACTCAGCGAGCTCAGCCACCGAACTTTTAAGAGCTTCTTCTTGCGACGAAAATTGATCGTCAAAGAAATCTACGCTGCTGGCAACGTTGTGAACGCCTAAATGAATCTTACGTGTGTTCTCAAAGATTCGCTCGACAATCTCTTGGGCTAGTTCCGGACTACTGGCTCGTACGGTTACAACCAACACAGAACTTTTCTTTTCATTGTAAACGTCCATGTTCTCATAGATCTCTTTAACAGCAACCTCGCGTTTACGAAGCCGTTTGTATTCAGCGGCATCCATGTCTCCCTGGTCGTCCTGAAAGAACCATTTTAAAAAGTTCAAATTCGGAAGCATGCTGGACAAACCACTGTCGAGAATCTTGTCGGCGCCTACTTCGTCAACCACTTGATCCAAAACCGCATGACTGCCAAGGATCTCCATCACACTTCGGATCTCAGTCTCACGCGTATCCTGAATTGAAACCTGCGCACCACTGGTCGATGGAACCACCGACTGATTGTTTCGATCCATCTTGACATACAGCCGGCCCTCGCTGCTGTATTGGCGAGGCCAGACAAAGTACAAGACCAAGACACAGGCCATTATCAAGAACCAGGCAAGTAATGCCTTGGCGCGGTGACGTTGCATGGCTCCCAATATCTGGGCAACCGTAAGTTGATTATTCATGGTAGGTGGATCTTAGAGGCAAGCGGATGCTTGAAACTGCATTTACAGAAATCATAAATGGACAGACCTGACATCAAAATCAGAGAAAGTCACAAGTCAAACCGGTTGCTCAGTTTATTCTGCCTCTTACCTGTCATCAACCAATATTATTTGGATTATGTTGAATATAACGATTCCTGCTGGCCAATTTGGCCCTCACAAAATCCGCTTTTCACCAACCGCCCTCGATAAAGTGCGTTCAGCTGCCGAAAGCAGCATATTTTTGGTTCCAAAATTTGCTTTGGGAGACTTTTAGTCAATCCGACTTACATTCATCCAATCCTAAATATTCTTTCGCCCTGAAAAAAACTGCTGACAGACTACCAGATCTCTTTTCCACTCCCCCCAGCACCTACTGTTTCCTGCCCTAAGCCAATTACCAACCCGCACCAAAGTGGCTCCGCTCCCCAAATTTGTACCGAATTGAGCAATTACCTGACTTGCAAAACATGATACCATTTCAAGTCTAAACCGATAATTTCCGCCCTCAGCCCGAAGCCCGTCAGTGACAAGCCTCCGATACAAATCACCGCCGACCCCCAGTTCACTGGCACACCTCGCCCAAGCAATTCGCAAGTGGATCAAAGTTATCGGTCTACTGATCGGTGTGATACTTGTTTGCGTCCAACAACTTTCCGCTCAAACCGATGCTAAACAGCCAACACCAAACCAAGTAGATATCCAAAAAATCAAAAACGCAATTTCCTTATTGGGACACATAGACCCCAAAATTCGGCGAAACGCCACCACGGAACTAGAGAAGTTCGGAGCTGCCGCAATCAGCGAACTCCAAAAGGCAGCTGAATTCGAAACCACGCTCGACTATGAAACCCAATTTAATGCCACCATTATTTTAGAAACGATCAATGCTTCGCTTGCCACCGAAGCAATCGACAAGTTCGTACGCGGTAAAGGTACATTAGCGGGATGGCCAGCCTTTAAACGATATACTGGCGACACGCCTGAAAGTCGCTCGTTTTTCCGAGACATCTACGGGCAATACCGTTCAGAACTAGAACAAATAATGCGACCGTCAACCACAACAAGCAATACGCATGAACACACAAACGACTACTCTCAACTATTGACACTATTCCAATCCCCTAAAACATCTCAAGTTTACTTCGGGATGTTTTTGCTGGCACATCAACTTGCTGAAAGAAATTCAACACCCAACAACGCCGATTCTTTTCCGATAACCCAATCGTTGTCGAAAAAACAATTGAAAGAGTTATTAAACAAACTCACCGAAAACACATCAACACTAGCGAAAGTACATCCTAAACCTGAATCGATCGTATCGCTGGTCCTTGCAATCATAGAAACTATTCCCAAAGAATACCCGCTCTTAAAGCAAAAACTCGAACTGATCCAACAACTCAACTCGCCAAAAACCTACCCGTTGCTGCTAGAACTTACCGCACCAGTAAACCCCACTGTCGTTCGATCTATGGCAATCGCACACGCCATCAAAATCGGTGATCAAAACACCTTTGAACAATTTGACACCTATCTAAACGACACGACCGTGGTTGGTCAGTTCTTGGTCACCAACCAACAATTCGATTCGACTGAACAGTACGGCAATCAGATAATCAGTGAAGTACAAATTCGAGACATCGTCCTACTTGGCAAGCTGCGACTGGCTGGTAAAGACCACACTAAATTTGGTTTCAACTCCAAAGCTGCCAGTACCCCCCACGACAAAGTTGATCTCAAACAAGCTGGCTTCGCCAACGACGAAGATCGAGAAAGAGCTTTTGAACGCTATCGACGCACCAACCAATAACAAAATGCCGTCAACACGCTCCAGACGCGGACTATCGTTAAATTAGTCGAAGCGATAAAACTAGGGCTCCATTTTCCCCCGACCCTCACTAAACAATTAAATGCCGGAACTAAAATGGCTCTTAAAAATACAATCTGCTCGCTAGGACTCGTGCTCTGTTGCATTTTGCCCAGTACATCCCAATCGCAGACCACTACACAGAACAAGCCTAAAGCGACCAGCCAAGAAGCCGAGTCAAAGACGGCGAAGAAAATCAAAGCCAAAAACTCATCCGAGCACTTCATCCGGATTCGTAAAGGCCACCGCGGCAAACTGATTGCTCTCGAGACGTCCATCACCCGCTACGAGTTAAAAAATGCGGCTGGCAAACGAGTCACTGTTGATCTGATCGGCGCGGTTCACGTCGGTGAAAAAGAGTACTACGAAGCATTAAACGAACGCTTCGAACGTTACGATTCAATGCTTTATGAATTGGTAGCGCCCGAAGGAACCGTGATTCCGAAAGGCGGGCGTAAACCAGGTGGTGTTCCTACTAACCCGTTGGCAGCAATGCAAATGGGTATGCAAGAAACCTTAGGCCTAGAATTTCAATTGGAGTTAATCGACTACAACAAAACCAACTTCAAACATGCCGATATGAGTCCCGCTGAGTTCTCTGAAAGCATGGTCAACAACAACGAAAGCGTGGTGAAATATGGTTTAAAAGCAATTGGACAAGGCATGGCAATGCAAGCCAGCGGCAAATCGGCCAGTTCGATCGACATGCTGATGTCTGTGTTTGCGTCCAACAAACAAATGCACATGCGACGTTCATTCGCTAAACAAATCAAACAAATGGAAGCCAGTTCAGTCATCTTTCAAGGCAAAGATGGCAGTACGATCGTGACCCACCGAAACGCCAAGTGCATGAAAGTGCTGCAACAAGAGATCGCCGCAGGCAAAACAAATCTCGCAATCTTCTACGGTGCCGCTCACCTGCCGGACATGGAACAACGATTGTTCAACGACTTCAAAGCCAAACGTGGCGGGCAAGTCTGGCTAGAAGCTTGGCGACTGACCGACAAAAAATAACCCCCGGCCAAACGAGATCCGCGAATACGTAGTGGATGAGACTACATATCCGGCACCATCCATTAAGCCGACAGCGAAAATTTAACCGTCGCGCCGCCAAATTCATTCGCTCCGTAAGACACTCGGCTGCGAAACTGATTTATCCAAGCCGCTTGCTGGGCAGCGACAGTTCGAACGTCGCCCCACCAGCTTCATTTTCACGATAGGCAAGCTTTCCGCCCAACGAAACCGCCATTCGTTTACACAATGCCAGTCCCAGCCCAACCCCCGGCTCACTATTAGCGGCTTCTAGATCGGACTTGTGAAACGGTTGAAACATCCGTCGGCATTCATTCGCCGCAACCCCCGGCCCACCATCGGAAACCGCCATCCGCAATCGGTCAGCATCACAATACAAATGTAAATCAACCCTACCAGTCGCTGACGGTTTACCGTACTTACACGCATTGTCGACCAAATTAAACAGCACCTGCTCCACCATTGCTGGCTGAGTCCGCACCTCTAACTGACTTACGTCTTCAGGTACATGCAACGCGAACTCGAACCCTTCTTCGCCGACACGTGACTCCAACCGATCGACGAACCGATCCAGCATCCGGCCGACTTGTACCGCCTGCACTGAACCTTGATCGGGACTATTCTCCAGCTTCGCAAACTGCAACACATTCTCAACCAAATGCGACAACCGATTGGCTTGTCGCTGCAACGTTCCCACGTACTGCT
>CAZHCH010000057.1:17022-19299 GCA_964530985.1 uncultured Pirellulaceae bacterium | reverse complement strand
CAAGAGCAACGACAATCGAAGTCAAAACCTCGATCACCGAAAGACCGTGACGGTCATGACGTTTGAAACCGTGACGCTTGAAGCTAGCTACGTTGTGTTTGAAAATAATCATTGTGCTGCCTGACCTGTCCTGCCAATTGTACGAGCGTTTGAAAGGGCTTCTGGAATAGAGGGGGTGTTGTCTAAGTCGACTGCGACTCCAGGAATTACATTCGCAGCTCCTGTGGTGAGTTCGATGGTAACCCACATACTTAGATCGTTATTCAGAACGTTTTCAATTGTCTCGCCGTTTTCTTCTGGATTGAACTCGCGAACCATCAGGTAAGCCGGTTGCGAGGGGAAACGATTCAAGCGGGCTCCGACGCTATCGGTATAAAAAAACCGGTCGATGTTTCCCCGTCCGTTGAATAAGTAAGTGACTGACTCCGCTGAGGTGTCTAACGCAAAGAAACTGGTGTCCGCATTGGCCAGTTCGCCCGACAACCGTAAGTCCACCAAGTAACCTGTTGGCAGGTCAATCCGGCTGGAAGCAAGTCTGCGGGGTTGGCGGTAAATGATGAATTCGCTTGTGTTGTTTGGAGGTGCATTACTTGGAGGTGTACCAAATCGTGATGGGTCTAAAGTGAGTTCTAAGTTGCTACCGGCTTCGTTGAGGTCGGTAATAGTAAATCGCAGCTGTGATTGATTACCAAAGCTAATTTGGTCGCCAACTCGGATTGTGCCCAAAGTAGTTTGCTCTGAAGGTAACGGGATCGAAACACTCGTTGCGGAAGAAATCACGGCCTCTTCATCGACGCTTTCACCGATGTAGCGAGGTATGCGTCGCATCAGGAACATGGACGTTGCCGCGTAAGCTACCCCGGTGTCTTCGTCGGTGATATTTGGATTGCGTTCGATTAAGACGCCGGCTTCGCCATCGTTAATTGCACGCTGGCTCGCCTGGGCGAACATGCTGGCCACCACGCGACTGGCTTCTCGAACGCTTCGATCCGCACTGGCAAAGCGCAGCTGTGGAACCAAGATGGCGGCGATGATGACCAAGATTGCAATTGCGACTAGCAACTCAATCAGTGTCATGCCGGACCGCTCCCGGTGCTGAACGCCGACGGTGATTTTGGTTTTCGGTTTCGTCATTACGAGACCTCTAAAAGACTTAAGTGACTGGTTCATGGGGCTGGTAAACCCAAGGTCGGGTCAATCTCCTCCAAGTTCGGAGAAGTGACTAGGAAACGAATTTCGTTGATTGCTGGAGGGGGCGTGGTCATTGGGTTTAAAGGCATTAGTAGACCGCTGGCGTCTTCTTGGAAAATCCGTAGTGCCATTGAATCGCCAAACGCATCGACGATATCTAGTAAGCCATCGCCATCTGGATCACCTACTACATTAGGACCGAGTGACTCCAGAGCGGAAATGCCGTCAATGTCGATTCGGCTTAAAATCAAAGATAGGAACTCACCCGGTTGATCCAGATCTTCGTTTCCTGTTTGACTTTGCCAGTGCAGCATTTCTGCTGTTTCGCTGATGGTTAGGCCAGGGATGGTTACATTCAACTGGCCAAGGGTAGCTTTGTCGGCATCGGCACTCGGGTATTCTGCCAGCATCATGGCGGCTATGATTTGACGCCGATTGTTTCTGACTTGTATTGGATCTCCCGTTAATCGAACCGGTATACGTCGGACTTCGAAATCCTCCATCACGGTTTGCATGATCGCTTCGATTTGAGTGATTCGAGATCGCGTCGCCGCGACCTGAGCGTCGGCGCGGGCTTTGCCTAAAATGCCCGTCGCTAGCGCTCCCAACACTGCAATGATGGCAATCACAAATAGCAACTCGACCAGCGTAAAACCGGGACGCGTTGGTTTTAAATTATCATTGAAGTTTGAAATCATGGAATCACACAAAAGCTATGAGTTTGCTGGGCAACGAAACGGTTTCCCTGAAAGGTTTAACCCCCATACGAGCGCTCAAGGCGTCCGTTAGAAAAGTTGGTGATGTTATCGTCTTGTGCTGGGTCAACGTCAGTTTCGTCCGTGAGATTCGTCACAGGCGAGTTTTCAGACGAAATGACACCATCCATGCCTGGGCAGATGATCTGAAACGTGTCCGGGTTGAAAAAGACTAGATCAACTACCATGGGGTCTGGATCTTGATCGATGTGATAGGCTCTAGGTATGGGGGGGGCGCTAGGGTCGTTAGGGTCAGGAGGAAAGAAGTAAGACTTTCTGTCTAAATATTGGTAAGCCAACGCGTCATCTTTTCCTTGAGGCTGGTTGTAAG
>CAZHCH010000057.1:0-16922 GCA_964530985.1 uncultured Pirellulaceae bacterium | reverse complement strand
CTGTCTAAATATTGGTAAGCCAACGCGTCATCTTTTCCTTGAGGCTGGTTGTAAGATTTAATTCCAGCTACAGATCCGTTGGATACCAGTCGCCCTAAATCAAAGTCAAAGAAAACATTGCGATCGATGGTTATTCTGTCCCCATTTCCGTCACGGAGTTCGTCATCGTTGACGGCGTCATGGTTCACGTTGTAAGGTGCGAGTGCTATATTGTTGGGAGTACTCGCTTGCATTGCACGAATCATTGCATTGCCCGAAAGCGGATACTGCTTGCTGGTACACAGGCCAGAAAGCCAGAAAACTAAGCTTGATTCAGCGTCGAGCTTCGAGCCAACCACGTTCCACCAGTTCTGTAGGCCATCGTTGCTAATCCCTGTTCCTTCGTCATGGTTGGGGGCAATTCGGTTGAGGTACGGACGGAATGCCCTAAAGGCGTCAGGGTCGTCGGTGTCGATTTCCAAGCCTGGCCCAATGGCTGGTGGAAAGAAACCATGTTCAGTTTCGAATTTTCGGACTGCTGCATCCAGTTGATCGATTTCATTCTGAATCGCAAACTCTCTCGCACGTTCCAATGCACCGAAAATGAACGGCGATGCGATCGCTGCTAAAATGCCGATGATCACGATCACGATCATTAGTTCGACCAGCGTAAACGCAGTTCGCTGACCTAAGTTCGTTCGTTTTTTTGTTTGCGAAGTAGTCATGGCAGGCTCCATGGTTTTTTATTTAAAGTTGGTGATCGGTTAAACTGCCTTTTGCGAGGGCTCAAGGCAAACGTCAATTCGGTTTGTATGTTTTGCGTGTAGCAGCAGTTTGAGACGAGTGGTTTTGGGGATCGGCTGGTTAATTGCTGGTCAAGCCCGAGATGATTGAAATCAAAGGCATGAACAAGGAGGCAACAATGAACAGTACGATAAGGCCCAAGAAGATGATCATTGCCGGTTCAATCATCTTCAGCATACCTTCGGTCAACTGTTCGACTTCTTCTTCGTAGTAGTCGGCGACTTTGTATAGCATCACGTCCAATTCGCCGGTCTCTTCACCGACGGCGACCATGTTGATGACCAAGTCTTCAACCACGGGTTTTTTGTAATTTAAAAAGTACCAAGCGCCGCTGATCAAGCATAGGAATGCGGATCCGTAAAAAGCGTAGGGGTACATCTCAGGCTTGACCAGCAGTATTGAAAGCGGCAGCATCGAAATCGACACCATGAAGAAAAACAACGTTACGGGGTGAAAGCTTGGGATCGCCCATTTCTTCATGGGATCGGCAATCGTTTCACCGTCACGAATTGAATCGGTAACTTTACTGTAGACCTTTTCGAACATCGCATTGCCCGCAGTTTCGCGGGTAATCGATAGGCCCTCGATGATCGGTACGCCGGATGAAATCAATGCCCCGAGTGTTCGAGTGGTTCGAGCGAGGTTGGCTTTTTCGACAAGCTTGCCTAGTACCGGAAGTTTTAGCAAAAATAAGTGCCAGCCCATGCGGCCGGATTTAAATTTACAAACGATCGAAACAAACAGCACGATTGAGATCGGGATCAACGGAGCCAAGAACCACATTTGGGTGACTCGGTTGGAGATATCAATCAAAAGTTGAGTCGCCAGTGGTAGATCGATGCCGAACTCTTCGAACATGTCTTTGAACTGTGGAATGATGAACAGCATGATGAAGGTCAAGATCGCGATGGTGAACAGCACAACCATGACCGGGTAAAGCATCGCACCGATAATCTTGTTCTTTAGCGATTGAGTTCGCTCGCGGAATTCCGCCAACCGCCGCAGGATGAGTTCTAGTGATCCGCCTGCTTCACCGGCTTTGATCATGTTCACGTACAAGCGATCGAAGACTTTGGGGACTTTGCTCATCGCTTCTGACAGTGATGCACCGCCTTCGATTTCGTCGCAGACATCGATCAAGCCATTTTTCAAAGCACCGGGTTGAGCTTGGTCTTCCAGGATTTTAAGGCTGCGCAAAATCGGCAAGCCCGCATCTTGCAAGATCGAAAGTTGGCGAGTGAAGGTCACCATTTTCTTGCCGCCCGCACCGCCGAGTGCAAATGTTTTGCGGTCTTTGCCGGACGACTTATCGGAGCTTTTGGATTGCTTTTGGACGGCGATCTTGGTTACGAAATACCCCATCGAACGAATGGTGGCTTGCGCCTCGTCCTGAGTGGCCGCATCGATCACGTCTTTGATTTCTTGCCCCTGAGGGTCCATCGCTTCAAATTGATATTTTGGCATGGCTAATTGCGGTGTAAAAAATGTGGTTTGTTTTTTTGTGGTTTGTTTTGGAGCGAGCCTCGGAGATGAGGCTAGTCAAGTGCTGGCTTACGCATCCAGCACGGTTTCTCTGACCACTTCTTCCATGGTGGTTATGCCATCGAACATATACTTGATGCCAATGTCGCGAAGCAGTTTCATCCCCTTCGCTTGGGCTCGTTCTCGCAGTTCATCTGTATTGGCGTCTTCGTTGATCAATTCGCGAAGTTCATCGTCCATGATCATCAACTCAAACAATCCAATTCGTCCTTTGTATCCAGTGTTGCTACACGTCGAGCATCCTGCGCCACGGTAAACCTTCTTGTCTTTGACCTTCACTGGGTCGATTCGCAATTCGCGCAACATTTCGTCGCTCGGTTCTGCTTCTTCTCTGCACTCAGGGCAGATTCGTCGCACCAAACGCTGAGCCAAAATGGCTTCTACGGTCGCAGTGATCAGGAACGTTGGCACGCCCATGTCCTTCATCCGAGTGATGGTGCTGGGTGCGTCGTTGGTGTGTAGCGTGCTAAACACGGTATGCCCTGTAAGTGACGCTTGCACCGCAATTTCTGCGGTCTCCAAGTCACGAATTTCGCCTACTAAAATTTTGTCTGGGTCTTGCCGCAAAATCGCTCGCAAGGCCGAAGCAAAGGTGACGCCGATTTCGTGGTTGATCGGAATCTGAATGATCCCATCGATGTCGTATTCAACCGGGTCTTCGGTGGTGATGATTTTTTCTTCGGGTGTGTTAAGCTCTGACAACGCCGAGTACAACGTTGTCGTTTTCCCAGAGCCGGTCGGGCCAGTAACCAAAATGATTCCGTTGGGCCGTTCCATGATCTCTCGGAAATCGGCCATTAATTCCGCTGGCATACCGACGTTATGTAAGTCCAGCGAAACCACGCTACGGTCCAAAACTCGGCAAACCACACTTTCGCCAAACAAAGTCGGCATTACGCTCACACGCAAGTCGACCGGGTGGCCACCGATCGTCAGTTCAATACGACCATCTTGAGGCATTCGGCGTTCTGAAATGTTCAGGTTTGCCATGACCTTGATCCGAGTGGTGATCGCGAAGGCAAGGTGACGAGGTGGAGGAACCATTTCGTACAACACACCATCAGCTTTGATCCGGATCCGAAACTCGTCTTCAAACGGTTCAAAGTGAATGTCACTGGCGTGGTCTTTAATGGCCAACAGCAAAACCATGTTCAACAGCTTTCGAACCGGTGCACTGTCGACCAGTTCGTTAATGTTATCGATGCTGATTGGGCCGTCACCACCAAGGACTTCGGAGGCAGCTTTTAATTCGTCGTCCTCTTCCAGGCCCTTGATCAGTGACTCAATGCTCTCAGTGTCAGAATTGAAGTGCTTGTCGATCGCCTTGAGCACTTGAGCCTCTGCGGCGACCATGATGCGAATCTCTAGCCCCAGAAAGCGTCGCAACTCATCTTGCATCGCAATATTCTGCGGGTCGCAACTGGCAACTGTTAAAACGCCGTCTTGAAGCTGCAATGGGATGACTCGATAGAGCTGAGCCATTGCATCGGAGACAATCTCGCGAGTGTCCGCTGGAGGCGTAACGCCCTCAATGTCGATTGTCTTCAAACCGAACTGTTCGCCCAACGCCTGAATCAATTGTTCGTCAGTGATCAGCCCCATTTCCTGAGCCACCTGACCGATCATTTGACCGGGGTTTTGCGACTGCTCTTCAACCAACATCTCTAAATGATCGTCGGTAATAAAGCCCAAGTCGACAAGGATTTGACCTAGTTTTCTAGCTGCCATCAGCGAAACACAATATTAAAACAGTAATGGGAAAATGTAATTTTGATCTGAAAACAAAACGACTTTAATCGTCGAACTCTAAGTCGTCTTCGTCGTAAACTTCTTCGTCTTCTTCATTTCGTCGGGCCGCAGCGATTCGCTTGGCCAAGTTGTCAGGGTCTTGGGCTTTGCCCAAGGCGTCTTCAAGTTCGATCTTTTCGTCCGCCCAGTGTTCAAACAGGCAATCGTCCATCAGCTTCATGCCGAACTTCGAACCGGTTTGGATGGCCGAATTAATACGGAATGTTTTATTTTCACGAATCAAGTTACCGATACCGGGCGTCACGACCAACGACTCAAACGCCGCCACTCGACCGCCACCGATTTTCGGCAGTAGTGTCTGAGCCAGCACGCCGATCAGCGAAGTCGAAAGTTGTGTTCGAATTTGATCCTGCAAGTTGCCAGGGAACGCATCGATGATACGGTTGATGGTTCCTTGGGCACTGTTGGTGTGCAGGGTGCCGAAAACGACGTGGCCAGTTTCAGCAGCTGAAATGGCTGCTTCGATTGTTTCTAGGTCGCGAAGCTCACCGACTAGGATCACGTCCGGGTCTTGTCGTAGAGCACGACGAATCGCTTCGGCGAAACTCGGAACGTCTACGCCGACTTCGCGTTGGTTGACCGTTGATTTTTTGTGATAGTGATAAAATTCGATGGGGTCTTCGATCGTAATGATGTGGTGATCTACTCGTTCGTTGATGAAATTCACGAGGCTGGCGAGCGTGGTTGACTTACCAGATCCAGTCGGTCCGGTGACAAGGATCAACCCGCGAGGACGCATGACTAGTTTGGTGAAAATGTCAGGCACGCCCAACACGTCCGGTGGTAGCATCTCGTTAGGGATCTGTCGCAACACCATCGCAATGTCGCCCCGCTGCTTGAAAATCGAAACGCGGAAACGAGATTTCTCGCCGTACGCGAATCCAAAGTCAGCCGATCCCATCTCCTGCAGTTCTCGCTGGCAACGCTCGGGCGTGATTGACTTCATTAGCGCCACCGTATCCTCGGACTCCAAGGTTTTGGTCTCTAGTTGACGCAGTCGGCCATGCAAGCGGAAGACCGGCGGTTGCCCGGTGGTGATATGAATATCGCTAGCGCCCTGCTTAACACAGGCTTCGAGCAATTTATCAATCAGGACAGTTGCCATTACAATTCGTTTCTAACTCTTAAGGGTGAATTTGGATTGTGCGACTTGTTTCTTTGGCAGCAGCCAGTTCGGTCAACAACCAATAAACACTGGTGTCGCGCAAGAAGTGCCCTAGGGATTTCAGTTGCCGACTTTTCACCAAGTCACACCCATTGAAATTGGACGGTGATGGCGATTTGAGCAAGCTAGTTTCCACTGGCGGAAGATCAGAGGCGGAAAGTGTGCCAAAAACAGCCGTTGCTGCTTTCGGACACCCGAATTGTTGGGCGCTTTAGCTCTCAAGTCCAGAAAATGTCGTGATTTAGTCGTGGTTGGCCAGACCCCGAGGCATTACAAACCGACCCCAGCCCGACTGTCGGAGGCTCCATTTTGCTGCACAGCACCGGGTAGTAGGTCAATGGACGCCGTCACCGTCACCACGCTTGGCGACCCGCATGACCTCGCTAAACGTGGTGTAGCCCTGAGCGACCTTGCTCAGTCCATCCATGTAGAGCGTGTCCATCCCATTGTTTACGGCGTAATCTCGGATCTCTTGAGATGATGCTTGGCGAAAAATCAACTCTCTAATACTGGAATCGATCATCAACATCTCGTAGATCCCCATGCGGCCTCGGAAGCCAGATTTCTGACAACTGTTACAACCCCTACCACGCATAAAGGTCGCAGAGGCTACCATTTCGGGTGGCATACCGGCCTCTTTAATCTCTTGTTCGGTAGGCGTGTATTTGGATCGACATTTGGGGCAAATTGTCCGCACTAGCCGCTGAGCAAGGATTGCTACAACGGAGCTGGCGACCAGATAAGCGGGAACTCCCATGTCAATCATTCGCGTAACAGCAGTGGGCGCATCGTTCGTATGTAGAGTACTGAATACTAGGTGTCCAGTTAGTGATGCTTGGATTCCCATCGATGCAGTTTCTTGGTCTCGCATTTCACCGACAAGGATCACGTTCGGTGCTTGCCGTAGCATCGAGCGAATAATGCGAGCAAAGTCGAGCCCGATTTTGTGTTTTACTTCGACTTGATTGATGCCTGGCAAGTAGTATTCGACAGGGTCTTCGGCCGTGATGATCTTGCGGTCAGGGCGGTTGAGGCTGTTCATGGCAGCGTACAACGTGGTGGTTTTCCCAGAACCTGTTGGGCCGGTGACCAAGATGATTCCATTAGGACGGCGGATTAGCGAGTGGAATTGTTTGTGTGTTTTTTCACTGAATCCAAGTTGCCGAACACCGATCTTGATGTTGTCTTTATCCAGTAAGCGCATCACGCAGGACTGGCCTTGGTTGGTTGGGATGACGCTAACGCGGAGGTCCAATTCCTTTTCACCTGCGGTCACTTTGATACGCCCGTCTTGCTCACGTCGTTTTTCGGCAATATCGATACTGGCCAAGATTTTGATCCGTGAGATAATCGCCCCTAGCTGTCGTTTTGGTAGGCGATCACGTTCGTGCAGAACACCATCAATTCGGTAGCGAATTCGGACCCGATCTTCGAAAGGTTCGACGTGGATGTCGGATGCCCGCAGTTGAACCGCTTCGGTGATCATAAGTTGGACCAGCCGCACGATGGGGGCACTACTGTCCTCTGACGCTTCTCCTGACTCGGCGTCATCGTCTACGGTTTCTGTAAAGTCGATGGCTGTGTCGGTGAATTCTTGTAGGATCGAGTCAGCAGACTCCTCTTGGACTTGGCCGTACTTTCGGTTGATTTCGAGTGTGATTGCGGCTCGAGTGGCCAATGCGACAGTGACATCCCGGTTAAGGATAAACCTGAGTTTTTCAACGGTATCCACGTCCTCGGGGTCGCTCATTATCACTTTGAGGCCACGTTCAGTTTCGGCGAGCGGAATGACGTTGTTTTCACGAGCAACCGCTTCAGGCATGAGTTCAATCACCATTTCTGGGATTTCGACTTTAGTTAGGTCTACGTAATCCATCCGGTGGGCCTTGGCCAAGGCTTTCATGACATCTTCGTCTGTGGCGTAGTCCAACTGAACGATCGTATGGGCGATGGTTTTACCAGTTTGTTTGGCCTGTTCCTTGGCATCGATAAGTTGCTCTTTTGAAACGACTCCAGCCCGATGCAACTCTTTTAAATACTCTGGAATTTTCTTCTTCGCCATTCTCTGCTCCGTTTGGTCCCGGCTGTATTGTCTCGGGAAATGTAATCGCTATTGCTTCGTGATTTTTTAAATTTTGGGTTGGCCTAAGTGTTCTGTGGTTACTTGATCAGCCCGAGAATACTTAGGAGTGATAAAGCGTTGGAAAATAATTAGCTTGTTACCAAGCGGGTAGTGATTGACTGAAATTTCGTCGAAAGCACAAACCATCTGTGATAGACCGCTGCGAGGCTGGAAATTAGCGGCCAGTTGGTACTACCGTAAGTATAGACGCTCTCAATCGAGAGCAAGAATCAAGATACGGCAAAAGCAGTTAAAATCGCTTCAATTTAGTCCAGACTTCGGGCTTCCAGCCAATATGAGGTTGCTGTTTTTCTCAGTTGATCGGCTTTGCCGTAAAATTTGACCTGCTCTAGTTCGGCAGCCAGATTCTCAAGTTTTTTCGCTGCGGTCCGTAAAACTGCTTGAGTCGAGCCAATACCGGGTGCGTTGTCTTTTTTTGCTGATCCGAAGACGGTTTTTACTGGTAGTGTTAAGGACTCCACTGCAGGTATTTGTTTTGAAGGTTCTTGTTGTGAGATAAGTCCCCTTAGCGATTCATTATAAAGCTGCTCTGGGTCGACTCCGGGTAAGATATCCCGCAATTGTTTGCCAACACTGCTGCCCAAGCGATCTCGCATCTTGTTGATTTCGTTCTGGTTCAAAGGTTGACCAGGGGTCAGTGGTTCGATGATTCGAATTGGTGGTTGATCTGGCTTATCTTGGGCTTGCAAGTTTTTGGCAGAGACAAATGGCGCGATCAGGAGAAAAGCTGCCGTCAAGAAAGCTACGTAAAGGTGACTGATTTTACTGGACATGGCTTGGGCGATTTTTTTGAAGGTATTCGAAGTGGGGTCAAAATATCAACAGCCCCAATACAAATATAAGGATTGTTTCGTACAAACGGGAACCTCAGTTTGTGACTGTCCAACCAAATGGTTAGTTTTGCATACGTTTCCCGGCTTGATTTAGTGTTCTTGTGGGTTTTCGTTGCTATAATCCGACTAGAATGCGCGGTATAATTGGTTTGCTTTGGTTAAAAGAAGGCGACTTTTATGACAAAGCTCAGGTGGTTTCGGTCTTGTATGCCGAATTCTAATGCAAATGCCCAGACCATTCTATTTTACAGTTAACGAGTTGAGGCCTGTTTAATGTCGATCTCCAGACGATTTTTGACCTTCATTTTTGCCACGATCACAGCATGTTTAATTTTTGCTTGTGGAGAGGTGCTGGCTCAGAAGTATTCCGGCTTGGACATGCCAAGGGGATTCTATTTGACTCCCAAGACATACCAGCAGGTTTTAAAAGACGATCAAAAAACGTGGCCTAAGTCACGCAAAGATGCATTGGCTGTGCAACAAAGAGCGTGGAGTAAAGAAAATCGAAGAGCGCTCGATGCGATTCGAGAAGGGCGAACGACGGTTGGGAGTGTACTGGCCGCTGGCGGTGATGTTAGTAGTGATCCGGAAGCTCGGAAGTTTTTGGAAGACTACGCGTTTCCTTCGATGACCCAAACAGACGCTGATACTTTGTCTTCCTTAGGAATGAAGCGGCAGGAGTTTTTGAAAAATTATTTGAGTAGTCGAGTCACTGGGAACGCTCGCATTAGAATGATTGACTTCACGGTTGAAAAATTGCAAGCCTACAGTGTCGACGCAACGCTGCATCCGTCGGCGAGATTGAACGCGGTTGTTTTGCTGAGCCAGTTAACCGACCGTCCATTAGACGGCGATCGAAGACAAACTCCGATTGCCTCCCGTAAAGCGACTGCTGCACTTCAAGGGATCCTCCGCGGCGAAGACAAAAATCAGTATCCGGAGTTCCTGAAACTGGCTGCCCTATCTGGGGTGAAACGTCAATTAGAAATGAATTTCAAGTCGGGACAGGCAGTTAACCGTGCCATTAGGGATCAGTTGGTAGACGTCGTAACGCAAGTATTACCGGTTGAAACAGATCGTGAGAAAGATGCTGTCGGGTATTGGAAAAAGCGACAAGCGGTTCAATTGGCTGGGCTGCTTAACGATGCTAAGGTGTTGCCGTTATTGATGGCGATTATGAATGATGACGTTTCCAGCCTTGAGATGAAACTGGATGCAGTCAGATCTATTTCGCAAGCAGGAGTCATTGGCACCGATCCAAAAACTAACAATACGGTCCTTCTTGCGATTTGCAAATTTGCTAGAACGGCTGTTGGAAATGAGGCCGTTCACCTTCAAGATTCAGTTGAAAAAATGGTGCGAGACGGGTTTTTCTTCGGCGACAAGGACCTTAGACAAACCGGAGTTGATTTTGAACCGGGACTAGAAAAAGACAAACGCACGGGAGACTTCAATGGTGGTCGCGATTCCGAAACACCTCCGTTGGTCGAACTTCCGAATTATCAGCTAAATATTTCTCGTAACCGGATTCGCTCGGTGGCCTTGTCTTGCCAGCAGGCAATCGGAGTCACGAGTCAGTCCGGTTTGCGTCAGCACTTGGATACCAAAGCCGGGACTTTGGCCAGTCGTACTGTTGGCCTGTTGGGATCGTTGTTGGAGAAGTCCAGCGTCGGACTGATTGACGTGGAGGGCTCGGATCGACGCCCTGGCGCCCCGACCCCGCAAGAAACAGACAAATTCCGCGGCGCCAGCTATGTGGATCAAATGGCCAAACTGTGTACTGATTCGGCTGAAGCTTTGGCGACTCAACTCTCAAACTACACTGGAGAGTAGAAGGGTCTAGTTAGAGTTTGTTTTATGGCGGGCTATTCCAGCCACTTCGATCCCGCTGGGGCAATCGCTTCGCCACCAGGGCGGAATAGTTGCGGTCGTTTGGTAAACCGAGGCTCGAATCCGAACCGGAACCCAAAGTTGTCGCGACTGTGGTCAACATTGAATCCAAACTGCCACAAGAATGATTCGCCAATATAGATCAGGCTTAGCGTTTGACCGATCGTCCCGGTGTCACCGAAGTCGATTTGTCCACCTGCTCTCAAGCCCCATTTGTCACTCATTCGATAGCTCATCGACGCTGACAAAATGTTACTACTGATTGGCCCTTCGATGGTTCGGAAGCCAACGTACGCGTCGCCGTTTCCGGGCCGACTAATGTTGGCACCGAAGCTGGCGGTTCGCAAACCTTGAGAAAAGAAATCAAAGTAGCCGTCAGAGATAAACGATAATCGATCCCCTACGTACCAACGGAAGTCGTAGTCAAACATTCCAAAGTCCGAACCGAAATTGTCTCGATTGGCTCTCGGAAACAATGTGGCCTGCGTATCCAGTGTGATCCAGTCGATGATGCGTTGCTGGCCGGGTAAGCCGCGTTTGGTTTGCCACTTTTGACGAGCTCCTAGTTTGACGATAAATAGGTCGTCGGCGATTTCACTTGACGCCGCGGTCACGTTGCTCTGAATACCCGATCGAAGCGCGAAGAATCGTTCGTCAAATCTCAGGGGTGTATCCTCGCCCGGCAAGATATTAAACGTGTCAAACGCGAATCGCCGGCGGAAGTGCTCTTGGGCATTATCGTCTAGTGGGTCATAAAGCGCCAGTTCGTCCAAATCTTGTGTCGCATCGGCATAGGACGCATCGATATCAAATGACACTTTATGTGCCAGTCCGTTTACATTCCACAGAATACTTTTGATCGATGGGTCAACTCTCCAGACCGGCAAGCTGGCCCTGATTCCTGTTTGTCCAAGGGCTCGTACTAGGTCCGAACCGTCAAGAGCTTCTTGCCAATAGCTGACGTCACCTAGCAAATACGGAACGACTTTGACTGGGCCGATTTGCATTGGGAAATCGATTTCTTGTCGAGTCCCCGCGGTGAAGCCGTCGACATCCGCTTCCCAAGCCAGCGGATCAAACGTGGCTGCATCAACCGGGTCGGTCGGTGTGTCCGCCTGTCGCAATCGTTGGTATCCAGCATGCACACTGGCATGCCAGACCGCTCGGTTGTTGAAAATCGGTTCACCAAGTTTGAACTGGCTGTACTCAATGCCACTGGTTTCAGTGAAGAAATCGTTCAGCTGCAAGTCGCCAGTTAGGTTGTAACTGTTGGTGCCTACGTTTCGTTCGAGCCAAAATCCAGTCGTGGCGTCTTTATTGGTGTCCCACTCTCGTTCGTAGAATTGTTCCAAGAAATTCCGATCGGATATATATCCAAGTTCTGCGCGAAGTTGGTAGCCAGGTGAAAAGTCATGTCGATGCTGGAAAATAGTTCGGCCGCGGAAGTCTTCTTCGGGGATCAACGCCGTGCGCCCTCGCCCTAAGTTATCGGTTCCGTCGTCGTCCAAGAGAAACCAACTGTCATAGCTGCCAGTAACACGCCCCGGAATTCCAAATAAACCGTCTCGCTGATATTTATATTCACTACCAAGGGCGAGCCCTCGTTCGGACAAGTAGTCTACATTGCCGATCCATTCGGTTCCGGCTGGCTGTTGGAGACCCAGCACCTGGTATAGATTCCAACCCGTGCGAATTTGCGTGCCAAAAATACTGTCTGAATTGATATTTAAACTCTCCAAGTAGAGCGTTGGATTGCTCAACGTGGTTTGAATTCGCGGCCAAGTAAACACTGGTATTCCGCCGACATAAATACGATTGCGTTGAGCATCCAGTGTGAAGTCAGTCCCCGGCGCGTCGTTTTGAAAATTCGACAGACCATTGCTCAAGTTAGTGGCTGCTACGCCGGTAGTTGGATCGAAAACTGGTGTCTCTCGCAAACCAATCGATTCCGATTGTAGCCAGTAGCGAGGTACGCCCAAGCGGCTGGTGGTCACCGCGGTACCATGAGCCTGCATTACGTTTTCGCTCAATTGCTGCACTACATCTGCTTTGATCCGGACGGGACCGTTGATGCCGCTCACGTTGGTGCGCATATCGGCTTTTAGAATTGTTCCCTGTTGCGATTCAACGTCGTAGAACATGCGTTGTGCGTTGATGACGCGGGAGCCTTTGGAGAAGATCACGTCTCCTTCCAAATAGAACTGATTGCGACGGGTTCCATCAGGCAATGTCAATTGCCATTGCACCGCATTGTCGGCTGTTAGGTAAAGTTTGCGGTCGGTGTCACCGCGAAAAACTTGCAACTCTGAAATCGCAGGTGTTTCCACCGCCAAGCGTATCCCACCAGTCAAAAGCGTTACCTTTTCGTTGGGGTTGTTGGGGTTGATAAAGTTCTTCAAATTCAAATTGAACGACGGATCGCGGCGCGACAAAAGAATCTTGAAGGGAGAACCGCCTTGAGTTAATTGATCGCCAACCTGAGCAGGGTTGCTTGGTGCGAAAGCGGGGATAGCTGACTGAGGTGTAAATTCTGGTGATTGAAACCCTGCCGGAGGAACGGTTTGGGCCTGTCCCGTGATTGGATTGACGACTAACTGTGGACGTTGAACGGTACCGGTTCCATTGGCGAACTGATTGTCTTCAACCCAAACTTGGCCATCACTGGTCAAGCTGTTGCCTTGTGGATCAACCGGAAATGACTGCAAGAATCCCGCTTGCTGGGTTGGGCTGACTGGCTTTTTTTGGCGAGCTTGTTGAGCTCGATTGAACAGTAACGGCGGACTACCGGCTAGCTCCTCTGACTGCCGCGATAAATCGACGGTCCCGGTGGTTTTCAAACGACCAAACCATGCATGGTCTTTAATGCGGTCGGACGTTTGATCGGCTACCAGTTTTTGGGTTAGTTCGACAGTGACATTCTGCTCCAAGTAGACCAGTACTTGATGTGGTTTATCAACTCCAACGGCTGCCTGATTATTGCGCGGAATTTCGATCCAAACGATTGCTTCGTCGGCAGTGGCGGTAAGGGTCGCTTGATGGATGTTTACGTTGCCGCGTAGGAGCAAAACTTCGAAATCGTTCTCGACCCAATGTTTGACCTGATCGGCTTGGATGGAAACCGAATGAGTTGATTCAGGGAGTTCGAACGAGATATTATCTGTGAATGATTGGCCAAAGATTGGCTTGCCAGTAGGTGCTTGCCCAAAACTGGGTTCGCTGAAAATCGGTGAGTTGTCGTTGGTCGCGAAGGGTGTTTGGGGGGATGCGATCAGGGGGGAAACACTCGCTAATAGCAGGCAAGTGGTCAGTAGACTGACAATCCAGTTGGCAGGATTTGCGACCGCGGTGGCCATTTTTTGGCGCGCTTCGCTCGGTCGCCAGCGGAGACGCCAGCGATTTCTGATGCGGTCAAATTTTGCAGCAGTTAAATTCAAGTTTGGTTGAATTCAAGACGATAATTTTCGATTTGGCCAATTACCAATCACGCGAATTGGGAAATTTGGGCGGCGGAGTATAGAAGGGCCGGAAAAACACGGCAAGCGAGAAGCTGGCGATTGAGAAACCAAGCATTCCCGATCCGATAAGTGCTAGCAGCCAGCATGGCAAGACCTTGCAAGCGATTCCGAACAGTTTGTAGTGACGGCTTTAACAAGGATTTCTGCCTAAAGGTGGTACTGCAAAGCAACCTCCAGCCCGATTAAACTGTGTCTGCTAAAACCATAATTATTTGAACTTGTCTCGAACCATCAGCATTTCGCAAACATCGTGCCTCTATTCGACACCCACGCTCACCTGGCTAGTTCTCAACTTGAATCTCGACTGGATGAAATTCTGCGAAACGCTGACGAGCAAAATTTGCAGGGTATCACGTCCATTGGAACTAACTTAGCCAGCAGTAGAGCTTGCTTAGAACTCGCGAAGGCTAACTCTCTTGTTTACGCCGCTGTCGGCGTGCATCCGAATGATTGTCATCAGGCTTCGGACACCGATTGGGAAGCGATTCAAACGTTGGCACAGCACGAACGCGTAGTTGCGATCGGTGAAACGGGTTTGGACCGATACTGGGACACCGTACCGATCGAACTACAGCGAACTTGGTTTGCGCGGCATATCGAGCTATCGTTTGAAACTCAAAAGCCGTTAGTGATTCACATGCGAGATTGCGATGCGGATATCGTTGCGATGCTGAACGAGCACCAACGCGATGGACGGATCATCGGGATTTTGCACTCCTTCGCTGGTCAATGGAGTACGGCGGAGCGAGCGATCGAATTGGGAATGTACATCAGCTTCGCGGGGATGGTGACGTTTAAGAAGTCACAAGAACTCCGAGAGATTGCAGCGAAAATTCCCGACGAACGGATTCTGATTGAAACCGATTCGCCGTACTTGTCGCCCGCTCCGAAACGCAGCACTCGTCCGAATCAACCAGCTTTAGTGCGACACACAGCGGAGTGTTTGGCGGAAGTTCGTGGTACTACTCCGGAAGCCTTTGGAGAACTTTCAACTGCCAACGCGTTGCGGGTTTTTGGTTTGCGATAAGAAGAATCGTTTTTGATCTTCGTTGGAGAACGCTACTTTTATGGAACCAAAGGCGACGATGAACTAGAAGATTCCCAGTTCATCGCGAGCGTCGTCGGTCATCATGTCTTGGGTCCATGGTGGATCCATGACGACTTTAACTTCGACATTTTCAACGGATTCAATTTCGCCAGCGTACTTTTTGGTTTCGGCAACCAATTGTGGCCCCGCTGGGCACATCGGGCTGGTCATCGTCATGTCGATCTTGACGTTATATTTTTCAGTTTCGCCTTCGATCGGCAAAACGTCGACAACGTAAATCAAGCCGAGGTCGACAATGTTAACGAACAGTTCAGGGTCGATCACTTGTTTCAGTGCTTCGCGGACTTGGTCTTCTTGAAGGGCCATATCTAAAAATTGTGGGCTGAAGGCTTCGGTTGAATTTCAAATCGCTGCAGTTAGTGGTGCTGAGCGAAAACGGCTTACTGGGTAAGGGCTTACTGAGTAAGTTTAACAAAAATATTATCGCCGTCGACTTTTACTTCGTGAGAAGCTGTCGGTTTGCTGGCTGGCATGCCAGTCGCCGCACCGGTTTTGACATCAAAAGTGGCTCCATGGCGTGGACACTTGATCTCGCACCCTGCAAACGAACCGTCGCTGAGCGTGCCACCGTCGTGCGTGCAAACGTCGTCTAGGCAGTAAAAGGTGTCTTCGTCGACGCGGAACAAGATCACTAATTGGTCATCGCATTCAGCCAACAGCATGCCGCCGGGTTCAATTTCGGACTTGGTGGCGACTTGGTGGAATTCGGACATGCTGGTTTTTCTGTAGCCGAAGTCGCGAGACTTCGGGTTTTCTGGAAGGCCTGAATTCTGGCGAATCCAGCTACGCTAAAATTAATCGTAATCACGAACGCGGCGGCTGATTGACTCGCCTAACGCTTCGCGAACTGATTCGATCGTGACTCGGTCAAACACCTGCTGGAAGAATCCAGTCACGATCGCACGAATTGCTTCTTTGCGAGTGAAGCCGCGGCACTGAGCGTAGAAGATCAGTTCGTCGTCGACTCGACCGCTGGTCGAACCGTGCGTGCAACGAACGTCGTCCGCTTCGATCTCCAAACCTGGAATCGAATCCGCACGTGCTTGATCGGATAGCAGCAAGTTATCGTTTCGCTGGTAGCCGTCGGTTTGCTGAGCGTCGATGTCGACTTTGATCATGCCTCGCCAAACGGTCCGCGACTTGTCTTGTAATGCACTCTTATACAAGAAATCGCTGGTGCATTCGGGAGCACAGTGACGCTGTAGCGTGTGGTAGGACAAGTGTTGCTTGTTCTCGGTGAACATGACGCCGTTGACTTGGCAGTTGGCTCGCTTGCCTGTCAGGTCGACGTGTTGGTTTACTTTGGCCAGTTTTGAACCCAAGGCTCCAACGGTCCACTGCAGATTCGCGTCTTGGCCGACGGTTGCTTTTTGGTGAGCAAAGTGCCAAACCTTTTGGCTCCAGTCTTGTAGGTTCACGTACCGTAGGTTGGCCCGAGCACCGACGAAGATTTCGATTCCGCCGTTGTGGAAACCGGTTGCGTTTTCATCCGAAAGTGATTCAGCCAACACGGTCGCTTCGGCACCTTCTTCGAGAACAATCACCGTGTGAGAAAGATCCGAGCCACCATCACTGAGCCCAGCGAACAGGTGAATTGGTTTTTCGATCACGACGTTGCGAGGCACGTACAGGAAGGTTCCCGAAGAGAACGCAGCTTGATGCAAAGCGGCGAAACGGTCTTCGTCCCCTTTGACCAATTGGAATAAGTACTTTTGGATCAATTCACCGTGCTCGGCCAGCAAAGTGCTGATGTTGCCAAATACGACGCCTTTGGCCGCTAAGTCATCGTCCAGATTCGCATCGCGAATGGTGATGCCGTTGACGCATGCTGCTGAACCACCAAGTTCGACGCCGTCGTTGAGAACGGGAGGAGGGACTTCGACGCCACTAGCGCTGGTAGGTAAACCGAACTTGTCCAGTTTGAACATTCGGATGTCGGTACGCATCCACTCTTCGTCGCGAGTGGTTGGCCAAGGTAGCGTTTCAAATCGTTGCCAAGCGGCTTCACGAATGTCGGTGAGCCAAGCGGGTTCGTTGCGAGACTCCAAGAATGCCTTGAAGCCGTCCGCGGTGGCGGGTTGTTGTTTTTCCACAGTGGTTGTCATTGAATACTGTTACTTGAATGGGTGTCTTG
>CAZHCH010000056.1:0-19782 GCA_964530985.1 uncultured Pirellulaceae bacterium | reverse complement strand
GTGAGGCCTTTTTAGCTATATCAATCCCGATAACTAAGTGCCATTCGTCCGACACGCCGAGGCACTTTGGGCATTCCAAGCACAGTTCAACCTAAAGCCTTGTCGAACTCGATTTCGGCGTGTGTGTTGTGGTTTGATATCCTTTTTTTTGTCGTTGCTGGAGCTTTAATCATGGTCCGGGCGCCTCGATCTGACGTTGCAGGCGGGATCTACCACTCGCTTAATCGAGGCAATACTAGGCATGTATCTTTTGCAAGCCGCAGGACTTTGAAGCATTTGAACGTCTTGTTGCCGAGGCACCTTCTAGTATATCAGATCTACTTGAGTCAAATTCAATGTGTTATTTGTTCGGGATCTCGCGAAAGCACTGTTTAGACGATGGACTGATTTTTGGTTGGTAGTGGTTCGTTCGTACTAAACTTTGCGAATGAACCCACCATGGACTGCCGATTTCGTGTAAGCTAACCTCCGGGCTCTAGTCTATAATGCCAGTAATACTCATCTGATATCTCAAACGAAAAATTATCATGAACATTCGTTTCCTTTTGGCGATCGTTGTTACGCCGTTACTTTTTTGCTGTGGTGAGGTAAGTGCGAAGGACCAAACGGTCGAAGAG
Source organism: uncultured Pirellulaceae bacterium (assembly GCA_964530985.1). Taxonomy (GTDB): domain Bacteria; phylum Planctomycetota; class Planctomycetia; order Pirellulales; family Pirellulaceae; genus Mariniblastus. Next base: position 19,165 of record CAZHCH010000056.1, on the reverse strand, counting down.
TTTCAGGCTTACGCGTCGCGTCGAATGGCGAACGTTAACGAAGAACAGATGGTGGCGTATGTTAAGTTGGTCGATGCCAACGCGGATGGTGAAATTTCCGATGACGAATTCGCCAACCGTATTGATGCATATCAGCAAGTATTCAAAAGCGTTCAACCAAAACCCGGTAGCCACGGACACGGCCTACCCGAAAACTGGCTAACAGATTTTGAAAAGGCGCGTGCGGTATCAATTGAATCAGGCAAACCTGTTGTGGCAATGTTCTCGGCGTCGTGGTGTGGGCCGTGCAAAAAGATGATTGCAACGGTGTTCCCAACCGATGAGGCCAAGCAGGCGTTGCAAGAGTTTGTGCCGGTCTATATCGATTCAGAAAAATACACCGAACTTGCTGCCGAAAATGAGGTGCGTGGCTATCCGACTTTCATTTGCTTTGACGTCAATGGAACAGCTGTTGAGCAGCATGTCGGCGCCGGAAACTTGCAAAAGTTCGCCGAAATGCTCGGCAAATTCAAAGCGGCGGAAGTAGCCGATAAATCCAAATAGCCATGTTTGGCAGTTTTGCACGGTTGTCTGGCTCGCCGCAATTTCGAGATTGCTGGCGCATTCAGGGCAAATCAGTTTTTGAAACTGAGTGTTTTGGTAACCCGACGCGTTAGCGAGGAACCCATTAAAATCCTCGCTAACGCGTCGGGTTACCATTTCAACAAGCCCGTCTAACTTGAAAAACTGATTCGCCCTGCTGGCGCATTTCGTTAGGTGGCGTTTTGTGATGTCGATCGCTATAATCAAAAGCTTGGCGTTTCCATAATTTTAAGGATTCAATATGAACCGCTTGCTCACTGTCATTTCGCTTGCACTGGTGTTTGTTGTTCCAGCCTTCGCAGCGAAAGCAGATTCTGTAGATTTGAAATATCGAAGTTATCGCAATTGGACGATACAGTTGCCTAGCGAGAAATGGTTTGCTGTCAAAGATGGAATCAAAATACCGCATGCCGGTGGTGATGGCTTCGCTGTTAGCTTGGAAGGAAACGATCTTCGATGTGACACCAATGGCGATGGAAAACTGAATCGAACCCTCAAGCCAATCGTCGACTCGAAAACTGGAGCAGCGACCACGAGAGTTGTTTTGTCCAGCAAAACAAAATCGGGAACGACGTTTCGCTACGCTGTTCGGTTACGCAAAGACGCTCAAGGTTGGGAATGGGCGCCAGGGGGTGCACTGGCTGGAACCATTACGACTGATGCTGGTCCTGTGCCAATCCGAATTATTGATCAAGACGGAAATGGACGTTTTAACGATGTCGGTAGCGACGCAATGGTTGTAGGTGCTAGTGACCACGCAACATTGCTTTCCAAAGCCATTTATGTTGGCAACGCATTGCAAAACGTTGAAGTTTCCGATGACGGAAACTCGCTTACGTTGTCAGCCTACGACGGACCGACGGCTGAAATTGACATGACGACGACATTCAACTCTAAAGCCGCGATGATCTCTTCGATTATTGCGTCGGCAGACAATCAGTATTCGTTCGACGTCGGCGCGATTGAAGGGACAGTCGAAGTGCCTGTTGCTGAATACCGGGTCGTGCGTGGCGTGCTGGGGCTTGGCGAGCAGCGAGTTCAGATTTTGGCTGGTCGCATGCAACCGCTTGAATTAACGTCTGGTAAAATCAAGATGGTCGATTGGGGTGGCCCAATTGCATCGGAGTTTGATTTTGGGAGGCAGGGCGGCAAGATTGAGTTTTCTCCCAACAGTGTTTGGTACTACGGAAAAGCCGGCGAACAGTATGTCGGTTGGGATCCTATTGGTAAGTCTCCCGAGTTCAAAATTTTAGATGCGGATACTGGTGAGGTATTGGAGGTCGCTGTTTTACCAGGATCATGTTGAGGACGCGGTTTTGATCCGGTCGCCGTGAGCGTACCGAATGCTACTAAAATCAAAGTTGAAATGACTACTGAAACCTTTGCCTTTGGAACGATTGCTGGAACGCCAAAGTCATAAATTGTAGGTGTAAAAATTCTACTGTAGTCGTTTAGGTAACGACGGTTTTGGTTTGGTAAAAATACCCTGTGACTATGGCTAGCTGGGCAGCGTTTACCAAAAAAGTTGTGTCGCCACTAGTTTTGGGTTTGAAGCACTCGGCGCCATTGATCTAGGTCTCGGATTGAATTTTTCATTTGTGCTAAATCGATTTCGTGAACATCGATCGGCTTTCCTACGTCTTCGAGCAACGTGATTGTCAGCCTTCCCCCTAAGTGCTGACGGAATTCTTCGAGGCCCGACAAAATCAAATCCGCGTCATCCAACGCGTTGCACCACAGACACAAGCCGAGTTCCGAAAAGCACTCGCCTACCTTTCGCACAACGTTTTCCGGAAGATCATAGACTCGCAAACTGTAAATGCAGTCCAACATTACGCCGATCGCTACCGCTTCACCGTGGCGAATTTGATATTCGGTAATTGATTCAAGTTTGTGCGCTGACCAGTGTCCAAAATCGAGCGGTCGAGCTTCTTTGGTTTCAAAGGGATCGCCACCTTGGGTGATATGTTTCAGGTGATGTAAGCAAGATTGCTTAACTGCTTCGAAAGTTATATCAGGCTCTCGCTGTCGAATCCTAGCTGCATTGCGACAGAGAAATTCAAAATCTTCCGGCGACTTAAGCAAAGCGACTTTCACAGCTTCGCTAAAGCCACAACAAAAGTCTCGGTCTGACAAACTGTCCAACAACCTTTGATCGTTGACGACTGCCCATGGGACGGCAAAGGTGCCCAGCCAATTCTTTTTGTTGAAATAATTGATCGCATTTTTCACGCCAACCCCCGAATCAGCTTGAGCCAGTGTTGTCGTAGGGACTCGTATTAAACGCACGCCGCGATGTGCGGTGGCAGCGGCAAAACCAACCGTATCCAACAGCGCACCACCGCCGATTGCGACAATAATACTGCGACGGTCAAAACCAAATCGATTGATTAGGCCAAGAATTTTTTCGACATCGTCGGTGTCATTCTTGCAGATCTCACCACCCATCATGAAATATGCAAGCGACGCTTTATGTCGGTCGTTAGAACGTTCGTCTAAAGCCAGTTCTTCAGTGGATTTGCGAACTGAAACCGAACTACAGTCCATTACGTTAATTTGTTTACTGGCGTTTAAGCGAGACACCAATTGTTCTGTCGCAGCGGAATCCGCCACGCCTTGGTCAACAACCAATAGAACTTTTGGGGGCGGTGAAACATTGTCGTTTGCGACAATTAATTCGGTTAAAACCTCGAAGTCTCGCCCCGCCAAATCAGTAGTGAATCGGACTCGGTGCCGCTGAGGAACGGAGAAATCGACGTCGAAATTCACAGGATCGTTGCTCCGATACTTTACAGTTTCCGTCGCAACTGTCTGCCCGAAGGCTGAGACAATTGATGGCGGAAGTGCATGGGAATCGAACCCACCGGCCACATGATTTCCATGCAGCCCGACGGTTTTGAAGACCGTGGCCAGCACCAGCTGAACAAGCACTTCCAATTCATCAATGTAGATGCCGTTGCTTGAAAAAAGCGATACAAATAATCGCAACGATTAGTTTAATCTCCAAATAAAAACTTAGCTATGCACTTTTCAACGAAATCAATAACCGATTTGCAGTTCGTCTATGGCGAACGAGCGATTATATAAATGTAGTGGTTAAACGCTGTCGACAAAAAGTCAATTTGCGTTTTCTAGCATTGAAAGTGATTATCTCGGCAAGCTTGCAACTCGCATTTCTCCCCAAAATGGTTCTTTGTCGCGTAAGATATGAAACAAAAAGCTTTTTCGTTTCATGATGTCTGGTTGTTGCAAAATGTACGCCAAGTTCTCTAACGATTCAGTTTTCCAACCGTGCATGGCTACCATCACGTCGCCTGGCATAATTCCTTTAGCTTCTGCGGGGCTTCCTTTACGAACACCCACCACTCTTAGGCCTCGTTTATAATGCGGATGACGATTTTTTAATTCGGCTTCCGAGGCAGGCGCTAGTTTCATGCCCAGTGGATTCCATGCCAACAATGTGGCAGTGGTTTGTATTTTTGGAAGCATCGAACCACGACCTGTCGCCACTTTGACGGCATTGTCGCGAACCGGATGAGTTGGCTTAGAATAGACAAGTTCCACAATCGACTCGTCATCGAGTTCAATCTCGAATTTTCGTTTTGACGAACGCAATAATGCGGTTTGGAATGCCAATCGCGTATTTACGCGACGACCGTTTATTTTTGAAATGTAAGCGCCAGGCTTTATATCTTCGGTTGCCGCGGGACTAGAATCCGCAACAGAAATTACTTTTAGCCGGGGGCTATGATCTACGTACTCTGTTTCTAATGTCAAGCCGTGAAAAAAGTCGTCCGGCAATATGTCCGACATCAAGTCCGCTGCAACATCAATTGCATCATTAGCTGGAATGGCGAAAGCGATGCCTTGTGCTCCGATTCGAACTGCAACATTAATACCGATCAACTCACCGTTTGTATTAAGTAACGGGCCGCCAGAATTTCCTGGGTTGATCGCTGCATCGGTCTGGATAAGGTTCCTGTAGATTTGCTCGTCATTAACTTGAACCGTTCGGCTGAGCGAAGACACGATCCCCGTAGTTACCGTGTGTTCGTAACCATATGCGTTTCCAATCGCGATCACCTTCTCCGCCAAGAGCAAATTTGACGAAGTGCCAATTTTGATCGGGAGCATCGGTTTGCGAACGTTGATTTTAAGGATGGCTAAATCAGTTTCGGGGTCATGTGCCAACAATTCAGCAATGTACTTTTGCCGTTCGTTGGTAGTGACTTCGATTTTGCGCACCCCCTGTACGACATGGTAGTTCGTTAACAGGTATCCGCGAGAGTCGATCACAACCGCAGTGCCCATGCCATTGACTTGTTTCTTGGCTTGGCTGCCTGATTTACCGTCGGCCTTGACGGTTTTACGACCGCGAATGTTGACAACCGATGGCTGGCATGATTCGACTGCTTTTACAATGGCTGTCCGTCGCAGTTGATTTTCGCCACTGTCGTAACCCATTACTTGGAGGGAACCAAAGCAAACTATCAGGATACTGATGGCCAGCTTGAGGGTAAAGTGAGATCTAAAATGCATAAAACTCGCGAGTCCCGTTGTAATCTGCAAAGCTTAAGCCATGTTGGTTGTTGAAATGAGCTTAATGCTCATAAGGCGTTAAATCGTCGCTAAGTAGGCATCCCGTTAAACGGTCAAACTGGAGCCTTAAAACTTGCCAAAGTTGCCAAATTTTGGTTGTAATAGCACTTTGGTTTTGGTTGCTTTTCTAGGGTTTTGTGTGTTTTTTGAAAAATTTAGGTATTCGGTTCAATCCGCAAGTCGTTTTTCAAACAAAGTAAAATTTGCGTGCGTAACCCGCATATTCGCTACTTTTAATTTCCGTGTCCTCATGCAACAATGGAGAGGTAATATCTTTGCTCGAAATGCGCCGGGGTAAGTCCTATGTGTTGATCGGGTTTGGTTAAGCCGGAGAGAAGAACAATGATTTCACGAATCCTACTAGTCGTGGTTGGTTTATCGCTACTAACTGCATCCCAAGCCGAAGCGCAATTGTTCCGTAGATTTCGAGCTCAGCCTCAACCTCAATACCGACCACAATATCAGCCACGGCCCAGTTATCGTCGACCAGCGGGCTATCAAGGTCGCCTGACCGCTTCACAACCCAGCCGACCGACATTCATCAGAAGGGCCGATGGATCAGTGGTACGGTATTTCCCAAATAATAATGTTCGACAATCAACCCAAGTTCAACAATTGCCTCAGCCAAAACGAACTCCGGCTGTGGTGAAACTGGATCAGTCTTCCAACAACAGAAAATCTAACATTGCGACGGCTCAAGGCCAGCTGACCCCAGTTCGTGCAAATTCGACTTTCACCACTCCAGTTGGAATCGCGAATTTGAATAAGCCGAAACAACCTACGGTGGTTAGTTCTATCTCGCCCGCAATACCGATGCCGCAAGCCTCAGTGGAAGTGGAAGTGGTGGAAACGACCCCTAACTCAGTGGTGCCGATTCCGGTCAGCTCGGTTGCTACGAACCCTATTCCGAAGGGGCTTAGCTTGTCTTTGTCGGACGATGTTGTTTCTGCATCGGCGGACGTTCCTGCGGAAACAGTGCCGGGTTCAATGGAGAAGAAAACTGTTTCGGTGCTCAAACTTGTCGAGTAATGGTTGATCGGTTGCAAGTGTAACAGTAAACCCTCCGGGCACGCAATGTTTTCTATCGTACTCACCTATGGTGACCGCAAACGATACTAGGTGCTCCGTTTTGCTAATTTGAAATTTGCGGTACAATCAGAAGAACTTCTTTTAAGCACGGTCGCTGGACCGTGCTTGTTTGTTTCTTACTTTCTCGGCGATATTTTTTTATCATGACACATTTCAAGGAAACACGGTTACTGTTTACCGTCCTATGTCTAAGTAGTTCTTTATTGCTTCCATGTTTTGTTACGGCTCAACAGTCGGCTGTGGACAAAAGCGATTTCGATTTATCAGTGCGGGCTCAGGATGACCTGTTCGAGCACGTGAATGGGGAGTGGCTGAAGAAGACAAAGATCCCGAGCGACAAATCGAACTTCGGAGCCTTTACAGTACTGATAGATCTTTCGCAGAGTCGGATCAAAACGATCATTGATGAAGTTTCCAAAGGGAACAACGTTAAAGGCACCGACGAACAAAAGGTGGCGGATCTATTCCGTAGCTATATGGATGAGGACCGTGCCAACGAACTGGGCGCGGCTCCGATTAAAGAGGAATTGGCGTTGGTTGACGCGATTCAAAGCAAAGCTGAATTGGTCGACTGGTTCGCCAAATTCAGCAAAATCGGTGTGGGCTCGCCGATTGCCGCCGGTGTATCCCAAGATAAAGGAAATGCAACAGAACACATCATGTACCTGTCGCAGAGTGGCACGTCGCTTCCTGACCGTGATTATTATTTGAAAGACGATAAACAGTCTGAACGAGACAGTTTGTTGGCTTATATGGAAAAGCTGTTTGCTTTGGCGGAACTGCCCGAACAAGCTAAGCTTGCCAAAGCAGTCTTGAAGTTGGAAATTGATTTAGCTAGGGCTCAATGGTCTCGCGTTGAAATGCGTGACGCAAATAAAACCTACAACAAACTAGACATGCCGGCTCTGAATAAACTCAGTGTCGATGCGATTGACTGGAAAAAGTACTTCGTTGGTAACGACGTTCCCGTTGCGATTGAGATGGTGGTTGTCCAGACCCCTAGCTTCTTCGAAGAACTTGCCAAAATTATCGACCAGACTGAGCTGGATGTCTGGAAGGCCTACTTGCAGTTCCGATATATCGACGCAGCTGCTCCGATGCTGTCAAAAGAGTTTGTTGATGCTCATTTTGTCTTATACCAACAGGAGCTCTCGGGCGTTGAAGAGCAGCAACCGCGTTGGAAGCGAGGCGTTGACTTGGTTTCAGGACGAGCATTAGGCGAGGTCGTTGGCAGGTTATATGTGCGAAAGCACTTCAAGCCAGAAGCTAAGGCTGAAATGGAAAAATTGGTTAAGAACTTGTTTCAAGCCTTCGATGGAAGTATTGACAATTTGACTTGGATGACTGACGCGACCAAGGCCAGAGCAAAGGAAAAGCTTTCAAAGATTACTCCCAAAATCGGTTATCCGAATCGTTGGCGAGACTACTCGAAGCTTGAAATTGAGGCTGATGATCTGTTCGGTAATGTGATGCGTTCGAATTTAGTTGAACACTATCGTAACGTTTCGAAGCTCGGGCAACCGATCGATCGCGAAGAATGGGGAATGACTCCTCAAACAGTGAACGCTTACTACAACCCGACTAAGAACGAAATTGTTTTTCCAGCGGCAATTCTGCAGCCACCGTTCTTTGACCTGAACACACCAGCGCCACTTAATTATGGAGGCATCGGAGCGGTGATCGGTCACGAGATTAGTCACGCATTCGATGATCAAGGCAGTAAATACGATGGCGACGGCAACCTTAAAAATTGGTGGACCGAATCCGATCGCAAAGAATTCGGAAATTTGACCAAACAATTGGTAAACCAATTTGCCGATTACGAACCGCTGAAAGGCAAGAAGGTCAACGGTAATTTGACATTGGGCGAGAACATTGCGGATTTGTCGGGCTTAGAGGTCGCCCACCGTGCACTAAAACTGTCTAAGGACGAAAGTTTGACAAAGACGGTTGCTGGCTGGAACAGCGATCAGTTGTTCTTTGTAGGTTGGAGTCGTGTATGGAAGCGAAAGTACAAAGACGAGGAAATGATCAAACGTTTGCTAAACGATCCTCATTCGCCGTCTCGTTATCGAGTCAACGGACCTATCACCAATATTGACGCCTTTTATCAAGCGTTCGATATCAAGCCGGGGGATAAGCTTTATCGCCCTGAAGAGCAACGGATTAAGATCTGGTAGGAAATACCCATCCAGCGATGAGGAGAATATTCCATCGAGTCAATTGAAGCTGGTTAGCTAATGTCGGTCAGCTGGCATGTCAAAAAAAATGGCAAATGAAACACGCACGGCGATACCTCCGTGCGTGTTTTGTGTTATAAAAAGGGCGTCTGACGATTTGTCGATTAATCCTACGTGCTCTTTGGAAAGAAAACACAATGCACAAGTTCATTTTGATGTTTGCAATTCTGGCTACCGTATCGATGTCCTCTATTGCAACTGCACAACGCGCCGGCGGACCGAGAGGTGGACAGCGACCGGCGTCTCCTCTAATGATGGCCCTTGATGCCGACAAAGACGGAAAGCTATCTGCGGAAGAAATTGCAAACGCCACAGTCGCACTAAAAACTATGGACAAGAATGCCGATGGCCTGCTTGATTCAACGGAACTGGCACCGACACGCGGCGGCCAAGGCGGAGTTGGGGAGAACTCGAACCCGTTTGTCGATCGCATGATGGGACATGACGCTGACGGTGATGGCAAAATTTCAAGCGAAGAAATGAGTGGCCGAATGGGAGGAATGTTGAGGCGAATGGATACGGACGGTGATGGTTTTGTAACCAAGGACGAACTTGAAGCGATGTCCAAGCGGTTTCAAGGCGGCGGCGGACGCGGAGGTGCAGGTCGCGGTGGACGGCCAGGCGGCGGTCGCGGTGGCGCTCAAACTCCAAGCACAAAAGAAAATCGACCTGCTTTCGATGAATAATAGGGTTGGCTGCAAACTAAATTCTCGTTTTCATTGACTCGATGTATGATTTCGAGGTTTACTTGTCTGCTTTGATAGACCACTAGATATTCGAAAGAACCGAAGAGTAAAGAGTAAACCAATCAACAACTCAAATTGGACTCGCCGATGAAAAATTATGTTTCAAGCATAGTCGCGGTTGTCTCGCTAATTACTACAACATTAGTGTCTTTTTCCGCTGAAGCACAAGACAATGATTGGCCTCGTTTTCGAGGCGTTCAGGGCAGCGGCATCAGTGAGGGCAGTGTGCCAACTGAATGGTCGCCCGACAAAAACATTCGTTGGAAGACGGCGCTGCCGGGCGCGGGTTGTTCTTCGCCGATCGTCGTTGGTGGTAAAGTATTTGTAACCTGCTATTCGGGCTACGGAGAAAGTCGCAATGACGTTGGCAAGAAAGAGGACTTGGAGCGTCATGTCGTTTGTATCGACCAAAAAAGCGGCGAGAAACTCTGGTCAAAGACAATTCCGGGAACCAGTAACGAAGATGACTTTAGCGGGATTGGTGTTACTGCTCATGGCTATGCTTCTCACACGCCAGTTTCTGACGGTGAGTCTCTGTTTGTCTTTCTTGGTAAAAGCGGAGTGATTGCTTACGACTTTGAAGGCGAAGAGCTCTGGAAAAAGGATGTCGGTGATGGATCGGATTCAAAACGATGGGGGTCTGCTTCCAGCCCAGTCGTTTGCGGCGATTTACTGATCGTGCCTGCGTTGGCGGAAAGTCGTTCCGTATATGGCCTTGATAAAAAGACGGGTGAGCAACGGTGGGTGTGTGAGTCGAAATCGATGGATAACACTTGGTCAACTCCAATGGTGATCAACGTCGATGATGATCGATCTGATATTGTGATTGGTGTTCCGAACGAACTTTGGGCTATCAATCCTAAAACAGGAAAACTGGCTTGGCTCGCAGCGGGCGTCGGTGGTGAGCAAACTGGTTTTTATACCAGTCCAATCTTAAGCGATGGCGTTGTGTACGCTTCGGTTGGTGGTCGTAGTGGTGGTGGAAGCATCGCCGTTCGAGCAGGTGGTTCCAAGGACGTGTCAGAATCGCACCTTCAATGGAAATCACCAGTGAGTGCTAGTTTCTCAAGTCCGGTAGTATTTGCCGGTCAGATGTATGCCGTGACTCGTGGTGGAATCATGGAGGTCGTCGATAGCAAAACTGGCAAGCAGCTAAAAAAGATCCGGTTTAAATCAACCAAGGAAAGTCGGCCAGCCAACGCAGGCGGTGGCCGAGGTGGATTTGGATCGCCCGACTACGGATCGCCAGTGATTGCCGGCGAGAAGGTTTACTACACAAAAGGCAATGGTGAAACTTTTGTGTTCAACGCCGACGCTGAGTGTAAGCAGATCGCAGCCAACAAGCTGACGGATGACGCAGAAATTTTTTCTGGGACGCCAGCGATCAGTAACGGACAACTACTTATTCGGTCAAATAAGTTTTTGTACTGCGTGGGCGAGTAACCGGAGCGGACTTTAGAAAGCCAGTTTGTTGAAATTAATGAACAGGTTCGTCTATTATTAGGCACTAACCGCTTCCTTGCGAAGCATTTCCTTCGCCACTGACCACCAGCCAGGCTGTGACAAGTCGTGGTAAGGGGAATCTTCGGGCAACTTGCTCAATAAATATTCATGCGCTCCCGACAGATTGTGATACGGAAGCGATGGGAACATGTGGTGCAACGCGTGGTACTGAATCGAAAATGGAAAGAACAGCCAAGTAATGGGATCGCGACTGGTGTAGTTGCACGAATCGATAATGTGCTCGGACATTGTCAAATTACTGCCATCGCCTTCAAAGTGATGGTCCGCAAGCTGTCGTAGCTGATTCATGATCACTACCGACGCTCCCAGAGAATATAGCATTAGCATTCGCGATGGCGGCACGACTCCCATCAGGACTGCACCAGGAATGCACCAAGCCCGCAAACAACAAAACAATTCCAATGTCGCGAATGTTTTACGATCAATGCGGCTTAATGGTCTCTCGTATTTCCAGTTGAACGTGAACGCCGAAAAATGTTTTAGCGAGTAATCTCGGATTCTAGGCGTGATAAACGTTAAGGGTGCCAACGCAAAACGCGTGAAAACGATAAGTGGAAAGGCCGCGACAAAGCAGAAGTAGAACAATAAGTTTAAGATGCTTCCACGTTTACAAACATTGACAACGTATTCCGGGTCTTGCAAAGTTCCATAAACTCGTTGCGAGTGGTGGTCGCGATGGTGCCCCGTGAAAAAAGTCGATGGTGTTAGCGTGGGGACGCCTACTAAAATATTCCACGCGACTTTGAATGTGGTGCATTCATGCCGTCCTAGGTGGCAAACTTCATGGACTAATGATCCAACTCGGTAAAGCCAGAACACTGCAACGACGAACCCGACGAACTGCCAAACTGAAAACGCCGGCGCTTCTAAATATAGCGCCGCCGCTCCATACGCGACTACAGCTCCTATCAACATGTCTCGCCAATAAATCCAACTTTTGACTTGGTGGAAATCTTGATCCGAGTTTTTTAGTGTTGTGCGCGCAGCGCGCACCCAGTCCGTGGGAGCCGTAGGAGAGTTCAAAACCAGTCCTTGAGGGGATAGATGAAGTGGAGCCAAGGCAATCAATTGCCAAGAGGACAGGAGTAAGGGCTTAACGATTCAATGTCACACTTGGTAAACATCGCAGGTCCACTTTTATTGGCGGATTGCACAATCGTGCCTAGGAGAGTCAGTGTCACTGTTGTGACGTAGATTGGCGCAACTGTCAATCAACGATTTGCGTCTAAACTAAGATAAAATTCCGAAGCCTCGAAAGCATCGGCATCTTTGGCACGAAAAAAACCGGTATATCTCAAAGAATGATTCTTAACTATGCGGGTTTGAGCGGCGATTCAGCCTCATACAAGAATGTCAGCCAACTAAAGCTTTAACTCATGAGTTTTGAAACTTTATTTTTGGTGGTAACCGTTCAATGGCTTCTCGGTCAACGGTGGATTCTAGACCTCAAAAACGAACAGAGACTGATCACAACGGAACTGCTTGTCGTAGATTCCGTGTTTGGCTCGTTTGCCAGCGGAGATCACCATGCAGACTTCTGCCGATCGCGGGATCCCTAGTAGCTTTTGAACGCGTCGTTCGTCCATGCCTTCCATCGGGCAACTGTCAAACCCGAGCGCTCGAAAGGAGAGCATTAGATTTTGGCAGGCAAGGGCAGTGGTCTTATGAGCCCATACTCGCATGTCCGCTTTGCTGGCGGGGCCTCGCGGCACGATTCGGTACCACCCAAGCGCGGTGATTGCCAGCTTCTTAAGCGGGCCAAGAATATAAAATGGGCCGTGACCATAAGCCATTGGTACGATCTTGCGTTGGTAGTTGATTTTGGCTGCTGGCACTTCAGCTTCGTTGGCAAGTAGGTGTTCTAGAATCAGCTTTGAATTTCGTTTCCATGTATCAAGTCTGGCCACGCAGACAATTAGTTCTTGAGCCGTTGCGGCTGCGGGTTGTCCGAGGCAGAGTTTGACGAGTTCCTGTTTTTTAGTTGCGTCGCGGACCCAATAAAATTCCCAGCATTGTAGATTGGAGGAATTGGGAGCCAGCGTTGCAAGTTCTAAGCATTTACGAACGACCGTCTCAGGCACTGGGTCGTCTGAATATACTCGAGTGCTTCGTCGAGACCGAACTACTTTTTCGAATTCGTCCGAATTCGTTTCCGCTGCGGGCTCAATGTGCTTGACGTTCGGTATTTTCGAAAAGACGTTTTCATGTTTTTTTGGTGATGTAGCCATGTGTTGTTTTCGTAAAATAATTGAGCGGGCAGTCACTACCGACTCGCAGGTCCAAAAAAAATAGGGATGCCAGATGGCATCCCTAGAATTCGTTCAAATTGATCGTCGTTGGTGATTTAGCCAGCAAGCGCGGTTAGCTTTTCTAGCAATGGCTCAACAACTGGCTTTAGTTTGCCAACAATGCCTTCGTCTGAAATGCCTTCCATTGCGGTTTTAATTGTATTAATAACCGGTGTGATCATGCCACTGACAGCTGTTTTGGCTGGAGCAGGTAGATCAGCGATTCCCATGCCCTCGATAGAACCGCTCAGATCCGAAATTTTCGATGTCAAACCATCGACGTTTTCGGCAGTAACGTCTTTAAAGCCGTCGGTGATTCCGGCGAACTTTTCTTTTAGTCCTGCCGCGTCAAAGTCACCGAAATCTATGTTCGCCATGTCACCTACTTGGCTAGCAGCATTGTTGGCGGCTTCGGAAGCTGCATTTTTGGCGGCTTCACAACCAGCTAATGCAACGATGAGTCCCAGTAACACTAGGGTTAGTTGAGTAAGTTTCTTCATTCTTAAGTCCTTATTTGGGAAGTAGATGAAACGGCGTTCATCCTGTAATCAATCATTAGAATAGGTGTTTCGGCATAGAATTATAAGTACGCTAACGCTGTTTTATACTTAAATTTTTTAGATCGGGCAGCCTGCCCAAGCAGAATTGGTGCCTAGTCACTGGTTTCGTTTGCTGCAGGCTTTCTTGAAATCACGCACCATTAAAAAGCTAGACAAATTTGGCAAGTCATCAGCTCATGAATTTATGCTTCGAAATCCAAGTAAAGTTGAGTTTGATCCATTCAACGGGCATAAAAAAACCTCGGATTAGAGTCCGAGGTTTTTTATTTCTGTCGCCTAAGTACGCAGTAGCTTAATTGTGGCCGGAACCTGCGGGTTCTTTGGTCATAGATTCTTCGCTGTCTTTGTGCTCAGAACCCTCTTCGTGGTCGTGACCTGATTCTTCACCTTCTTCGTGCTTGTGCTCAGATCCTTCGCCTTCTTTGCATTTGCAATCGCACTCTTCGCCTTCTTTGGCAGTACACTCGCACTTTTCGCCGTTATTGCATTTATCGCAATCTTTACAGCAATCACAGCTCGCGCTTGATTCGCCAGCTGCGGTCGAACCAACGTTTTCGGTTGATGTTGCTTCCCCGCAACCCATGACCATTACGGCCATTGCCAGTATCATCAATGCTAGGGTAGTTCTCATTTTTATATTTCCTGTTTTAAAGTAGTCACGACGCTAAAAGTCGACTGAAATCAGTATAACGACTTTTAACTACATTTCAAATCACTCAAAACAAATCATCTGCCCGTAATGAGGGCGGTTTTCATTAACTTTTGAGGTTTTGGTGAGCTAGGCGGCCTTTATAGTGCTTTGTCTGGCTGTTTTATCGTTGGAAAGCCAGTGAAGGTCTCGGCAGACTTCGAATTTATTGGAGATTGAGTGAGTCGGTTTTTCGAGGATTTTAATAACCGATAAACAAAGTAGCCCATACAAGCTAACACTGAAGCAATAGCGATGCTGGCTAAAGCGGCCAATTTGAAGAGTCGCTTTTCCAACGCGTAAACGTCTGCGAAGACGTCGTCTTGGTTGTGTAAGACTAAGACAAAAAATGCCGGCTGGTTACCGTCTGTTTCGTTTTTAGTATTGTTTCTGGCCAGCGGTGACATCGCTGGGTGCATCGAAACGCTTTCCACGGAAACAAGACTTTTTTGAGCGTACTTGGAATCGCCGTTTTCATCGACCCCGAAACCAAGTTTGCCGATCGGATCTTCGAAGGGTACGAAAGGCCTTGAGTCGTGTGACTGCCTGGCTTGGTCAATGTCGATTTCTACTTCGGACAACACTTGGGGCACTGGGATGTTTTGCTGTTTTAAATCACGATAAACTGGATGGCCGAGAATCACTCCGTTATCACGACCTTCAACGAGCATCCAGTAGCGAGCATCTTTGGCTTTAAAAACAACAAAGTCGCCTAGCTCGGCAGTGACTGCGACGATTCCGATAATCTGGTTGTCTGCAACGATCGGCGCTGAAAACGCGACTTTCCATGTATTGGTTTGTTTCGACTTAAAAACCGCCGATAGATGAGGACGATCGATGATCCTGCGAGCCGACAAGTCCGAAGGATCCGTGGCCTTGGTATCATTGCTTGATTTCAGCGCAGGCCTGACGGGCGGGATGTCGCTGATTTTTACGTCTTTTTTGGCGCCTGTGAAATAGGTTCGATAGGCAAAGTTTTGCCCTAACGTTTTGTTTTCGGACGGAAACGCGGACGCGACTTGATTCCCCATTCGGTCACAAATAAACCAGCTGGCCGCGACTGGGTAAACGCCGTCGGGGTCGTTGAGCCGATCGTATAGCGGCTTCATTAAAGGTTTACTGGCGGGGTGTTGCCGAAATTCCTGCCTAAGTTCGTCTAATTTTGAATTGTCGGTGGGGTTGGAAAGTTGGTGACGAAGTAAGGTTAAGCTGTCGTTGGATAGCATCCGTTGGTACTCGGCCACGAATGAAGGATCGTATGCGAGTTCGGTTACCGACCGAAAGTACTCTTCAATCTGCCGTTTAGCATCACGGGAAATAAGTTGAGCGGTGTAGTCGTTACTGTCGATGGCTTTGGCGGCAACGGCTTCGTTGGTTTGTGTGACGGCTTGGTAGAATGCCCAGGTGCCGAAGAGCCCAAAGACAGTCAGCAGTAACAGCGGGCCGAGGATTCCAAGCAACACTAGCGGGCGTTTTTCACGAGCGATATCGCGGTTTTCTAATGCCGTCAAGACGCTTTCGATACTGTTGAAACGATCCTCGGGATTGGCGGCGATGCAGCGATCAATCGTATCGGCTAACGCTCGGTCGACACCAGCGATCTTGCGGTGCGCGGTTGGCTTCTGGGCAGCGTACAAGGAATCTCGGTATTTGAGCAAACGGTCACCAACGGCTTCGGTGGTTTCGATCTGCGCAGCTAGGTTAGCCGAGTAATACGGTGGTTTGCCTGTTAGCATGCTATACAACAAGCAGCCCAGACTGTAGACATCCCACGAAGCGTCCGGAGCCGCGGCCATGTCGGCTTGTTCGGGAGCCATGTAAAACAGAGTCCCCAATGCCGGTGTCTCGTCGCTGCTCAACCGCGACTGTCCAAAGTCAGCGACTCGAGGGTGCCCGTCTTGGTCCAGCAGCACATTTCCAGGTTTTAAATCACAGTGAAAAATTCCTTTTCGATGCAAGTGCATCATGCCGGTGGCAATTTCTTTAAATAACTCAGTCGCCTGTTCAACTTGCATTGGAAAACCGGTTTTAAGACGATCTTCTAGCGACCCGTGTTCGATATACTCCATGACGTAGTATGGCGGGTCGGCTTGCCAGCCAACGTCTAGGAGCTGCACGACATACCGGTCGGCTTCCAGTACGACCAGTTTTTCAACTTCACGGGCGAGCATCCGAATGTCGTTGCGATTGCGTCGAGTGTAAAACTTAATCGCGACGTTGCGGCTGGTTTTTAAGTCCGTTGCTGACCAAACTTCACCAAAGGCACCGCTGCCGAGGAACTGTTGGATCTGATAGCCGGGAACTTCGGCCGGCGGCCTAGCGGGTTCGAGGCTTAAGTCCCGGGCTTGACGACGATCATCTTTCGATTGATGTTCGGTATGGTCCAATCGACAGTCCTTTGGAATCGCAAAAAGCGTTGGTTTGTGTCACCACCAGCGGCGTTTTGGGCTTATTCGACGGCGGCTTGGGATCTCATCGAGTTTACCATCGCGGTATAGGATTCGGCGTGCAGATTGATGGTTTTTTCTGAACCAACGAGTTTGATGAAGCATTTTGGCGTCTTGGCATCGGCGCCCGGCGGGCTAATGATAACTGCTTTCATCAAGTGATTTTCACGTGGCGTTTTTTTCCCGCCAGCAAAGGGGCCACCCATCGTTTCCATGAAGGTGCCGCGGATTTGAACTAACGACAACTCGTAGCCATCGACGGTTTTCTTTTCCATCGTAAAAACTTTATCTGGAGCGGCGTCAACTGCGAATTTAAATTGAGCCTTCCAGCGGTCGATATTGCTTTGCGTGCTTCCTGAGGAAATCGTGAATGTCATTCGAGCGTCTTTTTCGTCGCCGTCGGCTTTTGACAAGCGGAGGTCGTGTTTGGTGAAATTAAAACGTGGTTTCTTAGCCTTCCAATTCTCGGGAACTTGAAAACTAAGTTCTTTGCCGCGCAAATCGACGGAAAGCGTTTTTAAAGCTACTTTTACTTCAGGGGCTGCATCAGATTTAGGCTGATCGGAGTTGGCGGTCGTCGTCGGCGGATTCATGGGTTTTACTTCTTGGCTGAAGCAAACCGATGGAGGCAAAGCAAACGCTAAAAAAACGACGATCAATATGAGCGAGCTGTTTTTGGCTTGGTGATAACAACTGCAGAAATCAATTTGAGTTCTTGCAAGAATCGTGACGTGAATAGATCTCACCATTGGACCGCTCCTAAATTAAAAATACAGCC
Organism: uncultured Pirellulaceae bacterium; assembly: GCA_964530985.1. Classification (GTDB taxonomy): domain Bacteria; phylum Planctomycetota; class Planctomycetia; order Pirellulales; family Pirellulaceae; genus Mariniblastus. The sequence goes on along the minus strand of CAZHCH010000056.1, from coordinate 1,624 downwards.
GTCCGACAGCTCGAGTAGACCGTTTATTACCGACGAGTGAATGGGAAAGCTTCTAAGTATTTAATATCCAAACAACAACATAAGCCAGCGTAGCGATAACAGCCAGCCCCACAGCAATTGCCGAACCAAAAATCACCTGTTTGTTGTAGCTTATTTTTTTATTTGGAATCAGGGGCACGTCGAGGCGAGATCTAATTGGTTGAATCCCTTCAGTTGTATCAGCCACAGCATCAATTTGAGGAAAAGCTTCCTCGGCGGCCACCCAAGTTTCCCAGTCTTCTCGCCAAACCATGCAGCCAGCCGTAATGTCACCGGCGTCAACGTGCAGCTGCATCGCTTTGGACTTGAGCGGCCCTCGTTCACCAATTTCTTTGTTGCGAAAATACCAAACCTTTTCGGGAGCCGTTGCGATTGGATCCACCTTGCCAAAGTCGGGCGACGGTGAAGGGCGGTCGAGCAAGAAAATGCCGGAGCCATTGTCTTGCGATGATGCGAAAACGGGTGACGGAGGTTCGGGTGTTTGATGGTTTTGTTTGGTGTCTACCGTTTCACCCAATTCGTCACTCACCATTGTGACTTGCATGTCAAGACCGATGAGCCGCGACGATCCTTCAGGCGGGTTTTTTTCTTCCACATAAAACCGTTCACCCGGCAACTTTGGCTGTCCTGGAAGCAACGATTCTTCCGGTACATCTACAGTTTTCCCACAGTCGGGACATACTCCCGGCCGGCCGGCCTGACTAAACTTTACGTTCAGCCGAGATTGGCAATGATGACAAAAAAAACGAATTCCCATAGTTCGTAGTGGAAGTAGACTAAGGCAAAAATCATTCGAAAGTTGAGTCGACGCTCACGGTCGTTGACACAATAAAACTTCGGCTTAAATAAATACTGATCTCAAACCGACAACTCGAGTAACTTGTAGCACATCACGTCGATGAGTCGATTGTAACTAAAAGCTAACTTAAACAAAATAGACATGCAGAGGTCTAGATGAGCATTTTCGCCGGGACAGATTTGTATCGTGAACCGACTTGTGATCGCTGCGGCAAAATCGAAGGCGAATGCGTTTGCGAGCCAGCACCCGCGGAGGCGAAACCACCTGAAAAACAAACCGCTCGGCTTTCAATTGAAAAGCGTAAACGGGGCAAAATGGTCACCGTCATTCGGGGGCTCGCCGAGGGTCACCCTGCGCCGCACTTTGCAAATTTGTTGACGGCCATCAAGAATCATGTTGGCGCCGGTGGTTCAATCCAAGACCAACAAATCGAAATCCAAGGCAATCAATTAGAGCGAGTGAAAAGCTACCTATCCGGATTGGGCTTTAAAGTTAAGTAACCGTGGTTCGGTTCAGGCGCCGAGGGTCATCGCGCCGCGCTTTGCAAGTTTGTTGACGGCGCTTTCACCTTAAACCGAAAGATCTTCGGGTCCCAACTGGATTTCTGGTTTAACCACGACGTGGCTAGCGTCAAAACGGCTCACGTATTCGCCTAGAAACTTCGTTGTTGCACGAAGTCGGCCAAGCTTATCAAAGCTTGAGAGCAATCGTTGGACTCAAGACTAGTCGCAAAATCGATCGCCGCTTGAGCATGTTCGCGAGCGCGAAGCCGAGCGTACTCGAGCG
>CAZHCH010000055.1:0-20036 GCA_964530985.1 uncultured Pirellulaceae bacterium | reverse complement strand
ACTCTTCGGCGAGCTGTGTCTTTTCAAAAGCAGTTGCTTCGGCTACTTTCTGCTCAGCTTTCAGCTCTTCATTCTGCTTGAGTAACTCAGCCTTCTCTTGTTCCAACGCCTTACACTGCTCAGTAGCCGTTGCAACCTCTTCGGCGAGCCGCATCTTTTCACTCAATAAATCTTCTCTGTCGGAACCCAACTCAGCCTTCTCTTGTTCCAACACCTTGCACTGCTCGGTAGCTACTGCGAACTCTTCGGCGAGCTGTGTCTTTTCAAAAGCAGTTGCTTCGGCTACTTTCTGCTCGGCTTTCAGCTCTTCATTCTGCTTGAGTAACTCAGCCTTCTCTTGTTCCAACGCCTTACACTGCTCAGTAGCCGTTGCAACCTCTTCGGCGAGCCGCGTCTTTTCACTCAATAAATCTTCTTTATCAGAACCTAACTCAGCCTTCGCTTGTTCCAACGCCTTGCACTGCTCGGTAGCTACTGCGAACTTTTCGGCAAGCCGCGTTTTTTCAACTAACAAATCCTCTTTATTAGAACCTAACAACTCGACCGTTTCAGCCAACTTTTCACGCTCTCGCAAAAGAAATTCTGACTGCTCCTTGACTACTGCAGCTTCCTCAAGTCGCTGCATCAGCGTAGTCACTTGAGAGCTCAACTTAAGATATTCATTTTCGAGTGTACTAAGTTTTGTTTGCCATTGATTAACAGATTCTGTTTCGACAACCGAATCGCTTTCATCAGCCGAACCCTTGCTGGCGAGTGTGGTTCCAATCGATCTTGCTCCGACACCATTCTCAATCGCAAATGCTGACGCCGAAATACTTGGCTCGGCATCCAAATTCATTTTGGTAACTTCTTCCGACCCAGTGACATCATCTTTGGGTAAGCTAAAACCAAATTCGCCAGAATCATCGTCTCCTGAACAATCGTCTTCAGAACTAACAGCGAAGTCCTCTGATTGAACAGCTTCGACTTCAACCGGAATTGACGTCTTCTTAATCGGATTTTCTGACGCATTTTTCTCTGCCACGTCAACCACGTTGTCTGAAGCTTTGTCTTCGTCCGCTAAATTTGATGACAACTCACCGGAACCATCGGCATCGCTCGAATCTAAATTTACGTCAACTTCCAGGTCACTATCGGCATCTGCAGTGACCGATGAAACACTGCTGTCATCAAGGCCATCAAATTCAAGATCAAAATCGCTATCATCGACGCTTTGGCTCTCAACTGAATCAAGTTTGTCTGGATCATCGATGACTTGCTCGACATGGTCTGAACTTGCAGACATATTTGCTTTGTCGCTCGAACCTGATTCACTGCCGTTTAAGACTGCGTTCTCAGAATCATCCTTTTTCTTTTTCTTATTTTTAAAACCAAAGATTCGCGACAAAAAAGACCTGCTCGCCGGAGGACTACTGACCGCTGCGACTCCCTCGGTATCATTAGGTTCTGAGTTTGGCAAGTTTTCGTTGTTGTCTTGGGCGACGTCGGTTGATTTTTCAGCGACTTGTTTACCGCTGTCAAGAAAACCACGAGATTCCTCATCATCTAAATCAAAGCCAAACTCAGTATCGCTATCAGCCAAAGAAAGCTGAGAGTCCTCGTCATCAAATGAACCGACTTCATCTTCGTCAACTTCGAACTCGCCTTCGGTTTTAAATCTTTTGCTCGAAGCATTCGTTTTTTTGGCATCCGCTGTTTGAGTAATCTCAGCGGCATCTTTGGAGCTAAATACATCTGAATCTGAATCGTCATCGCTAAGATCGAAGTCGAATTCGTCATCAGCAGGCTGATCTACAAGACCGACGTTGGTCCGTTTGTGCTTAGTTACTTTACCTTCAACTGTGTATGCTTCGGTGGCGGAAAGTTTTTTATCCACACCTACTGAGGGTTTGCTCCTGTTCTTTTTTCTGCCTTTTTTTTCTGAAGCTTCATTACCCTTTGATTCGTCTTTCGATTTAACAAAACGGTCAGACTTTTTAAACTGGCCTGTCGGTTTTTCATACTTAACCGTCTTTCGCCGCCTGCGCTCACGATTACGATAACGATTTTGGTTTTGAATTTTATCTGCAGGAGGTTTAAAACTAGGCTCACGCCTTACAAACATCTGTGAAACCACCCAACCAACGAGCGTGATCCCGATTAACAGATAAGGCCAGTTCCCCTCTATAAATGAAACTGGCGGCTGTTGGATTGGCGAATCGTCCACCGCGACTCCCACTCCAGCTACTGGCTCTTTCCCATCGGTTCTAGGTTGAGCGGAAGTTACGCTGTCTGCTTTAGGTTTCACAGCAGGCGGAGTTTCTTGACGAGCGTCTCGATCACTAGCAGTCACGTTCTTTGTCGAACTCGCCAAGGCAACTTTTAATTTGCCCGTCGGCATTTGGAAACCCGGCAATCTGTCAACCCCAGACTCTAATAGTAGATCGTTTGTCAGAGAAATTTTGGCACCCGAAATTACCGGAGTTCCCTCAACCACTGTCGGTGGGACAAACGTTTGCGGTAACTCCCCCTGTTTCAAATCGGCTCGAGATTGCTGAGCTTGATGCGAAGCAGCTGGAGATACTGGCAATTTTGTTTTCTTCGGCAACCGTTTGGACATTTTTTCGGGTAACATCGGTTTGAGAAAATTAACTACAAACAACCGTTTTCCATAAGGCATGCAATAGCTTGCTAAAAATACAGAAGCTGCGATTATAACCTAAAACATCTTCAGTGACAGACAAACAAAGCCTTGCGACCTGTTGTTAGAATGAACCACTGGCAAAACGTGCGGGTTAGACCGGTCATTATGAGCTAGATTCCGAATTAAGCGGATTTTCAAACCAAAAACCAGTGTTTATCTCTAACAGTTTCAGTCAAATTCCCTGTTTGAAGGTGGTAGCGCATTGACGCAGCCACCTGCTTTTATCAAATCGCGACGATTAGAACATTCTGCTCGATTCGTCTTCCAAAACAGCTCAGTTTCGACGACGATAGAGACACGACGTCTATTATTTTCAGCGAGTTTTTTGAATTTAAGGTGCACCAATTAAGACAGCATTTGTTCCATTTTCAGAATTTGATTGTAACAATGTCTTGGCTTCTCGCGACGAGATTTTAAAGGTCAATCCTCATCGCTTTGAAATGCAATTGCTGGACGCAATTTTGTTGATGGACGACACCCGCGCAGTTGGCTACTTGGATGTTTCAGAAGAAATGTTCTGGATTCGCGGTCACTTTCCTGACCGACCACTAATGCCTGGAGTGTTAATATGCGAGAGCGCGGCCCAGCTTTCATCTTACTTCGCGATCAAAACAGGCTTAGTAAGTAATGGAGTCGTGGGCCTGGGGGGGCTAGAAGCGGTGCGGTTTAGAGGCCCAGTAGCTCCAGGAGATCGCCTTATCTTAATGTTAGAAAAAGGCCGATCACGCCCAAATGCAATGTTCAAAGCCGATTTCCAAGGCTATGTCAACGACAAGCTTGTTGTTGATGGCACCATCAAAGGTGTAGCCTTGGTCTAGGCCTAACAGCTAGTTACTTGCTCTTTCTGCATTAACACCTACTACTGACCATCTGTTGAAGCAAACCAGTGCGATGCTAGCACTGTCAAAGTTTTACAAATAAATTAATGATTCCGGTTAAACCCTTTGTGCTAACCGAGCCGATAAATTCTAGGTCAAGCCGCGTATCGCTTGGGTCACCAAACTATTTTTGTAGAACATTTGAAGGTAGAGAACATGCGTCGATTTATCACTGCGACGTTGTTGGGTTTAGCACTAACAACCAACGTTGGATGTTTCCTGCCGGCTTACGATGCTGATCCAGCTGTTCGAGCGCAACAGCTGATCTACCAATCGGAAGACCTCCGCGCCCTAAGGGAAGAGTGGCAACGTTTTTGGTTTTTGGATCAACCAAGCCACGCAAATCCAGTTCGGACACACGGCGGAATCCTATAGCAGACCTACAGACAAAGCCTAGCTCTAACTGCTTTGTCCTCAATACTAGACGCCACCATTTAGGTACCTTGAGAAGTTGATCTTCGGTGTGAAAATGCTGTCGCCCCGATGATGCAAAACCGCCAACACTCGACCATGCCGGTCGACAGCCACGACACGACCACAATTTGTGTATTCTGGCAATTGAAGTGGCTGAGCATCGATCAATCCGCGAGCCTGAGCGTCATTCAAAACTACTCGTTTTAGGTCTCGCAAACAATGGTCTACGGGCAAAAGATGTTGCGAAATATTTTGCGCGTCTAAATCCGCTACGTCGATGGCTTCTTTAACTAAAAAATCCCCAATCGCCGTCCGTTGTAGTGCCGTCATAATTGCCGCAGAACCGACTCGAGCACCAATATCTCGCCCAATAGACCGAACATAAGTGCCAGTTCCGCATTCAATCTTAAGTTGAAAACTCGGATACGCGAACGCGGTCAACTGTAGTGAGAAAATTTGAATCTGACGGGCTTTTAATTTGACCTCCATGCCTCGCCTAGCTAGATCGTAGGCACGTTTGCCGTTAACTTTTAACGCACTAAACTTTGGCGGTATTTGCTGAATTTCACCGATGAACTCCGGCAACACCGATTCGATTTGAGCGGCGGTCACCGGCGGAGCATCAACCAAAGGTGTGAGTTGCCCCTCTGTATCCTCGGTATCCGAGGATACGCCTAAACGAAAGTCTCCGATATAAGTTTTCGACGCCTCTTGAACCAAGTTCGTTAGCCGCGTTGCAGGACCAACGCAAACCACTAGCACCCCGGTAGCTAGTGGGTCGAGCGTTCCACAGTGCCCAATTTTTGCCGGCCTAACCAGGCGCTGAACCGCGTTGACTCCGTCGCGAGAAGTTTGCCTAGGCTGCTTGTTCAAATTGATAAAACCAATCAACGATTCGATCCTTGTTTAGCATGGCAACCAAGTCGCTCCGTCCGATGCGATGTCTCAATCATCCGTTTTTGATCTTTTCGATTTCAGCCTTGATCTCAGCGATCTGTCGCTCAATATTCTCAACTTCGTCTGGTTCGTCGGTCTGTTGCTTGGCAGCAGCCAATAGTTTTTCGTTCTTTTGAAGTTTCTGTCGCAGTACTTCAAGACGCTTTTTGGCTTTTTTATCCATGGTGACCTCTGGAAAAAATTTCGACGACTTAATCAAAGAAAATGGGCTGATCCGAGACGGATCAGCCCATTATTGTTGTCGGTTGTAGACAATCGTCAACAACACCTATCAATTGATTGAAAACTATATCGCCAAACGATAATCGCTAGGCAGCTTCCCTTATGCCCATCTAATTCTGACCCACAGCTGCGGAAACTGATTCTGCCGCACCAACAGGAATAGTAGCTGGAGGTGCTCCGGCGATACGTCCTTCGGTGATAGCTTGACTCTGAGCAGCAGAAATCGACTGCGGCAGCCTGTCTGAGAGTCGGACATCAACGGCTCCTCGGTTACTGTAGTATGTCGACACCATGTCTTGAATAGCGCTAACGCGAGCCTGATTGACCGCTTCATTGGCGCTACGATGTACGTAAAGGGTTCGCTCATCGGTTGGCATGTTCAAAACAACCCCAGCAACTCGGTCAATACCAAGACGGTTTAGAACGTTTTCGTCGGTGAAGTAGTTTTCATCCAATACCGCGTTGGTTTCGACACCCGCGTTCAACATGACGCCCCACAAGTGGTAGTAATCTCGTTTTTCCCAACATGCGAAAGGCTTGGGCCAAGCATCGTTACGAGCAGCGATTTTCCAATTAATGTCAGCTTGGTGACCAAGCCTGTCTCTGAACTCCGCAACTCGCCCGCCATGCCCGTGTCCATGTCGTAAACGGCAGCCACCACCCGCACAGGAAGTTTGCGCGACTGGGGCTGGGTACGCAAAACTGTTACCGGATGGGGCACAACTTGAACAGTCTTGAGCGGACGCCTGGCCGCATACCCCAACAAAGGTGACCACAGCAGATACTGCGAGGGCAGTTGAGATGGTTTTGATCATCAAAATACTCCAACGATTTTGTACTTTTGAACGGCATAAATGCCTTGCCGTGAATCGATTACAAACTGGGCCACGGATATAGCGCATTTGAAAATTGCACTAGTGAAACCGATTAATGGCTTCAGTTAGGTTATCGGAACCAAAATGGCCGATAACCGGTTTGAGCCCGTCTTTTCCAGAAAATAAAACCGCGGTGGTTAGAAAAAATGAAAAACCTACCCGGTTAGAGAAACAGTACCGGCGCAGTAAAATCAGTAAAATTTAACGACCCAACAAACGTTAACGGCTAAAGAAAACGACCAAGAGCAACCAGCCTCCCCAGACTACCCATCCTCGCGGTCTTCATCCTGAGCGAGTTTTTCGGCAGCCATCTTGGCTTTGTCTTGGGCAATTTGAGACTCTAGTCGCCCGTTAACGACGAGTTTCGTGTCGATATTGTCTTCCACCCACGCCATGATCCCGTCAACCGTAGCCCGTTCGAACTTCAAGTCGTCGATCCGAAAAGTACTTGTGCCCCCCTGGTCGTTGTTGTAGTGAACGACTGTGATCCCTTTCTTATCCCATTTAGATTTGTCGACTTTGGTGATTTTGTCCAGCGTAAACTGTTGGCCAGCTGAGTTACGTAAACCGTCTTCTGTCGACTCGATCCAAGAACCTTTTGTCTTCAAACACCAAAACAAACATGGGATCGCGATCAACCAACACAGTCCCATCAGGCCATAGTTGAAAACGATAAATTCCTTAGCGCTTTTTACGTTGATTTTTTCCTTGGGTCGCTTTTTTTTCCAACCATGCTCGGTAGCAGCCTCCTTCCACTTGTTCATCTTGTCTTCCTCTGACAAGGAATCGTCAAGTAGAATTGGTTCCCAAATTTTAGATTTTTCCAAGCGATAGGGCCCCTCAACAATTGCGTCGTAGCCAGCATATGCCCCATACCCTAGGGTAGCGAGACCAATCACGAGGAACTTCAACCAAAAAAACTTCTCTATTTCAGCACGCTTGTTCATATCACTCTTGTTTTTGTCAAAAACCGCCACGAACTGTGGCTAAGGAAAAACCAGTCAAATCTATATATAGCCGTATATAAAATAAAACCTAATGACTAAGTGTCCTGCAAAATGCAAGGGACTAAATCTCAACAATCCCGCCGTCGCGAAAACAGCCCGCCTAACAATCAAGCCGGATCAGCACAACCTCAAGTATACCATGCAACTAATAATTAGATATCACCAGAAAATCTCTAAGACGGCGGCAACAATAAAAACGCGTCCGAATGTCCGGATTTTTCCTGATTCGGGTAATCAACTGAAGCGGAACACGTTATCATATAAGAAACCACGATCAAACTTTAAAGTTATAGCACAACGAAGGCACTGAGATGGCAGTTGATATTACTCGAGAACAATGGGAAATGGAAACGGAGCGCCTATGCCCGAGTGCATTGGCGTTCAATGCCTATGCCGACCTGGAAAGATACATTGTTGAGAACACGGACCTAACGTGTACCTACCAGAGTGTTTCTCGAGGCAAATCGGACTACGCGACGTTCCTTGGCCAAGCCGGCAACTGTAACGTAATCCAAGTTTACAAAGGTCAGTGCCAACTGAATTGGCGTTGGAAACTAAAGGTGCCAGGCACCACTGAAGAAGAGCGCGCCGAAATTGACGAAATCTTTGAAGAGTTCCGAGTGACGCTTAACGGCAAAGAAGACAAAGGCTGGGAAACAGTCAAAGTTCTTCGCTTGGGTGAAGAAAAAGTCCAAGAGGCAGTCAAGGTGCTAGCCGACAAGTTGATGAACATCATCGGTGCCAAAGAAGAAAAATAGTGACCCGATTGAACCGGCATCCAGTACGGGTTCAAAAAACTATTCTTATTCTCTATACCAAAAAGCAAAAAGCCACTGAATCGATCAGTGGCTTTTTTTATGAACATCTTTTAGCGAACATTAAATCGAATCGTCAACGACTTGCAGGCTGACGTAAGCCAAACGAAAACTCTTCTTACCACCGTTTTTAAAATCGATTGTCGCCGTACGTTTGGCACCGCTTCCCGTCATGTCGACAATCGTACCCACTCCATAATCCTCGTGGATAACCTGCATCCCAATCTCGTGAGCCTCAGGATGCAAACACGTGCGACTCTTGTTTTTAGCCGCTACTTCCGCGCCGGTCATCACCCCCGGAAACGCGATCGTTGCCGGAGATGACCGTTGCTTTTCATCTCCTCGTACGACCGACAGTTTATACTCTACGTCCGCCAGCACCGCTTCTTTCACCTCATCAGCGGAAAAATCACCTTCGCTGGCTTTATAAACCTGAACCTCTGGAACATCATTAATATCGATGCTGGGCAGGTCATCCTCCCAACAACTCTCGTTGTTGATCGAATCATTATCCGATTGACCAAATCCGCCTGAATTAGCTGGCTCAAATATCTGCATTTCCTGCCTCGGTAGCTCCATCAAAAAACGACTGGGAATCGAAGGCCAAAAACTACCCCGTCGAAATCGACTCTGGCAGCGGCTGATCTGCAAGTGCTTTTCAGCTCGTGTGATGCCAACGAAAAACAATCTTCGCTCTTCTTCCAACTCATCTTGGTCGTTTGAACTCCGTTCGTGTGGCAAAACTCCGTCCTCCAAACCCACAATAAATACCGATGGAAACTCCAATCCCTTGGCCGCGTGCAACGTCATCAAGGTAACGAAATTCGAATCATCACCCCTGACATCGGTCGCCGCAACCAACGCAGTCCGTTCAAGATAAGCCTCCAACGGACTCCCATCTTCATCAAACTCTTGGTCAAACTCACTGGCAGCCACCAATAGTTCGTCGACGTTCCCAACGCGGTCAACATCATCTTTCGTTTCGTTTAACTCAAGCCATTCTCGGTACCCGGTTTCCTCAAGAACCTTTTGCAATAATTCGCTAACGGGCTCAAACAAATACTTGCTGAGACGATCGAGCGACTCCACGAATCGGGTAAGCTTCGTACTGGTAGCCTTCTTGATCGTTTCGATGTGCTCAATCTGCCGAGCCGCCTCGAGCATCGGTAAGTTATGAGTCGTCGCATACTCTTGCAGTCGTCCTAGCGTGACCTTGCCGATCTTTCGGGGCGGCACGTTGACAATTCGCTCAAACGCCACCGCATCGGCGGGATTATTCAGCAAATGCAGGTATCCCATCAAGTCTTTGACTTCTTTGCGCTGATAAAACTCAGTTCCGTTGACAATCCGGTACGGCAAACCAACCGCCGTCATCGCTCGCTCAAGCGCCCGCGAAAGATAGTTCGCGCGATACAAAATCGCAAAATCGCTCGGCTCTCGATCACCCTGAGAAACCGCCAACGCGATCGTGTTCGCAATGTCCCCGGATTCTTCGCGAGGATTTCCATACGTCACCAACCGAACAGGGTTCCCTGGCTCTTGTTCGGTAAACAACGCCTTTTTCTTACGACGTGAATTATTTTGAATCAGTTGATCGGCGACGTTCAGTATGTCAGGAGTACTACGGTAGTTTTGCTCCAATCGCACAACCTGTGTATTTTCAAAGTCGCTTTCAAAACGCAAAATGTTTTCAATATTCGCTCCTCGCCAACCATAAATCGACTGGTCCGGATCTCCCGTTACCGCCAAATTCTGATGACGATGGTTAAGCAAACGGATCAACTGATATTGAGCTAGGTTAGTATCTTGATATTCGTCGACCATCATGTATTCAAAACGATCGTCCAGTGCCTCTCGCAACTCAGGGCTGTCTCGCAACAAATCAACGGCGTGAAGCAGCAGATCATCAAAGTCCACCGCATTGGCGAGTTGCAACCGTCTTTGGTACTCTGGATATACCTTGGCTACAATCTGATCAAGCGGATGCCCCATACGAGGCTGAAATTGTTCAGCCGTCACGCCGGTATGCTTTGCCTTTCCGATTTGATTGGCAAGGCTGTCCGCAGTGTAGTGCTTCAAATTGACACCAACGCCTTGGATCGCCTGTTTCAGGATTCGCTTGGAATCACCCGTGTCGTAGATTGTGAAATTTTGCTGCAAGCCAATCAAGCTGGCATATTGCCGTAGCATTCGCGAGCAAAACCGATGAAACGTACTGGTCCACACACTTGCGTCAGGCGCTAGAACACGAATCCGCTTTTTCATCTCGTCAGCAGCTTTGTTGGTGAAAGTCAAAGCGACGATCCGTCGAGCATCAACGCCGTGGGCAAGCATATTCGCGATGCGATGTGTTATCACACGTGTCTTGCCGCTTCCAGGGCCTGCTAAAATCAGTAACGGCCCCTGCAAGTGAGCCGCAGCGATTCGCTGCTGTTCGTTCAGCGGTTCTAAAATTTGTTCTGTGGTTAAGAATTCCATCGACCGACCATAGTGCTAGCGTCAGAGCAATAAAAAACAGTTGCCACCGCTCGAAAAGCATTTTTACTATGTTATATTTTATTGCCATACAGACAACCATGCTGCAGACAAGATCGTCGCATTTCATGGTAACCAGCGGACCAAACTGTTGGTTTAACTTTCTCAGTCCTTGGAACTTTCAAGGACATTAAAAACTTAAAGGGAAGGACCCCCTGATGGCCAGAACACGCATTCCTCTATCAGCCGCAGAAGAAGAAACAAGAACTCTGCGTGGAAAGCTCGATTTAAGCACTGCCGAAATCGGTCTTACCGTGCGAACAACTAACTGCCTGGAAGAAAAAGGCATCTTTAGCGTTCGCGATCTTTTGAACACAACTCGCTCCGAACTGCTCAGCATCAACAATTTTGGTGAGAAGACCTTGGAAGAAGTTTATAGCTCACTTGAGAAAATCGGTTTCTGCCGCTCACCACAAGAAGTAAAACCTCGCTAGCGAAGCTTTACTAGAGCTGACATGATTTGGATCGGATTGTCCCAAACCAAAAAAGGATGTGCATTTTGCACATCCTTTTTTAATGGCTTTAGATTTGGTGGCTTTAGATAAACCGAATTACAAACTCCATACGCGAGCAATTGCACTCGTCGTCCGATTATTCAAAAGCACTAGGGTCTTCTGGTTGCAGGAGCGGGCGTTTTCGTTGCAGGAGTGGGTTTTTTAGTCGCGCGAGTTGGTACTTCGTTATTCTTTAAACGATCAACGATAATCGCTTCGATACTCTCCTTACTTTTCATCATTTTGGCGAACTCGTACTGATTAATCAGGACATCGCCTTTGGCGTCAATCAACCAATATGAAGGCACCCCTCGGATACCATAATTAAACAAAGACGGGTTCCCCAACCCCAGCGTGAAACCGTGACTCCCCTTGAGTAACTTGTTCTTGCTAAGCAACTTCAACGCCTTCTTTCGATCTTTGTCAACATTGATTGACAACGCGATAAATTCTTGATCAGCTTTAATCTTGCCGATCGTATCTTGGACTGCTTTTTGCTCTTTCGCGGCAACTGGACTGGCAGCTGACCAAAAGTTGATCAACAGCAACTTCCCCTTAAACAACTTCAACTCCAGATTCATTTTGTCGTTGTAGTTAGTGACCTTCAAAGGCGGAGCGGGCATACCACGTTGATACTGAGGAGTAATTTCAACACGAATCGGCGCGAGGGCAATTTCATCCACGGCCTTCCCGACATTAAGCTTACCGAAAATCTCATATGCGTAATTGACCTCACCAATCTTTCGATCGTACCGACCTTGAATCGCGTATTCTCCAGCAGGAACATCGTAGATCACAAAGGAGCCATCTTTCTCAATTTGGAGATCAAACGAATTTGCTGTTTCAAGTAATTTTTTATTTCTCTCAATTACCTTTTTGCCAGCTGCGGTTGCCGCAAACTTATCCTGCCACGCTACACGTTGCTGAGTTGTCCATTTTTCGTGACCTGCTGGATAGTTCGGCGGTGGCAACTTAACGTACTCACGAAGCTTGGCCTGGATCTTCGTTAAATCAACGCTCAAATTGTCGCCGTTCCAAGATCTTAATTTCTGGCCGTCGAGCGTCACCTTTCCTTTAATGGTTGTGTCGTCTTGTTTGCGTTTCTTTTGCTGAGCGGAACTTGGTTCGCAAGCCAAGAGGCAAACAACCAACGCTGCCATAAACAATGAGAAAATCCGAGGCAAATTTGTCATAAGAATATCGGCTAAAGTCTATCTGGAAAACAAAAAGTAACGATGTTGGCCTACCCAATGAATAACGATGGCGATTTAAATGTCATCGGCATCATATATGGTACTGATGCTATCGGCTTCTTCCAATTAGTTAACATGAACAGCAACAAGTACAATAGAAATATAGTCCCTCATAGCGGGACGCCATTGTTTTGAAATACAATTTTCAAAAAACAACTCTACAGTAAACACGCCAACACCACTAAAGTGTTGGCTCAATTGAAGCCCGGCCGTTAATGTGACCGCTACGCTTTTGCTGCCCAACACGTTGATTCAGGTTATTTCAACCAGAAGTAAGGTTCCTGAAACAACCTACATTTCACATACTTCCTCGGTGAGAAACTTCAAAAATGTCTCTCAATTGGATTAGCCTAATAGGTTTGTTTGTAATGATTTTGCTGGCTTGGCTGGTCAGCAGTCACCGCTGGCGGGTCAACTGGCGTTTGGTAGCAATCGGTGTTCTATGCCAAATCATTTTGGCGGCGACGCTGTTCAAGTCACAAAACTGGACTTTTGACCGTCAATTTTCTGATACGCAAACACTGCTTACAGCGTTCGAAAATAAAACTCTCACGGCAGAACAAATCGACTCATCGATCGCCAAACATGGGCTGCCGGGAATCTCAATCCATGCCATTAAGTTGTCACTGGAAGACAAGTCCGAAAACGTCGAGACAAAATTCGCAGAATGGGACTCACAACTGTTCCCACCAACGCCACTCGGCCCGCCAAAGGTTCTTCAAATACCGCGATTCCAAAACGGCATCTTGTTTTCAGCTGTGAACTCAATTTTCGACTCGATTGACGCGTACGTAAAAGAAGGCGCTTACTTTGTCTTCCGTGGATACGATAAAGATACCACCTTATTGAAAACGTTCGCCTTTAATGTGCTTCCCACGGTGATCTTCTTCGCCTCGTTAATGGCAGTGCTCTACCACATTGGATTTATGCAGCGGCTAGTTTCTTTAATGGCATGGGTCATGCAAAAAACACTAGGAACTTCAGGCCCGGAGAGCATGGCAGCGGCGGCCAATGTAATGGTCGGTCACACCGAGGCCCCACTAATGATTCGACCTTACATTCAAAACATGACTCGCAGCGAATTAAACGCTCTTATGGTTGGCGGTTTCGCGACTATCAGCGGTAGTTTGATCGCAGTTTTCGTAAGCCAAGGTATCAGCGCGGGGCATCTGGTCACTGCCAGTCTAATCTCTGCACCAGCGGCACTGGTAATTGCAAAAATCATGCTACCGGAAACCGAAACGCCCGGGACACTAACTCTTGCGGAAACACTCCCAGAAAACCGACCGACCAACGTGATCGAAGCCGCAGCGGCGGGCGCGAGCGAAGGACTAAAGCTGGCACTGAACATCGCCGCCATGTTAATCGCCTTCCTCGCGTTGTTAGCGATGTGCAATGCAATCATTTATGGGTTGGGCGAATCCGTCGAGTGGGTCGTGAATTCTCTTTTCCCCCAATCATCATGTAACTTTGATTGGTCACTCAACGCGATCTTCGCTACTCTGTTTTATCCGCTCGCTTGGATCATGGGCATTCAAACCGACAACTGTCACATTGCTGGCGAACTGCTCGGCAAAAAAATAGTCGTCAATGAATTTATCGCTTACTCCGACATGGCCGCCTACCACGCTGATCCAAAAGGCAGGCCCCCGATGACCGAACGCACGAAAGTAATCCTAACTTACGCGCTATGCGGGTTTTCAAATTTCGGCGCCATCGGCATCCAACTGGGCGGAATCGGACCATTAGCTCCAACACGACGTAGCGATTTAGCTCAGCTTGGATTGAGAGCAATGTTTGGCGGCATGTTAGCCGCCTGCATGACCGCTTGCTTGGCTGGGTTCATGTACAGTGGACCCAACTGATCACTTCCAACTGTTGTTCTGTCGGAACTGCCCCGGCGTAATACCGGTTAACTTTTTGAACAACGACGACATATATTCGGTGTGGTTAAATCCTGTTAGTTTAGCGACAGCCGATAACTTTAGTTCCGTTTCCATTAGCAATTGCTTAATCTTGGAAATCCGCACTCGATTGATCTCTCCGTTGATCGAGCGATCCATCACCTTGCGAAAACGCCGCTCCAGCGTCGCTCGTGAAACTGGCAACGCCTTCACCACATCCTTCACCTCGATGCCTTCACATGCATGTTCGCGGATGTACGACAATGCCTGGGAAATCAATTTATCCGCAATCGCTGTCGTATCAGTCGAAACGCGAACCGTTACCCCCACTGGCCGAACCCACAAATAAGGATTTTCAGCAAGTTGACCATCGATCATCCCCTGCAATATTTCCGCCGCGCGATAACCTACCATCTTGGCGTTTCGATCCACACTAGACATCGGAGGATTTGAAAGCTTACAGATCAACTCGTCGTTGTCCACGCCTACCACCGACACCTCTTCAGGCACATCAATTTGGTTCGCTCGCAGCACGTTCAAAATCTGGCTGCCGCGAATATCATTGCAAGCCATTAAACCAATCGGTTTTGGCAAATCCACCAACCACGTCAACAGCTCTTCTTCAACTCTCATGCCGGTAGTTTCTACCGAAGAAGTAATCAGCGGCCCCGCAATACCAATCGAAGACTCCGAAGGGTCAGGCATGTCCTTGGGAGTTGTTTCGTAGGAATAAAATTTTATGTTCGCAGTTTCGCAACACTTTTTTAACAACCGCAAACGACGATTCGAAAAGTCAGCATCCGCGTAGCCACAGAATGCGATCTTACGGTGACCGATCTCCAGCAAATGTTCAAACGCCGCCTTGACCACCAATCGCTCATCTGAACTTACTGTTGGAACCATATCGTTAACCGGACGATAGTTTCGCAAATCCACCCAAGGCAAATTCAAACTGGTGATGTAATTATAAAGCTTGCGAGAGTCCGGTCGGACGATCAAACCGTCCAGCTCTTCGTCTTGCAGCCAAGACGGACTCCCCTGACTCAAAGTTCTCTCTTGAAAAACAATCTCCCAGTTGTCGTGCGATTGCGCGAAATTCGCAATCCCCTGCAACACGTCACGACCGTAACCTCGCGACGATTCAACTATCAATGCAATTTTCCTGCGTTTTTTCATTTTTGCTCGTCATGTTTTTGCAAACCAAGTTCTTGACGTGAAAGTATAGACAGACTAAACGATCAATGCAAGCAACTGCACACAACTTCAGGCATGATGGCCGTTTCCAAAGTAAATACAACTAATTCAGTCTACCTAGCATTGCTGGACATACATTTAAACGAGCCGATAGACACTCTTAACGAACTCAATTTTCCCCTCACAGCACTAAGAATTTCGGCCGCATTCGAGTTGTCACCGTGAACGCATATAGAATCTCCAATCACTCCAACTTCATGATTGGAATCTATTGCCACCTTGCCGTCCAAAACAATTGAGGCCGCTTGTAGGGCTGCGACACTGGGGTCGGTTATCACCGCTGCAGGCAAACTCCGAGCCATCAAACTACCACATTGAAGGTAACGCCGGTCTGCGAATGCTTCTCGGATAAAGCAAACCCCCATCGAAGCACAAATTTGTTCAAATTCGGTACCGGCTTGTCCCATGATCGCGAGCGACCGATCAAACGCCTGCACTAACTCAACCACGACTTGAGCAACCGAACTATCGACGTTGCAACGGTGGTAAAGAGCCCCATGCGGTTTTACATATTTGACCGAAGTTTTGTGTTTGGAAACGATCGCCGCTAAAAACTCCAATTGTTCCCGCAGCGAACCTGCCAATCGCTCTGCTGACAAATCCATCGCTTGTCGTCCGAAATTCTCGCGATCAGGATAGCTTGGGTGCGCACCGATTGTTACACCATGTTCGACTGCGATTTCGACTGCCTTGGCAATGTGCTGTCGATCGCCACCATGAGCTCCACAAGCGATATTGACCGAAGTCACTAGTGGAATCAAAACTTTATCGTTGCCAATAATTTGATTGCCGGTACTTTCGCCAACATCACAGTTTAAATCGACCCATAACGTATCGCTACCAGATGAACTTTGATCTGCTTGATTTTTCATTAGACGATCACTTTGAAGGCTTTCAAAACTCCAACCAATCCCAGCCCGAAGGTTACAAGCACCACAGCGATACCCAGAATGTTAACTGGCCACGAATTCTTGTATCGTCCCAAAACCTTTTCATCATTGGCGACCCAAATCAAAAACACAGCAACCACCGGCAGTAAGAGCCCGTTGGCAACCTGAGCAAACACGATCAATTCTTGGGGCTTCTGCACAAATAGAGCGAAGCTGACACCCGAGACTAGCACCGAAATCCAGATGACTCGAAATCGCCAATCCGCCAACTCTTTGGGCCATCCGAACAGTTCCGCCGTTACGTACGCGGCGGCAAGCGGGGCTGTGATTGCGGACGACAATCCAGCAATACAAAACCCAAACGCCAAAAACCATGAAAACCATCCGCCAATCTTGGCACTCGAAGCCTGAAAAACGGCTCCCAAATCAACTGGCTGGCCCGCAACCAAAGATCCGTCGCTACTAAGCGGCGGATTGACCGCGTAAGGAGTCGCGACAATTAAGATCGCTGCCGTGATGATCCCACCACCAATCACCGAGATGGCCGTATCTAGTCGAGCACTCGCTACGTCGTCCGCGGTCGCCCAACGTTCTTTGACTGTCGACGCATGTAGAAAAAGGTTGTACGGCACGACTGTTGTCCCGATCAAAGCGACGACGGTTAGCCAACCGTGTGAAGGAATCTCTGGAGAGAACAGGCCGTTTGCAACCTGCGTAAAGTCTGGTCGAACCAACACCGCAGCTGTTAAAAACACGCCTCCGATCCCAGCAACCAGCACGATCAACGAACGCTCAATGACTTTGTATTGGGCAGTCCAAAGCAGACCAAACGCGATCGCAGCCATGAGCAGCACGATCACGGGTTTCCAAAAACCAAGCTCCGTATTTTGAGAAGCCAACTCAGCCCCCAACACACCGCCGGAAAGATTGCCAGACTCGTACGCAGCATTACCAATCAGCACTGCCGCCAACACCAGCCCAATAACCAGAGGCTTGAGAAGCGGGATATTGAAGTTTTTCCCAATCGATTCTCCGACACCGACTTGAGCGACCACGCCCAGACGCGCCGACATCTCCTGCAACACTAGGCAAGCAAAAGTAGAAAACACCACCGCCCACAGCAACGAAAATCCAAACTGACCTCCTGCTTTGGAAGCCACTGTCAGTGTACCCGGACCAATAAAGGCGGCAGCCACGATCGCGCCGGGTCCGATTGTTTTTAGCCGTTTAAAAATCAAAGCTTGTTTGGGGGTTTAGCAGCATTTAGGTTTTTACAAATTGAATGCCCATTCTATCAACCTTGAGGCTAAAAACGCTAGCAGGCCAAACCCCATTCAAGCCTTCGACTTACCTCGCTGATTGAAATTCTGCTATTAAAAGCGAATGAGCTTTTGCGATTCCCCCTATTTTTGCTTCTCCAACTTTGCCAGCTTGGTATTGGTTATTGCTTGCGTCGCGACAGCAGGCTGTGTGCTGCACCAACCCACACCCGTGCTCCCCGAACAGCACTTTTTGCAGTCTGGGCAGCTTGAAATCCACTCGGACTTCAAACTCCCAGAATCGCATCGATTGGTAACCGAGTTGGTAGCTCAACGCCGTGACCTAGCTAATCTCTTAGGCGTGGAACCCTCGGAAGAACCGATCCATGTGTTTTTGTTTGAAGACACCGAGGACTATCGGCAGTACATGAACAATCAACACCCCGACTTTCCAGCTCGACGAGCCCTGTTTGTGAAAACCGACACTCAGCTAAAAATTTACGCTTCGTGGCACTCCCGCGTCGGCGAGGACCTTCGCCATGAGGTAACGCATGGGTATTTGCATAGCGCGGTCGACAACATTCCGTTGTGGTTAGACGAGGGCTTAGCTGAGTTTTTTGAAACAGGTCGAGGAAAACAAGGGAGCCATAGTGGTCACATTCATTTGCTAAAAACTAAACTAAAGCAAGGCAAATGGTCACCAAATTTGCAGCGACTTGAAATGCTCGATAAAGCCGAAGCACTTACCCAGCTCGACTACGCCGAGTCCTGGCTATGGGTACACTTTCTGCTGTTTAATCTTGAGGTTAGAGATCAACACCTGCTGCAAGCCCATTTAATTCAGCTTCGCAAACATGGCAGTGCTTTCGACATCACTACCGCTATCGACAATGAAATTGACAACGTCGAGTCAGCGATAATCGAGCACTTAAAATCGTTGTGAAATATCGTTGTTTTATCAGCCTCAACCCGCCTTTGTTAAAATAGGAAGAAATAGTCGACTCTACTGCGTCTAACGGTTCTTTTTATTGTGAGTTTCATATCAACCGATCCAGCATTGCAGGTATACAACCGCGCCTGAATTAGGTTTTTGGAGGCTCCTGTGAGCAAGTTAGCTGTCTTTACATCTTTGTTTGCCCTAATTGTCGCGACTGGCATCAACCCTAGCCAGTCCGCTGCGCAGTCGCAATGGCCACAATCAACGTTAAAGCAAAACAAATTATCGGTCCAAGTCGAAGGCAAGGTCTTTGACCGCGAAGGGAACGGTTCGGACACTCCGCTGATATTTGATTCGGTCACCAATGCGACATTGCTCACCGGTGATCAGGCGACGGATTTTGGCAGTGACTTCGGTATTGAGCTACGAGCTAACCTACCAGGAATTAATAATCGAAGCTTCGAATTAAGAGCGGTAATAGCCGAGTGGGATGAGCAAAGGTCGGTGAGCGGTGCCAACTTGGCGTCCCCGTTATTGTTTCCAGATCCCCTTAATCCAGCAACAACGTTCGAAAGCAACAATGAAGCAGATTATTTCAGCTTCGAACTCATGCGTAAACGAGAAGTGCTCCCTGGGGTGACAGTTTCGGCAGGCCCTCGTTTTATTTCAACCAGTGATATAACCACTTTTGTTTCCACACAAGCGGCTGGCCCAATAGCGGGTCCGCTGTTCGGGGACTTTGAAGCTAAGAATTCTTTAATCGGCGCTCAAGTAGGGCTCGAATTCAATCGACCAATTGCCCAATCGCTCTCCATAACCCTTTTCGGTCGAGCTGGTGGGTACTACAACGGAACCGAGTTCAACACAGCGACCGCGACTGGCCCGACGAACACTTCGGCATCCGCCCGAACAAATTCTCGTCGCTCAACTGAATCGTTTGTTGCCGATGCCGGTGGTCGAGTAAATTTCGAAATTATCCCAAATGGCCTTTCCAGCTACATTGGTTATGAAGCAACTGTCATCGACGGTATCGCACTGTCAACCGAAAACTTTTTGAACACTGGCCCCCTCATCGACACCAACAATACGGTTTTCTTTCAAGCGATCACCTTTGGTATCAACCTGTCTTATTAAGCTAAGGCAAGGTTCCTGAGAGTTTTTGTGGCTATTTAGAAGATTTGCTTTGGCGGGGCACAGCCTAAGAACCAAAAATTCTAAACTTGTTCGCGCTGCGGGCTGGTATTGGACCCAGCTTTCTAGAGCAGCTCAGTGATTGAAATGGCTCATCAGGCCAACGTTCATCTCGATGAATAAGTATCTGTGACGATCTTGTAAGTACCACGATCTAGCACGATCTATTGTCACACCTTAGTTACACGGCAAAATTCTCCACCGCAAGTTTGGTACTGGTACTCTTAGGCCCCGTTGTCAATACCTTCGGTTAAGCGTGAACAGCAGGGATGGTTTGAAAGTACACTGGCGATTAGAATTCGCGTCCGTGAAATGGCGACGCATACTAATCAAGACACTGCAACGGCCAGTCGCAACCATTAGTAAAAACAGCTTCATCTGAAAAGTTGGTCACCCGAAACCTAAACAAAGCCCGCCCCTGTAGCTCAGTGGATAGAGCACAGCTTTCCTAAAGCTGGTGTCGCAGGT